>WQYW01000047.1 GCA_009781045.1 Alphaproteobacteria bacterium
CACGTGCAGTCCGGGCGGCCTTGCAGGAACGGCGGTACCAGGAGCGTTGGATAGATCCCTCGCCAGAGACCGCCGGGGTTACGGCGGATTGAGCCAGACGGTTCATCTTTGCCGCTTACATTTGAAGCGCTACGGGCTAAGCTATTGATTTCATTGGTGGGCGCACCAGGGCTCGAACCTGGGACCCGCTGATTAAGAGTCAGCTGCTCTACCAACTGAGCTATGCGCCCGCGGGGCCAAGCCCTGCAAGGCGCGTCGTTTAGCAAAGCAGCCCCTTGAAGGCAAGCGTGGTTTCGGGTGGTTCCTGGTGGTTGGGCGGGTTCGGAACGCCAGTGGATCGAGTCCTCCGAGACCGTGGGGGCGCCGATCCAGGCTCCAGGGTGATGCCCCTTTGGTGAGGCGGCGGAAATCGCCTTCCCGTTCAGCCTGGTTCAGTGGATGGCAGGCTGCGCCAAAGGGGGGCGTCAAGGGTGCCGCGAGCAGGCTGGCGCTTCCAGGTCCCAGGTCCCGACAGAGGCTCCGGCAATCCGCCAACAGGCGATGCCCTTATCCGAGGTGGAGCGGGTCCCTGCCGCTCCCATAACGATGTGCACGGCAAGGTTCCGTCCCGTTTGACGTGAGGGGCTGGTCTGGGGGAGGCGTGAAAGTGACTGGCGGGCCGTAAAAAGGTCCAAAGGCCGGGAACGCCGGTCGCCATTGTGGTCGGTGGCCCACCAGACGGGGCCAGAACCAGCGAGAATCGGGCTGGTCGCCGGACTTCTGGTTTTGGTCTGGTCGAAGGCATGAAGGGCAGGTCGCCGGAAGCGAATCCTGCCCTTCATGTGAATTTCAGAATCAGCCCGCAGCTGTGGCGGGCGATGCCTGGTTTGGCTCAGTGACGGTGACCGCCACCATGGCCGCCACCGCCGTGGCCGCCGCCGCCGCCACGACCGCCGCCGCGGACCGCGTGGCCGCCACCGCCTCTATGCCAGCCGCGCCAGCCGGCGGGGCCACCCCAGCCGGCGCCGCGACGCCAGGCATAGCCGCACCAATAATAGCCGGGTCCCTGCCAGGCATCGTCGTACCAGCAATATTGCCGGCCGCCGTAGAAGTAGCCGGGGTCGCCCACAGCGGCACCGGCGATGACGCCCGCCGTTGCGCCGACGATGGCGCCGACCGGATCATGTGCCTTGGCCGGTCCTGTCGCCACGCCCACGGCAAACAGGCCGAGGCAGGCTGTCAGGCCCAAGGCTTTGAACGCACCAAACCCTTTGATCATGTGAAGTCGCCTTCCTTTGAAGCCGTCCGGCACTCTCCGATACGCGCAGCCGCCGGCGAAAACTGCATCGGGTATAGGTAGCAAGCCGTTTGTTCATGTCAACTCGCGGCTGAGCTGGCACCGGAACCGATGCGCAAAATCCCTACCATGGTCCTGCCGGAGGCGGCGAAAAAGTGCCGGGATGCCGCCCGAAGGCCTGTTCCAAGGGCTTTTGACGGGTTCCGGTCGAACCCGAAGTCAGGCGGTTTCTGACGTTAACGTTTCCACCTTTCGTAAACGAAGGAGATTCGTGAATGACTGTTCATATGGGCGACAGGCGGCCCGCGCTCAGCATGTTCTCATTGCACTCGTGTCCCGAAGGGCGGCGCGTTCTGCGGCATTCGCTCAGGGAGGTCCTTGCCCGGTGATCTTCCCGGTCACCCATAATGCGAAGGCGTAGACGATCGCGACTTCATCAAGGCGGTCGAAGCGTCCGGAGGCGCCGCCATGCCCGGCCGACATGTTGGTGCGCAGCAGCACCGGGCCGCCACCGGTCATGGTGGCGCGCAGCCGTGCCACCCATTTTGCCGGTTCCCAATAGGTGACGCGGGGGTCGGACAGGCCGGCGAGGGCGAGGATTGCGGGGTAGTCTCTGGCGGCGATGTTTTCATAGGGCGAATAGGACAGGATGGTACGGAAATCCTTCTCGCTTTCGATCGGATTGCCCCATTCCGGCCATTCCGGCGGGGTCAGCGGCAGGGTGTCGTCGAGCATGGTGTTGAGCACATCGACAAACGGCACCTCGGCGACAATGCCCGCGAACAGCTCTCCGGCGCGGTTGGCGATCGCCCCCATCAGCATGCCGCCGGCGCTGCCGCCATGGGCGACAATGTGCCTGATGCGGGTGTATTTTTCCGCGATCAGGGCGCGGCCGGCGGCGGCGAAGTCATCGAATGTATTGGTCTTGGTGTCGTGTTTGCCGTCGAGATACCAGCCCCATCCCTTGTCGGTTCCGCCGCGGATATGGGCAATGGCGTAGACGAAGCCACGATCGACCAGGGACAGGCGGCTGGCGCTGAAGGAGGCCGGCATCGCCATGCCATAGGAGCCGTAGCCATAGAGCAGGAGCGGTGCCGAACCATCGCGGATGAAGTCTCGGCGATGCAGGATCGAGACCGGCACCTCGGCCCCGTCCGGCGCGGTTGCCAGGATGCGGGTGGTGACATAATCGGCGACGTTGTGGCCGGACGGGATCTCCTGGCGCTTGCGCAAAACGCGGGTGCGTGAGGTCATGTCGTAGTCATAGATCTCCATGGGGGTCGTCATCGACGAATAGGAGAAGCGCAAGGTTGAGGTCTCGAATTCGTAGGATCCCAGGGTGTCGAGAGAGTAGGCGGCCTCATCGAAGGCGATGCTGTGCTGGTCGCCGCTTGTGAGATCGCGGATCACGATCGCCGGCAGGGCCTGTGCGCGCTGCAGCCAGATCAGATGACCGGCAAAGAGATCGAATTCGAGGATGTAGATCCCGGCCCTGTGCGCGATCCGATCGCGCCAGAACTCACGCCCGGGAGTGGCGAGCGGGGCCGTGACGATCTTGAAGTCGATGGCGCCATCGGCATTGGTGAGGATGAAGAGTTCATCGCCGCGATCGGCGATGGAATATTGCACGCCGCGCATCCGGGGGGCGACCATCCGCGGTGGTAATTCCGGCTGGTCGAGGTCGATCAGCCACTGTTCCGAGGTCTCGTGATCGCCGAGCGCGATCACCGCGAAGCGTCCGCTCGTGCTCTCATGGAGATGGGTGAACCAGCCGCTGTCTTCTTCCTGATAGATCAGGACGTCGTTTTTCTGAGCGGTGCCGATGCGGTGGCGCCAGACCTGAAGCGGGCGATGGTTGTCGTCGAGCCGGACGTAGAAAAAACTGGCTCCGTCGCGGCTCCAGACCATGTTGCCGCCGGTCTCCTCGACCACATCGGCAAGATCGGTGCCGGTGGCCCAGTCGCGCACACGGATGGTGAAATATTCCGATCCCTGTGTATCGGCGCTCCAGGCATGGAGTTTATGATCCGGCGAGTTCCGGCTGTTGCCGAACCGGAAGTAGTCGTGACCGCCTGCCAGTTCATCGCCGTCCAGCAGGATTTGACTGTCGCCGCCGTCGCGCGGCATGCGGCCGATCAGCTGGTGCTGCCCGCCGTCGCGGTATTTGTGGAAATAGGCAAAGGGCCCGTCTGGTGTGGGGACGCTGGAATCGTCCTCTTTGATCCGTCCGCGCATTTCGGCAACCAGTCGGGTCTGCAGGCCGCACGTCGGCTCGAGCAGGCTTGAAGCATAGGCGTTCTCGCTCTCCAGATAGGAGCGGATGGCGGGGTCGAGCAGGCTGGGGTCGCGCAGCACCTCCTGCCAGTTGGGGTCCTTGAGCCAGGCATAGTCGTCGACCAGGGGGATGCCGTGATGGCAGAACGGTTGCGGCCGCTTTGGCGCGACCGGGGTGGCTTGCGGGGTGGATCGATTCTGGCTTGCGGTATCGGTCAAGGGAACCTCGTTTGGAGCAAATGCGGACGGTGCTGCCGGCGCGATGGGGCCTTGGGACCGGCAAGGGCCGCCCTCGGCCTCTATGCATGGACCATTTCGGCGAGATAGGAGATCGCGGCCTCGGTGCCACCGGTTCCATGGGGAATCTTGAGGGCCTTGAGCGCGGTCTCGATCACGGCCAGCGTTCCGAGCGCCATTGGTGCGTTGATATGGCCCATATGCGCGATGCGGAAGGTGTTGTGCTGGATGTCGCCGAGACCGGTGCCGAGGATGACGCCGCAGCGGTCCCTGCAGTAATCGCGCAGCCGGTTCGGATCATGGGGGGCGGCGAGCGTGATTGTGGTGACAGTGTCGGAACGCTGGTCGGGTTCCTTGATGTTGAAGCCGATTCCATCTTTGTGCGCCCAGGCCGCAATGGCGTGGCGGGTGGCCTGCGCCAGCAGACGATGACGCCTGAGGACGTTGTCGATTCCCTCCTCGGCGATCATGTCCAGCGCCCGACGCAGCGCGAAGAGGAGATGGACCGGTGCGGTGCCGCCGTATTTGTTGTAGTGCTGGTCGCTGTCGCGATCGCTCCAGTCCCAATAGGGCGTGCGCAGGCTGGCGTTGTGGTGGGCGGCAAGTGCGCGCCCCCCGGCAGCGACAAAACCAAGCCCGGGGGGCGTCATCAGGCCCTTTTGCGAAGCGGCGACGGCGACATCAATGCCCCATTCGTCCATCGCAAACGGGATGCAGCCGAGGGAAGCCACGGCATCGACCATGTAGAGCGCAGGATGCTGCGCGGCCCTGATGGCCCGACCGATGGCCTCAACATCGTTGCAGACGCCGGAGGCGGTATCGACCTGGGCGACCAGGATGGCCTTGATGCGGTGGCTGCTGTCGGCCCGGAGGCGCATTTCGAGCGCTTCCACGCTGACCGCGCTCTGCCAGGAGCCTGGGAGGATCTCGGTCTCAGCGCCCATCAGCCCTGCGGCAACGCCCCATTTGGCGGCGAAACGGCCGCTCTCGAGCACCAGGACGCGGTCGCCACGGCTGAGCACATTGCTCAGCGCTGCTTCCCAGGCACCGTGACCGTTGGCGATATAGATATAGGAGCGCCCCGTTGTGGCAAACAGGCGCGACAGATCGTCGAGCAGGCTGTTGGTGAGGTCGACCATCTCCTGGGAATAGATGTCGATGGCCGGACGGTGCATGGCGGACAGCACCTGGTCGGGCATGGTGGTGGGCCCGGGAATGGCCAGAAACATGCGCCCCGAGGCGACGCTCACGGTCGCTTCCCCCGCCTTGTCTCGCGGCAGCCTGCGGCCTCGGCCTCGGCCACCGAGCAGAACCAGCGCGTGCCCTTGCTGATTTTCATCTTGATCTGGGTGTACCAGCGGCTCTCGCGCGTGTGATAGATGCATTCGCCCGAAAGATTGACATTGCCCTTGATGGTGCAATCGGGCGAGGGGGCGACCGGACCGGAGGCCGAGGCCAGCAGGATGGCCTGGGCGTTCGGGGGCGGCCGGATCGCGCCCAGGATCGGGGTCTTCTTGTTGCGCACCCGCCAGTCCGAGGGCGCGATGAAGGCGCCCTGCCACATCCCGGCACGGGTATGGCGCGCCGCGGCTTCGTCGGCGTCGTAATCATGGGACACCCGGGTGAAGGACAGCGCCCAGCCGTTGCGGACCAGCCATTTCTGGATGTCGGTGCCATCGACATCGCAGCGCGCCAGAGTGCGACCGTGGCGGTCGGTGCCACGCGGACGACAGACCCAACTGCTGTTGCCGACGCGTTTGATCAGTTCATCGCGGGCCGCGACACCACAGGTCCAGCGCTCCCCTTTGGGGTTGAGGCAGAGCTGGTCCACCGAGGGCGCGTCAATGCCGCTGAGCCGGATCCGGGTATTGCCGATCTGGACCTGAGTGGCGTTGCGGATCTTGGCAGTGCCCGTGATTTCGGCGGCCTGCGCCAGTGCGGGCAGTGTCAGCAGGAGAATCGCGGTCAGGGAGGTTCGGAGCATGGCCATACCGGGGGTAGGAAGCCTGGACGGGCGCGATTGTGATCGGGTTTTGGCGAGTCGGCCAGACCGGAGAGCAGATTGTCATTGAGAACCACCAGTGATCCGCCGTCTGGCCAGGGCCAGTCCCATGAGGACGAAGGCGGAGGTCACTTCCGGGCCGCCAACCAGGATTCGTATCGGGGTTTTCATCTTGTTCCATTCATAGGCCCGGAACGGGCCGTGGCGTCCGCCCTCGCCGACACTGGCGACGATATGGGTCAGAGCGGGTGCGAAAGTCGCCGGATCGGCACCGAGATGACCGAGTGCGATCAGCGCCAGGGCGGCGTCGAACACGTTGATTTCGCAGCCTAAGAGGTCGTTCTGGACATAACGCAGGACATGGCTGCGGATCATCTCGAAAACGCCATCGGGGTCGACGATCGATCGATCAGCCTCGGGCAGTGCGCGGAAGACGGCATAACAGCGGCCGAAATAGGCGCAGTAGAGTTCGGGCAGATAATAGATATGGGAGCGGGGATTGCTGAAGGCACCGCTCTCCACCAGACGTTTCTGGAAACCGATGATGCGCTGCAGGGTGGCAAGCCGGCGCGGGGTTTCGAGAACCTTCCAGCGCGACAGATTGCGCAGCGACACCTCGAGCACGTCAAGATTGAGGGTGGGATCGAGATCGTTGCCGAAGGGGCGCTCGCCAGCAAGGTTATCGATCCAGGTGACGATGCCGCCGCTGTAGCTGATATTGTCGTTGATCGGCACGCTGACACGCGCCTCGTTGGTGCCTTCAAGAACCTGGTAGCCGGCGTAGAAATCAAGCAGCGGCTGATTGAGGATGGGGTCGCTGGATCCGGCCTGCGTCGCCGCCGAGATCGAGCAGGCGGTGGTATCGCAATCGGGCACGTAGATGCTGAAGCCGAGGCTCTGTTTGATCTGGGCAAAGAAGCGGGAAAAGCGGGGGTGGGGAGCCGGTGGCAGCGCGGTGATGACATCGAAGCGTCTGCCGTCGGCGTCACGCACTTCCTCGCGGCTGATGCGGATGCAGAAGTCGACCATGTCGGCGATGGCGCGCCGGCTGGCCACCGCCTCATCGCCGGAGGCCAGCCCGGTCTCGACAAAGCTCAGGAGCGCCTCAATGAAGAAGGCGTCGTAATAGGGGGAGCGATGACGGATCTGGACCGGTGACCACATCGGCTCGGCGATACCCTTCCACGGCGGATGGACAATGGAGCGCACGTTGGAGCGGGCGATGAAGATCCGCGCCAGATTGAACAGCAGGGTGGAATTCTTGTAGCCGCGGGAATTGAGGCCGGTGAGCGCCATGATCAGTTCGCGCCCGCGCAGATCGGGGTCGCCGATCAGGTTGAAGGCGGCGAAAGTGGGCAGAAAGCCGTTGCGGCGGAAGCTGCCGAGCAGATGCCGGGCGCAATCGCGAATCACGGCATCGATCGTCGACAGCGTAGGGGGAGTGGAAGTGAAACTCTTGCGGGGCGGCCGGGGGTGGTCGAGTGTGATGGTGTCGAGCAGTTCGGCAATGGGCCGACCGATGGCCTCCCAGTCGGGGTTGGCATCGTCGCGGGCACGCGCCAGGGCGTCGCGCAGCCGGCCGAGTCGTGATTCGTCGTTCAGTTCGGAGAGCCCGGCCCGGCGCAGCAGCGTCCGCAAGGGAATATTGTTGAGTGCGGTCTTGTAGAATTTGGCGAGATGGGGGTCACCCATGGTGGGGCCCGTAAGGACGGGATCGCAGAGGTCATAAAGAGTGGGACCCTCCTTGTGCGCGGTGAGCGCCCGATAGGTATGGCCGGCGAAATACTGAAAGCTCATGGAAATCCTGATACGCGACGTCTCTGGAGACAGGCACCAAAGGCCTGTGGCAGTTGCGAAAAACTGGGTGGATTTGCGGCGGCATGGCCCGGATACCGGGCCAAGTCTTTGAAAGACTAATCCGAAATGAAGAGAAAGGGAAATGCCGTCCGATGCGCCTGCGGCCTGGGAAAGCCCTGCCCCGAAGTCCCCCTGGTGCTATAAGTTGGTCAATTATCTCAATATCTTGCAGAAGATTTCCGGGGCGCTGTCGCAGCCCATGGTGTCTCCCCAGGCACATTAACACTTTCTTTGCTGCACTGCCCCCAAGTTGCGGCTCGAGGCCCTCAACCTTCGGGCAGCGCCCCTGCTGCCGACTGCCGACGCGGCTCCTCAGATTGCTGGTGCAAGCCTGCCCAGGATGAGGCCCCGAACCAGGCACCTTGCCTGAGGCCGGGGAAGTCGGGTGGGCGGGGCCAAACCCGATCCGATGACGGAGAGCCTGAATGCATACTGGACGCCTCAATATGCCCTGTCGGCTGATCGCGCTTGCGGTCGCCCTTGTCGGCATGGGTGGGGTCGCGATCGCGGCTCACGCAGCTCTGAATGGCGCCCGCTCCGATGCCAGCGCTCCGGCGCCGGTTTCAGCGCGCTCCGATTCGGCACGCCTGGCGCTTGTCATCGGCAATAGTGACTATCCGGACGCTGAAGCGCCTCTGGCTCACCCGGTCAACGATGCGCGGGCGCTTGCGGCGGTTTTGCGCCGTGGCGGCTTCGACGTGGATCAGCTTGAAAATGCCGACCGCAAGGAGTTCGATCGTGCGCTGCGCCGTCTGCGGGCCAGGATCCGGCCTGATTCCGTGGTGCTGCTGTTTTTCGGGGGCTATGCCGTGCAGTCCGGGGAGGAGAGCTTCCTGATTCCGGTGGATGCTGTGATCTGGAAGGAAAGCGATGTGCGCCGCCAGGGTGTGGCGATCGGAGCGGTGCTGGACATGATCCGGCAACAGGGGGCCCGCGCGCGGCTCCTGGTGGTCGATGCTTCCAGGCGCAATCCCTATGAGCGCCGCTTCCGCTTCTACTCTCACGGGCTGGCGCCGATCAAAGCGGCGGAGAACGCGCTTGTGCTCTCGGCGAATGCACCCAACCGTGCCGTCAGCGATCCGGATGGCCCCCATAGTGTCCTGGTTGGCGAGTTTCTCCGCAGCCTGGCCACGCAGGTCAGCGCGGAAACCATCTTCAACAGCACGCGCTTTGGCGTCTCCCGCATCTCCGGGGGCGGGCAGAATCCGGCGATGTCCTCGTCGCTTGGAGAGGACATCGAACTTGGCCCGGTTGTCGGGAATGCCGGATGAGGGATGAGGCGGCCAGCGCCCCTTCACGTCTGCAGAAAACCGTTGTCCGTCATCGGGCAGGCAGCGATCGCGACTCCGAAGGCCTGGTCTGTGACTCGGTTGCCGCCTTCACCGGGCGCACGGGATCGCCTTCGCGCAGCAGGGCGCCGGCTCTGGCAATGACCGTGTCGCCTTCGTTGAGGCCCTCGCGGATCTCGATCTCGCCGCCGGATGACAGGCCGGTCTCGACGCGCTGGGTCTCGACGCGGTTGCGGCGGACGATCTGCACCATGGTGCCGCGGGGGCTGTACTGCACGGCGGTGAGGGGGACGGCGACATTGCAGCTCTGGCCGGTCTTGATCATGGCGCGGCCACTGGAATTGAGGAGCAGCCGGTTTGACGTCGAGATACTGATATAGACCACGCTCTGCTGGATGTTCTGCTCGACGGTCGGTGCGATCCGTCGCACCTTGCCGTCAAGATCATTGCTGCCTACGATATGCAGGGTGGCGCGCTGACCGACCGAGAGTTTTGTCACGTCGGAAGCCGACACCATGGCCACCAGGTCATATTCGCCATGAGCGATGATCGAGAACAGGGTCTCCCCGCGCAGCGAGGCCAGCCCACCTATCTGTGCGCTTGATGTGGCGATCATGCCGTCAATCGGGGCGGTGATCTGCTGTGTGCCGCCTTCGGGGCGCGCCAGTTCCGCGAGCACCTGGCCGGAGGCGACGGTATCGCCAGGTTCCACCATCACATTGGTCACCTTGGATCCCGGGCGCTCCGGGCGCACCGCGGTCTCTTCACGCGCCATGATGGTGCCGACGGCCTCGACGATATCGGAGAAGCAGGACTTGGTCGCCTCGAGCACCGTGACCGCAGGGCCCCTGGGGGCGTCTTTGGGGGTGTCGTCGTCGGCGAAAGCGGGCTGGAGCGTGAGCGGGGCCGCACAGAGGGCAATGGCGCAAAGCGTGGCATAGGGGCGGAAGGTTGCATGACGCATCGGAAATGTCCGTCGGAATTGAAACAGCTTCGCGTTAAGTCCCAAAGCACAAGTCCCTCGCGCCATCACTGGGCTGAGCCTCGGATTGGTTATCCCTTGCGGGGGAACTGGATAGCAAAGCCATCGCCGATCGCCAACACAGATTCCCGAGACCCCGAGACGCAGGCGGTGCGGGGTGAAACCGGATTGGCACACGCCAGGGACGAAACGTCAGCGCGACAGCCGAACATAAGGTGAATGTGGCTGCTGCGCTGATCCTTTGCTGCTTTCCTGGGCGGTGTCTGCTGCTCGCGGCGCCTTTGAGCAGCCGTCAGGGACTGACGCTTTCGTTTCTCGCGGCGCCCGGTGTGCGCGAAAGTCAGACAAATCTGCCGGCCCCAAGACCATTCAGCTGGTTTGTCGCAGATTCTGACGATTTCCGTTGTGTTGGTGGCCGGCGGCACGCACCGTGGATGTGGCTCAGGGGCGTGAGGGGAAATACGGCGAAATCGTGGCAATGGAACATGCCGTCGCCTGCGCTGAGCGAGCTGGAGGCTTCCCCTCAGGCTCGAACATGGACACCGTGTCAAGACCGGAAGACGAAGAGCCAAAGAGCCAAGAGTGCTCCGTCAGCTCCTCTCTTTCCCTTTTCTTTCTTCCTCCGTCCGAAGCTGGTGCGCTCCGGCGCGGATATCGGGCCTGCCGCGGACGATGCAGGCAATGACCGCATTGCAGCGGGCGGTGTAGCGGAACATTGCAGTTCCATCCATGTCGGATCGGCGATGGTCGGTAGCTGTGTGCAGTGTACGCTGATGGTGTCGAGCATGCGCGAGAAGTCGATCATGAATTCCGCCTTGCGGCAGGAGGAGGGTTCCATGTGATGCCGTTCAGCCATGGCGCTGGTACCTGTCCTTCACTCCAGCCCGGCAATGTGGCGAAAAGACATCAAATTCCGGTCAGGCGGGCGGGGGCTGGGGTTGCCTGGGGCGGGTTGAGTGCAGTGATGCAACACACGTGGTGGCGGGCGTCAGGGATGTATCGGACGGTCGCCGGAGCGTGAAAATTCGGAACCCACAGTAACTTAAAAAATTAAATTGACACAATAATCGCTTATCGTTTAGCGTAGAAACGTGTTAATGCACCGGACTCCTGGGTCTTGGGATCCGAGCGTGAATGACCTGCCTTCATCGATCAGTCGCGTCTCTCTCGCCACGCAGAGTCGATTATGCGTCGGCCCGACATTGCAGAGTGAAGCCAGCATGATGCGGCGCGGCCATGTCTCGATTTCCGTCTCACTCTGCCGCTGTTGTGCGGTCAGGTCAGGTGCTCCGGTTGGGGCGGGGGGCGTCACGGTTCTTTCTACACAGCCGCCGTTGCCGCGCGACATCGGCATTCCTTCCCGCCCTGTTCCTTGCAGGCAACGATGTCAGGAAGGTTTGCGAGAGTGGGTCAAGAACAACTCACAATCGGGATGATGTGATGTTTTCAGATTTTCAGGAGGAGTTCAATGGCATGTGCGTCTCGGGACATGTCCGAATCTGAACCGCCATCGCTCTCGGCCATGGGGCCATTGATGTCGGGCCTCTCTCATCGAAAGCGTCGCGTCGTATCCGATTTGATAAATATAGCTACAAGAGTCATTAGTTAGTTAGGAGAATAGAATGGCATATCAACCGCTGAATACCGCTGGACTTCCGACTGTGGACAGTCTTGACGGCATGGAGTTGTATAACACCTCAGGCGAGAACCCTGGCAATCCCACTCTGGACGACATCAGGCAGAACGGAATTGGCGACTGCGCTATTTTGGCGGAAGTCGGGGCGTTGGTGCAGAAGAATCCAGACGCCATCAAGAGTATGATCAGTGACAATGGCGACGGGACATACACCGTCAGCTTCCACCAATCGGAAACAGACCAGCCGCTGAAGGTCGTCGTTGGTGCTGAGGACATCCTGAAAATTGGTGCGAACATGGGGTGGCAGTCCGAATTCGATCCAATAAGCCAGCAAGCCGTTATTTGGCCGGCGATAATCGAAGCGGCCTTTGCAAAAGTTTGGGGGGGGTACAGTGAAATTGGTGGGGTGGCCGAATTAGGTGTGGCGAATGCTGGTGGGAATTACCTCGAATTATTGACGGGTTCTTACTCCTGTACAAGCCTGGAAACGTGGGATCAGAATGCGAGTTCGGACGGCGGTCTCAAGACGGATTTTGATTCCGGTGACCTGATTACGATGGGTTTCAATGGACTAACGGCCGAAGAAGCGGATTCGTTCAAGGTCGTAAGTGGTCACGATTACACGGTGAAGGATGTCTACACTGATGAGAATGGGGAGGAATTCGTATCGCTTCGGAATCCGTGGGGTTTTAAAGACCCGCCAGACTTGTCGCTGAGCGACTTGCAGACCCTTTCAGCGTTTGCCCAAGTTGTCACCGCAGATGGGAATTACGATAGTAACTGGGCAGCCGCTGGCGATGGTCATGTGACCGATAATTTCATATATGCTGATCCTTTTAGTCATGAAGGAGCTGTGTTGACAGGTACAGCTGGCAACGATCAGATCTGGTTAAATCAAGCACAACACACCCATAGCACGGTTGACGGTGGAGATGGCTTTGATACCGTGGTTCTTCCATCGGCACGGGTGAACTATGCGATTTCTTACGATTCTAGCACGGAGACGTATACGATAACCAACCAATGGAATGATACCGAAGCTACGGTGAAAAATGTCGAATCGTTCTTGTTCAGCGACGGAATGATCTCGGAGACTGATCTGAGGTCAATTGTGGATCCTGGTCCGACCCCGACTCCTGACCCGGTTCCGACGCCGAGTCCCGATCCCGTGCCGACACCGACTCCCGACCCGGTTCCGACGCCGACTCCTGATCCGGTTCCGACCCCGACTCCCGACCCGGTTCCGACCCCGACACCTGATCCGGTTCCGACACCGACACCTGATCCGGTTCCGACCCCCGACCCGGTTCCGACGCCGATACCTGACCCGGTGCCAACACCGACTCCTGATCCGGTGCCGACGCCGATTCCTGACCCGGTTCCGACACCGACACCGACACCTGACCCGGTGCCAACGCCAACTCCTGATCCTGTCGGCCTGCAGGGCAATCTGGTCCTGACGGACGGTCAGTACTATCTGACCAACGCCGATGGCAGCACTGCAGGGATGCTGACACTGGGCGGGGTTCCGGTGACGGATGGTGACGGTCTGGCCAAGCCCTTTGCGGCCGAGCTGGAGGGTGGCAGCTATGTCGTCGCCTGGCGAACCGCAGGCAACGAGATCTATCTCACGCAGGCGGGGAGTGACGGCACGGTCGGCGAAAGGCTGACCGGGAATATGTCGCCGGACGGTCTGTTGGAGGCAGGCTATGAAGTCTCCCACCAGATCGACCTCAATGGGGACGGTGTGGTCGGAACCGGCAGCAATGTCGGGGACTGGCTGGCGCAATCGCGTGTCAGCGGGGCCGACTGGACCGTGCTCGAAAATACCGGAAATACCGGTCTGGCGGAATTTGACGGCAATTATTACCTCTATGATCCCAAAGCCAACGACGGCAGCGACGGAACGACGCTGAAGTTCGGCGGTGAGGCGATCAGCGCCGGTTCTGGTTCGGATACTGGCCCGATTGCGGTCGAGCAGACCGCAACCGGCTATGAGGTGGCCTGGAAGGTCGATGGCACGGACCAGTTCAATATCTGGGCCACCGACAGCGACGGCAATTTCGTCAAGAGCATGACTGGGAACGTCACGGGCGATAATCCGATGCTGGAGATCCACGAAATGATCCTCGGTCAGGATCTCAATGGTGATGGCTCGACCGGCTTTGACGCCCAGACCTGGGATCAGATCCTGAACGGTGTGAAGGACAAGGTGATCGACATGCTCGAGAACTGGGCCCAGCAGCAGAGCGACCCGCAAAGCGTCGCTGGTCAGGCGTCTGCGGTCGACACGATGGTGACGGATCTGCTGCAAACCTGGGCCGGATCCTCGGCTGATCCGATCGGCACTCAGGCTTCCGGGAGTTCGACTGTGGTGTCGCCCGGTCTGTGGCAGGCCGATCCGGATGGCGGAGCGAGCAACAGCCAGCATCTGTTCTCGTACGGGCAGAGCACGAGCCCCGAAGCACCGCATGCCGAGGCCTCCCATGGTTACGGCCAGAGCCTGATGTACCACAGCGAGCATTCAATGTGGTCGGACAGCCATCACTCATGTGATGTGTCGGGCTTCGACCGGTGAGGTCTTAAGAACAGGGCCTAAAGTTGGCGAGGGCTCCGGATTTCGGAGCCCTCACCTCCTCGTGCAGGGCCCTTGTCGCGAGCGCATTGATCTGGTCACTGAGAAACCTCAAGCCACAGGTTGGGGCAGTCAGGTTCTATGTTGCGTCGTCTCGCCATGGCATATGCGTCAAGGCGGTCGCCTTCAGACGGGATAGCGATAATCGTGCCGCTACGTCCCTCTCGACTATCGTACCACAGTCCGCATCCCGCATGTCGGAGCGAAACTTGTATTTGTCTGTCGTCGTTCAGAACGGCAGTTGGGGGCAGAATTTCACCGCAGCTTGTTTTTTCGATTACTCATTTTGACCAGTGCTGCTCAACCAGCAGGAAATGCTCCGCAATTCGCTCCAGCAGTCACAACAGGTTGTAAATCCGTGATTTTCGCGATCGGGGCACACTGGCGACGGGCGTTTCCGGGATGAATGCGCAGTCAGGCTCCCTCGCGCCTGCGAATCGCAACCATGGTGCGGGTTGCCAGCTTCGGAATTCGTGGTGGACGCCGAGCTGACGGTGGGCGGTGGTTTTCTGCACTTGGGATGGGAATTCGCGAGAATTTCAAATCGGGCGGCCCTCCGACCTCGCTCCCGCCTTGCGGATCGTCGTGGGTCGTGGGCGAGGATTGGCGCAGGACCAGGGGTCCTGGTGATCGCTTAAACCGCAGTTGGCAGGCCGTTCCGACAGGGAAATCTGGCCGGAGCGAAACAGGCCCCTGAGCCCCAGTCCGTACCATGTGATCGACGCCAGGCTCTCTCAATGCCTTCACTGTCAATATGGCTTGTCGGACGCCGATCAGCATCAGCACCATGCATACGACCATATCGAGATGCCGCCGATCCGCCCCGTGATCACACGGGTCAATCTGCATCGCGGCATCTGCCCGTGCTGCCAGAAGGATTTCGTCGCTCCGGCGCCGGAGGGGATGCCGTCTGGCTCACCGTTCAGCCCGAACCTGGCGGCATTCATCGTCTATCTTCATGTCGTCTATGCGATCAGCTTCAAGCGCATGGTGGAACTGCTTGGGGATGTGTTCGGTCTGATCATCAGCCAGGGCGCGATCTCCAATATCCTGTTCCGCGCCGGTGCGCCGATGTCCGCCGCAGCTGAAGACATCGCCGCTCTGGCTCGCGCCAGCAAGGTCATCGTCTCGGACGAGACCTTGGCCCGGGTCAGCGGCGTCGCCGGGACTGCTCCGTTCGGCGTGCTGATCGATACCGGTTCGCGGTGGAGCGTCTTCGGAGGTCATGTCCTGGGGCGGTGCTGATGATCATGGCGGCCGCGGTGGCATGGCGGTATGGGGTTAACGCAGAGCGCAAGTCGCTGGAACAGATAGCGGGTCCGCTCGCGGCCCTGGAACCAAATCGCGTTTCGCGCGTTTGAAGAATGGCGGGCGGCGGGTTCGTGAACCGGAATTGACGCATTACAGGGTGAAACCTTTGGATAATACAAGCACAGGTTGCGGGGACGGCGCAGCGGCGGAACGGATGGCGCTGGTGCCGCCGGTCGGGGAAACAGCGTTTCTGCTCGACATCGATGGCACGCTGCTTGATCTGATGCCGACGCCGGGCGAGGTCTTTGTGCCGCCAGGTCTGGCGGAGACCCTCCGGCGCCTGCTGGAACTGAGTTCAGGGGCGCTGGCGCTGGTCAGCGGGCGGCGACTGCATGACATCGACCGCATCTTTGCGCCGGATCGTTTCGCCGCAGTCGGCGGTCATGGTGTGGAACTGCGGCGCCAGGCGAATGCGGCTGAGGTTATCTCGCGCGTGCCGGCACTCGACCGGGAATTGGCGGGGCGGCTGAAGGGACTTGCAGAACTCGATCCGGGCATTGTGCTGGAGGACAAGGTCTATTCGCTGGCGCTCCATTACCGGCTGGCTCCGCACAGGGGTGAGGAAATTGCACTTCGGATTGCGCAGATCTGCGTCGATCTCACGGATCTGCCGATCGATGTGCTGCCCGGAAAATTTGTCTACGAGATCAAGCCGGCGGGTTTCACCAAGGCGGGCGGTGTGCGCGAACTGATGGCGCTTGAGCCCTTCCGGGGACGCAGGCCTCTGTTCATCGGTGACGATGTCACCGATGAGAGCGTGTTTGCAATCATGCCGGAAATGAACGGTCTGGCGTTCTCGGTCGGTCGGGAGGCTGAAGGTGTGAACGGATGTTTTGGCGGGCCGCAGGATGTGCGCGAATTTCTGGCGCGTCTTGCTCGCTGATCGCAGAACGATGGCGGGGAGGTGAATTTCTGTCCTCTCCGGTAGGCGTTGCATGAACAGCGGGAGAAGAATGGCGGCGAAACGCATGCGGCGAGTCGTTTCTGTCGTGCTGGATGTCAGGGTCTGGTGATGTGCGGCCCCAGGTTCCATGTCCCGGTCTGGTACAGATTGTGAGGACACGCGGCAGCGGCAAAGGTCGGAGAACGGAGGCAATGAACTGCGATTTGGCGTCGGCGTGCCAGCAGGCCGGCAACAGTGTTGCTCCTCGTGAGCGCTGAGGGAACCCGGGTTCCCGATTGCGCTCACTTCAGGTCGGGATTGCTGACCTAACTGCCGGGAATTGTTGTACAACGTGGGATATTTGTGCAAGGATCGAAATGGGATTGAATGTGGGGGCGCAGATATTTTCTTTCGGGTGCCCCTTCCTGACTGGTTCTGTTCTGATCTTCGCTGAAAACGGTTGAACGATCCTGATCGCTGGATTGGCGGGAGACAAACAGTTTGCTGAGCGGGGTGGTGCTTCTGAAGAGTTTGCTGCGTGCGGAGGGCCGGAAAGTTACAACTGAAGGTGGTGGCTTGTTTTCGACAGAGCGGGTCGATGGAACAAGAGGGGACAGCAGGTGAACCTCGTGGTCGTGTCCAACCGCGTGACGCGCGGGAAGCCGAACGAAGCGATGACGAGCGGTCTGGCGGCAGCAATGCTTCCGGTCGTGGAGCATTCCGGAGCGATCTGGGTGGGCTCGTCGGGGCGGGTGCGTGACGGGCTCCAGAAAGAATCCTTCGTCGAAGTCGAGGCGCTGGGCTCGGGCGCGCTGGCGACGCTGGATCTGCCGGCGGCGCATTATGGCGGGTATTACGAAGGTTTTGCCAATTCGGCGTTGTGGCCGGCGCTGCATTCGCGCAGCGATCTGATCCGGGTGTCGCAGGACGACTATGTGAGCTATCGCGAAGTCAACGCCTTCATGGCGCGATCGGTGCTGCGCTTCTTTAGGGAACGGACCGCGTTCTGGGTCCAGGATTATCACTTCCTGGCGCTGGGTGCGGAATTGCGCCAGCTTCGCGTCGACGCGCCGCTCGGCCTTTTTCTGCATACGCCCTGGCCGGTGCCCGAAGTGATGCAGGAGGTGCCGCATCACCGGGAACTGATCGAGGCGATGCTGGCCTATGATCTGATCGGGTTCCAGACCCGGGAGGATTGCGACAATTTTCTCGCCTATCTCAGGCAGGATCCGGGGTGGACGGTCGAAGGCGGTGTCGCCGCCTCGCGCCATGGGCGCACCTCGTGCAAAGTGTTTCCGATCGGAGTGGATGCGGAAAAGTTCGCGCAATCTGCCGCGCGATCCGTGACCCACCCGGATGTCAGGCGGTTGCGGCAAAGCCTCAACGGCGAGAAACTCGCAATCGGCGTCGACCGGCCCGACTATTCCAAGGGGCTCGCCAACCGGATCAACGCGTTTGACCGGCTGTGGGCGGACCACCCGGATCTGGTCCGTGCCATCTCGCTGTTGCAGATCGCCAACCCGTCGCGAAGCAGCATCAAGGCCTATGGCACTCTTCAGGATGAGATCGCGCGACTGGTCAGCGAGGTCAATGGCCGCCATGGCGAGGTGGACTGGACGCCGATCCGCTACCTCAACAAGGGCTTCGGCCAGGCGGTGCTCGCCGGTCTCTATCGCACGGCGCAGATAGGGGTTGTCACCCCGCTCAATGACGGCATGAATCTGGTCGCCAAGGAATATGTCGCGGCACAGAACCCGGCCAATCCCGGCGTGCTGGTGCTGTCGGAATTTGCCGGTGCCGCCAAGGAACTTGATGCGGCCCTGCTGGTCAATCCGCACGACATCGGCGACATGGCTGGCGCGCTTGTACGTGCGGCGGCGATGGTCCTTGCGGAGCGCCAGGAGCGCTGGGAAGCGATGATGGGCAGGCTTCGCAGCTACGGCATCCAAGAGTGGTCGACCGGTTTCGTGGCGGCGCTGGAGGGGAGCCGGAGCACAGGATATCCAGCCGTGCAGCCGGCACAGATGCAGCGCGGCTTGCGCGTGCAGCTGCGGTGACGGGCGTTGGGCATGAACGGGCAGGGGCAAAACTGCCGCTGTTGGACATCGGGAGGCAGGCGAGGCATCACGGATGGTGGAGGAGAATTCGGATGGTGGCAGTGAGGCTTCAAAAAGTCGGTAATTCCATCGGGCTTGTTTTGCCCGATGAAGTCTTGGCCCGGCTGGGTGTCGGGCTCGATGACACCCTTCATCTTATAGCGGCCGACGATGGCATTTTGCTCTCGGCGACCTCGGCGACGGATCCTGAGTTCGAGGCGCAGATGGCTGTGGCGCGAAAGCTCATGCGGAAGCGCCAGGACGTTTTGCGGGAACTCGCGAAATGAGGGACCCGGTGTGGTTGATAAAGGCCGCAGTGTGTGCCTTTCATGATGAGCAGGTGGCTGAGCATGGTGGCCAGCCTGGTCTGCGTGATGACGGGCTTCTCGACTCCGCACTCGACCGCCCCAAAAACAGGTTCCACTATGGCAAGCGGGATATATTCGATCTGGCAGCGGCCTATGCATTCGGCCTTGCCAAAAACCACCCGTTTCTCGACGGCAACAAGCGAGCCTCTCTGGTTGCCTGTGAAACCTTCCTCAAACTGAATGGCGAACATCTCTTCGCGAGTAACGAGGCGGTGCTTGCGACCTGGGTTTCTCTGGCTGGAAGGACCCTGTCTGAAACAGAGTTTGCGAAGTGGCTGGGGGATAATTGCGCACCATAGGCAGGTGCCGGGGCAATTGGCGGCTGCCATGATCCAGCGAAAATCGCCATCTGAGATGGTGCCAGTCAAGGAATGTCGGGGTTGCCGGGAAGGGTCTGGCAGGTTTCGGTCGGGCGTTGGAGAACAGGCTGAGCGCGGCAAGCGAGAAGGCGGGAGCGCTGCAAAATCAAGCCGCCTGTCCCGCGATCGCCACAGCGTGGGCTGAGGTGAAAGCCGCAGGCTTTTGGGAATCGGATGTAACGGCATAAATGGCTGCCAGGGCTGCTTTTTTGGCTCGGGGGCCGGGCCGGTGGGCTGTGGTGTCGAAATTTTGCCGTGGAAAGACAAGTGCTTGCTAAAATCTTTACCGGATTTTCCGCGATCTCTTGCAAATTCCGCATCATGCCGTCATGACGGGGCACTTCTGGAGAGATGGCCGAGTGGCTTAAGGCGCACGCTTGGAAAGCGTGTGTACGGGAAACTGTACCGTGGGTTCGAATCCCACTCTCTCCGCCACGTACTTTTGACAGCAAAAAACCTTTTTAAAACAGCACATTAGCGTTTAGCCGAAAATCTCCAACCACACCCGCCAACCACACCCGTCACGAAACCGTGATCAGCCGAACCCTACCTCCCTGGCCCTGATTCGTCGCTGACCTGAAAAGGTCAGTTGACCTGCCGTATTATTGTGCCTATACATTGCAACTGCAATCGGTCTGTAAATGGCGACAAAAAGCGCTTTCCATTCGATTGTTCAAGCACTTACCGTTCCGGCCGTCCACCTTTGTCAGAAACCAAGGTCCAAATTCCCATGCTCAATCTCGATACCCCCAACGCTGAAATTGACGCTGCCGCCGCACGCTTCGAGAGGACCAAGACCAGAGCAGCCAGGGCCTTCGGCTACGGCGGCACCGCAGAGGCCCTCCACATCGCCCAAGGGTGTCACGAGCGCCTCGCAGAGGCACTGGAGGCTATCCTGGACCAGCCCCGCCACCACGGTAACGAGGGCACCAACGCCAAGGCCCTGGCGGTCCTCAAGACCATCCCTCCGCACGTCTGCGCCCTGGTGGCCCTCAATTGCGCCCTCCGTGGAGTGGTCGAGGAGGAGAGCTACGTGGCAATCTGTGAGCGCGCCGGAGAACTGGCGCGTAACGAGGCCTTCGCGCGGGAACTCACAGCGCATGATCCGCAGCTCGCTGAGAAGATCGAGAAGTGGGTCCGAGAGAAGCACGGGAACCTCAAGCACCGTGTCCAGTCAGCGAAGTCCCTGGCGCGCATCAATGGCTTCTCACCAACTGCTCGCTGGTCTCCATCCCAGCTAATTGCGGTCGGCAACCTCTTGATTGACGCGCTCCAGGCGACCCTGCCGGACCTGTTCGAGGTCTACTATGACGGAGACACCCAAATGCTGGGAGTGACAGCCGGAGCCGCTCAGCTTGCGCAAGAGGCATTGCAGCAGCACATCAGGCAATATCCCGTGTTCCTGCCATCTGAGGAGCCTCCAGTGGCCTGGACCGCATTCGACAAGGGCGGTCCGGTGGACCCCACCGCGAGGCGATTGGCTGTCCTGGTCCGCACGCGACATAAGGCGAGCGTCAGGGCCATAAAGGACGCTGTTGCCTCCGGTCAAATGAAGCCCGCCCTGGATGCTGTAAACGCCATCCAGGCGACGCCGTGGGTGATAAACACGCTCGTCATGGATGCCATGCTGGCCTGCCAGCGCATGGGTATCCCGGTGGATGGTCTGCCGGCCGGTGACGACCTCACCCTGCCCACTGTCACTGACGAGGTGTGGGTAACCATGGATGGCGAAGCGAAGCGAGCGTATCGCATAGCGCGCGCCGAATGCAGGGCTGAGAACCGCCTGATGACGCGCGAAAGAATGCGGTTCCACGAAGACATGACCACTGCGGAGGCTCTCTGCGCGCTGGACCAGTTCTACATCCCGCACAATCTGGATTGGCGCGGTAGGGAGTATCCCATGTGCAACTTCAACTTCCAGCGTGAGGACCGTGTCCGCGCCCTGTTCCTCTTTCGGGATGGCGAGCCCATCGGCGAAGAGGGCATTGCGTGGCTCAAGGTGCACACAGCCAACTGTGGCGACTTCGGGAAGATCAGCAAGGCGTCCTATGACGACCGCATCAAGTGGGTCGATGACAACACCGAGCTGCTCGCTCGCTGTGCCAGAGACCCATTGAGCGAGCGGTTCTGGACAGGTGCCGACAAGCCCTTCCTGTTCCTGGCAGCCTGCATTGCACTCACGGAGGCTCTGGAGCAAGGCCCCGACTACGTTTGCCACCTCCCTTGCTCATGGGACGGCTCGTGCTCTGGTCTCCAGCATCTCTGCATGATGACGCGCTCAGAGGACGGTGCCTACGTCAACTTGACGGACGCGCCGCAGCCCGACGACGTGTATCAGCGGGTCGCTGATGCGGCACGAAAGGCCATAGAGGCCTCTGACGACCCTCTAGCATCCCTGGTGCTGTCCTACGGCGGCGATTGGCGTAAGCTCTTCAAGCGCAACGTCATGACCACCTTCTACGGTAGCAAGCAGTTCGGCATGGCTCAGCAGCACATGGATGACCTGATGGAGCCTCTGCGGCGCGAAGTGCTGCTCAAAAAGCGCTCCGAGCACCCCTTCGGAGGCACCTACAAAGAGCACCACGCCGCCTCTCGCTTCCTGGCGAGCCATGCAGTCCAGGCAATCTCCGCGATGGCTGACCTGCCCATGAAGGCCATGCAGATGCTCCAGGGCCTCGCAGGTATCCTGGCTGACGAGGGCAAGCCCCTGGAGTGGACCACGCCAACAGGGCTCCCATGGGTCAACAGGTATCACGAGCCAGTCACCGAGCGCGTGCGACTTTGGATGCACGATCATGGTGTCCGGAGGTTCTACACCCCATTGGTCGCCAACGGCCACCAGCCGGAGATTGCCAAGGCCAGGGCGGTCAACGGATCGGCGCCAAACTTTGTGCATGCCTGCGACGGCGCGCATCTCTTGCTCACCGTCAATGCGGCGGTGGCGGAGGGCATCGAGCAGTTCGCTTTAGTGCATGATAGCTTCGGAACCCTCCCGAGCCACGCAGCGCGTTTCCAGGGTATCATTCGAGAGACACTGGTGGACATGTACGAGCAGCACGATGTGCTCACCGAGGTCCTTCAACGGGCTACGTGTGCCCTGAAAGAACGTAATAGCAAACTAACCGCACTTACTGAGCTGCGGGATACTCTTCACGGAAACCTCAACATCAAGGAAGTCATCAATGCAGCGTATGCATTTGCGTAACCTCCAGTCGAAAGCTCGCATGTATATCGCGAGCATTGGGCGCATCCCTTACGATCATGCTGTCAAAATGATGCAGGCCGGCCTGGATGTGAACACTATCGAGAGCAACCTTTTGAAGGAATTTGGACATTGAGCTTCAAGCATCTGAAAGTCGGACAGCGTGTGATTGTCAACGGAAAGCAGGACTTCACAATCGAGAATCAGGCTGGCGTAGTCAAAGAATTCGAAGAACTCAACTATTGTGACAGGTTGACTATCACCTTTGACGAGCGCTTCAACGATGGTCTCCATAGTGAGGGCCTTCGGACCTATCACCTCTATTCGGACGACTTCTTCGGCACAGTGACGCTGCACGGCGGCAAGACGAAGTACCTCACGGCATGGGAGGATGGAGAGAACTATACGCTCACAGGCGATGACTTCGACACCGAAGCCGAAGCGGCAGCCGCAGCGTGCTTTGGCCTCGACGTGCCAGAGACCATGATCGTACTCAAGATCATCTCCAGGCACGAGGCACGCAGCACGGTCTCATCGGTACGTCTGAGTGACTAAGCACGTCTCTGATTATCCTCAGCCCCTGAGGAAGCTGGTGATCATTATTTGCATGCCACGAGAGCTGCTGAGAGTGATCACCGAGGCGTTCCAGAACGCAGCCTTCTGGTGGCGGCAGCCCTAAGCTGCCTCCATCTCCTTACTAAATCGACGCAACAAACTCTACCAAGTCAAGGAATTGTAGCACAATGGCTGATAAGCAGGCCAAATACATCCCGTTCGTCACCGAGGTCATGACTGCCCGTTACCCGAAGCTCTCTGAGCCGGACACCAAGGGCGAGTATGCCGATGGCAAGTATAAAACCGAGGCGACTGCGGACGAAAACTATACGGAGCGCTTCCAGGCCGAAATCATGAAGGTGATCGAAGCCAACTTCGCGGGGAAGAAGTCCGTCCACGCCCCCTGGAAAGAGACCCAGGACGGCTCAATCGCTTTCACGTTCAAGTCGCCGAAAAAGAAGCCGTTGCTGATGGATAGCAAGGGCAAGCCGTTGCCCGCTGGAGCAACGATCCGTGGCGGGTCGCTTATCCGCATCGCCGGTGTCATCGCCGCCTGGGAGAAGGGTGCGAAGCGGGGTGTCTCGCTGTGGCCGGACGCTGTGCGCGTGATCAGGCTCGCAGAGGGCTTTGACGCCTCCAACGTCTTCGGAGCAGCAGAGGATGGCTTCGACGGCGCCGAATACGAGCCCACCAGCTTCGATACCGCCGGGGAGTCGGATGACTCCGCTGAGGAAGGCGACACCAGCGCGCTGACCCTCTGATGGCGAAGCGGCCGGTCCTCGTTGAGGCTCGGTACCGCTCCCGATTGGAGCAAAAGGTTGCGGACCAGCTTGAAGACGCTGGCGTCCCATACGACTATGAGAGCCAGTGGGTGCGCTACACCATCCCTCCGAGAGAGGCGAAGTACCTGCCCGACTTCACGATCCGCAACACGAAGATACTGATCGAGGCCAAGGGCCGCTTCGGCGGCTTTAGGTCCGATAGCACCGGCGCTCAAGAGCGGCAGAAGCTCATTCTTCTGCAAGAGCAACATCCTGACCACGACATTCGCATTGTCTTTCAGGATGCGAAGAAGCCGATCTATAAGGGTAGCAAGACCACCTACGCCAACTGGGCCGATAAGCACGGCTTCACTTGGGCGGATCGAGGGGTCGTGCCAGCCTCATGGATCAAAGAGTTGAAAAAGATCACCAAGAGGTAAGAGATGGCAACCGCCAGCGTGGAGAAGACCACAAGCCTGTTCGGCGTCGATAGGCCTGCGAAGCATGATATTGAAGCCGTGCGACCCCACATCCGGAAGCACATGCGCGCGTTCCCGTTCGTGCTCAAGAACGGCTCGGAAGTACTTATTAATGGCACGGGCTACAAAGACGCTCTGAAACGTCTCGATGCTATGGCGCTGGCGGTTTCCGGTATCATTCCCGCACTGAGAGGAGGGCGGTAAGTGCGCCTGCTGGTAGCGTGCGAATTCTCAGGAATAGTTCGCCGGGCCTTCGCCAGCCGTGGGCACGATGCATGGTCGTGTGACCTACTTCCGGCCGAAGATCGAAGCAACAAGCACATTCAGGATGACGTTCGCAACGTGCTGTCCGATGGATGGGACATGCTAATCGTTGCCCACCCCCCTTGCACACGTTTAACTAACAGCGGCGTGCGTTGGCTCCATTGCCCACCTCCAGGTAAGTCAATGCAGCAGATGTGGGAAGAGCTTGAGCAAGGCGCCTCCCTGTTCTCGGATTGTTGGAATGCGCCGATAGAACGGATTGCGGTGGAGAACCCTGTGATGCACAAGTATGCAAAGCAGCGCATCCGCGACTATGCGCCCCCAGCACAGAGCATCCAGCCATGGCAGTTCGGACACGGCGAAACCAAGAGAACGTGTCTATGGCTCAAGAACCTACCTCCATTACAGCCAACGCAGATTGTTGAGGGGCGTGAGCATAGGGTTCACCGCATGCCACCGAGCCCAAACCGTTGGAAAGAACGGTCTCGGTTCTTCCCTGGCATAGCACAGGCGATGGCCGAACAGTGGGGTGACTATTGTTATGAGAACTCGTGAACCATTCGGCATCACCGCTCACTTCCGGGAGCCGATGGTGTGCGTGGTGCTCTACTGGATTAATGACGGAAACGAAGCGTCCGCTTGCGAGTGGGAACTTCCTGGCACCAATCAAGAGGACTACAACTGATGAACGCAGTGACCGCTACGGTGCGTGAGGCGACCCTCAAGCCCCTCACGAAGAAAACCCTGCACTACCTCCGCACACGAGGCAGCCTTACGCCTCTGGTGTTCTGGTCCACCTATGGCTCCATGGCTCTGGCTCAGCAGGTCCACGACCTCCGAACCGCTGGCTTCAACGTCGTTACCACGATGAAGACCGATGAGGAAGGTGGGCGCTATCCGAGCTATTCGCTTGAAAAAGCTCCGCGAACGTAGCCCTCACGTTCGTCACGAACCCTGCCCCGGCTGCGGTAGTCGCGATAATCTGTCCAGACGGGCGGACGGTAGCTCCTACTGCTTCGGGTGCCTTGAATGGAAACCAGGCGATGGTAACCCGGTTGAGATGGAGAAAACTGTGAAAGACGGATCAGACTTCATCCACGGAGTCTATGCAGCCCTGGAGAACCGTAAGCTCACCAGGGAGACCTGCGAGGCATGGGGTTACCAGGTGAACCACGAGCGTGGGTGCCAGATTGCCAACTACCGGGACACCAAAGGCGAACTGGTGGCTCAGAAGGTCCGTAGAGCCGGGAAGAAGTTCTCATGCGTCAACGGATCGAAGGACATGCCGCTCTATGGCATGTGGCGGGCTGGTGGCGACCTCAGCGTGGTGATCACCGAGGGCGAGATCGACGCCATGTCAGTCTCTCAGGCTTTCCGGCACAAGTACGCTGTTGTCTCGCTCCCAAACGGCGCAGGGGATGCAGCCTATAGCTGCCAGTTGCATTACGAATGGCTGTCCAGGTTCAAAAAGATCGTTCTTATGTTCGACCAGGACGAGCCGGGACGCAAGGCGGCCGAACAGGCTGCGGCCGTCCTCCCAATGGGACGGGTGCATATTGCGGTCCTGCCTCGCAAGGACGCCAACGAAATCCTTGTCCACGATGGCTCTGCTGCCCTGGTTGATGCGTTCTGGAAGGCGGCGAATGCACCTCCCTGGCGTCCCGATGGGATCATTGACGGCTCTGAAATCACCGTCGATGACCTCCAGCAAG
Organism: Alphaproteobacteria bacterium; assembly: GCA_009781045.1. Classification (GTDB taxonomy): domain Bacteria; phylum Pseudomonadota; class Alphaproteobacteria; order Rhizobiales; family Xanthobacteraceae; genus Bradyrhizobium. Next base: position 26,179 of record WQYW01000047.1, read on the forward strand.
AGCAGTCGCCAGGATACGAGCTGGTAGGCACCCCGGAGCTGCAAGAGATGCTCATGGGTCTCCGGAAGAATGAGCTGACGCTGATCACCGCCGGGTCCGGCATCGGCAAGTCAACTTGGGCACGCCAGCTTGCCTACATGCTCCAGCAGTCACACGGCCTCAAGATTGGCAACGTGTTCCTGGAGGAGCAATACCGCAAGACCGCTAAAGCCTATGTGGCCCTACACCACTCCGTGCCACTGTCGAAGCTCCGTGCCGACCGCAGCCTGCTGACCCGTGAGCAATTCGCAGAGGCAAAGGCTGCCGTTATCGACCACATGTGCTTCTACAACCACTTCGGGTCTCTGGAGCAAGCCAACCTGTTCGCCAAGCTCCGGTATATGGCGACGGTCCAGAAATGTGACTTCATCATCCTGGACCACATCAGCATTGTCACGTCGGGCATGGAAAGCTCAAGCGAGGGCGAGCGTAAGGATATCGATATCCTGATGACGAAGCTCTCATCGTTCGTGCAGGAGGTGGACGTTGGCATCATCGCTATCGTTCATCTCAAGCGAACGGACAAGTCATTCAATGAGGGCGGCAAGATCAGCCTGAATGACCTGCGCGGTTCTGCTGCTCTTGAGCAGTTGTCGTTCAACGTCATCGCGCTGGAGCGAGACCAGCAGGCTGAGGGTGATACGAGGGATCAAAGTATCATACGTGTCCTCAAGTGTCGCGAAACCGGCGACACCGGCATGGCTGACACGCTGATCTATAACCGAAACACAGGATGGCTTAACACGCCACTACCAATCACATTGTAGGAGGAGGCATGCGCCTTCACTTCGATATTGAGTGCAACGGCCTGCTGGATACGGTCTCCAAGGTTCATTGCATCGCTGCCATGGATGTGGACACCCATGAGCAGTTCGAGTGGGGGCCGAAGGAAATCCCTCAGGCCCTCGAAACGCTCAGTAAAGCCGACAAGCTCGTGGCTCACTTCGGCCTGGGGTTCGACTTCCCGGCGCTGGAGAAGGTCCACGGGTTCGTGGTGCCGCCAGAAAAGCAGGTTGATTCCTACATCATCGCCAAGCTGATAAAGCCAGGCCAGAAGGACCACGACCACGAGCTGGTGCAGGCCGGTCGGTTGCCCTCCAAATTGCACGGCAAGCACTCTATTGAGGCCTGGGGGTACCGCCTGGGTATCCAGAAGCTCCACGCTGACATTGAGGTTTGGGACTTCTGGACGAAGCAGATGCAGGAGCGCTGCGTTGGCGACGTGGCGACCCAGGCTGCGCTATGGGACGACCTCAAGCCCGACAAGTACAGCCAGAGGGCCATCGAGCTGGAGCACCGCATTGCGAGGCTATGTAGACGCATGGAGCGCGCCGGGTGCTGGTTCGATGCTGAGGCGGCTCAAAGGCTCCATGTGGAGCTGTTGGGCAAGCAGGAAGGCATCTCACAGGCCCTGATCGAGGAGTTTGGCTTCTGGTACGAGCCAGTGAAGAAGGGCCTCGACAAGGCCGGGTATGCTCAGACCTGGACACCCAAGCGCCCGGACGCCAAGGCAGGCTATTGGGGCGACTATGAGCCTGAGATGGTCAAGGACCCCTTCACTGGCGAGAAAGTCCCGACCGGGAAGAAGACCTTCGTTGGGTACGCCGCGACGAAGATTGAGCGCGTGGATTTCAACCCCAGTTCGCGCCGGCACATCATCCGGAAGCTCAAGGAACTGGGCTGGCAGCCGACAGCGTTCACCGAGGCCGGAGAGGCCAAGGTGGATGATGACGTGCTAGAAAGCCTGGCTGAGGACTTCCCCCAGGCCGCGAAGCTGGCTGAATACCTGTTGCTGGAGAAGCGCCTGGGGCAGATTGCGGATGGTGACAATGCCTGGCTTAAAAAGGTCGGTGACGACGGAAAGATGCACGGCGCCATTGACACCTTGGGCACGGTCCACAGCCGGGCGTCGCATTTCTCGCCCAACATGGGGCAGGTCCCTGCCAGCAAGTCTCCCTACGGGGCTGAATGCAGGGCATTGTTCGGGCCGAACGGCCTCACGACGCTCCAGGCTGGATGGGGAGGCCCTGATGAGCCGATTGTCCAGGTCGGAGCCGACATGTCCGGGCTGCAATTGCGCGCCCTGGCGCACCTTCTGCATCCTCTCGACGACGGCGCGTACAGTCAGATTGTGACCTCCGGTGACGTGCACTGGGCTCACGCGCAGGCTATGGGTCTGGTTGAACCTGACGAGCCACGGGACAAGCATTCCGAGCTGCACAACATCCTGCGTGAGAAGGGCGCAAAGACGTTCGGTTACAGCTACCTGTTCGGGTGCTTCCCTCCGAAGAGTGGCAGGGTAGTCCGGGACTGCCTGACCACAGCCAAGGCCAAGAACCCGGAGTGGGGCTACCTGTTCGACCGTTTCTTTAAGAAGAAGAACGGCAAAGTCCGGACTGACAGCGACGTGGGCAAGCAGGTCCGCAAAAGCTTTGACGAGAAGCTAAAGCTTGAGGGGCTCCATGCCAAGCTCAAGAAATGCCTGGCGACCTACAAGAACCACTTGCCAGGCCTCGACGGTCGCCTGGTGCCATGCCGCTCAGACCACTCAGCACTCAACTTCGCCTGTAGCTCCATTGAAGCCATCCTGTGCAAGCAGTGGCTCTGTGACAGCGTGGACGCTCTTGAGTCCAAGGGGTACGTTTGGGGCAAGGACTTCGTGACCATGCTCTGGGTGCACGACGAACAGCAAATTGCCTGTAGGAGCAGCATTGCAGAAGAAGTCGGAAAAACGCTTGTCGAGTGCGCGAAGCAAGCCGGGGAGAAGCTCGGTTTCCGCGTGCCGCTCGCGAGTGAGTACAAGATCGGGCTCAATTGGCTCGACTGCCACTGACGATCAAATTCTCGTCAAGGTGCTTCGGCGCGCTTGGCGGGAGCCTTTCACGCTCAGCAGCAACTTTGCCAGGGCGCACATGGCCCATGTGGCACTGGCGGCTTGCAAGGGCTTAATCACAACCCGGGTCGGTATTGACGTTTACGGGCGCACTTGGCTCGTCACGCATGCAGGTCTGAGATACATCAATGAAAGCGAGGTCAATTGAACTTTGAGAACAAAGGACGCTACCGCATTTTGCACGTAGCCGACTGCGATGGCGAAGTCGGGCGCCTGACGGTATGCGCATTCACGAGCACTCGCGACGACGAATCGTTCTCTGCGCTCGTTACCTCCGGCGGCTCAGTAGTTGGGCTCACGAAGGAACAGACGCGAGACTTCGCTAAGGCGCTGTTGAAGGAAACAGAACTCTGAAAAATCCCAAGCTCCTGCTCGACGCGGACCTGATCATCTATCGTCAGTGTGCCGCAGTGGAGCGGGATATCGCATGGTCATCCGTCACAGGCGACGAGACTGACGAGAACACGCGCACCCTGGTGGCTGATGCGGGGGAGGCCTTTGCCGGCGTTGAACGCGCGGTGATCCGCCTGTGCGACAAGTTTGACAGTGACGACGTGCTCTTGTGCCTCTCGAAGGGGCGCAACTTCCGCTATGGGGTTGACCCGGACTACAAGGCAAACCGAAGGGGCACCAGGAAACCACTGGGCTATACGGCCGTTTTGGAGCGCGCGAAAGAGACCTGGTCCTACGTCGAGCACGATGGCCTGGAGGCCGATGACCTGCTCGGCATCTTCGGGTCCAGGCACAAGAATTCGATCATTTGTTCGGCCGACAAGGACATGAAGACCATCCCCTGCACGCTTTGGGATGGCAAGCAGGTCCGCAAGATCGAGGCCCACGAGGCTGACTGGTGGTTCTGCTACCAGACCCTGGTGGGTGATACAGCCGATGGCTATCCCGGGCTGCCCGGTACGGGGCCTAAGAAGGCGCAGGCAATCCTGCCAGCTAAGGGAACCATCAAAGAGATGTGGGCTGCCGTCCAGGCTGCCTACCTTCACGCAGGTCTCACTGAGGCCGATGCACTCAAACAGGCAAGGCTCGCCCGTATCCTCCGCAGCGAGGACTGGAACTCCAAAACGAAGGAACCAATTCTGTGGACCCCACCGACCTGACGTTACCCCAGCCCTGGCTGGACACCATGCATCGGCTCTGGGGCGTGCTGCCCTCGGCAATCCTTGCTGGAGGTGCCCTGAGGGACCTCGACAATGACCGAGAGGTTAAGGACATCGACGTTTTCTACGTCGAGGAAGGATACCCAGTCTGCTACCTCGACGACGGCCTGGCAAAGATTGGCTATCAGTTCCACAACCAGTGCGGTGGCACCTACATGACTGGCGCGGCTGCCGAAGTGGATGCTACTTCCGTCTACCGCAGTGAACATGGCCTCCCTGACCTAAACCTGATCAGGCTGATGCCATGGTTCAACCAGGAGAAGATCATTGGGCGCGTGGATTTCGGTATCTGCCAGATTGGCTTCGACCGTAACGGGATTCACATGACTGATGCCTACCGGCGCGACAAGGCAGATCGGTGTTTCACGCTGACGCGCGCGGATTGCGTTGAGGGAGTTAAGCGCTCACTTAACCGCTTCGACCGCCTGCGCCAGAAGTACCATGACTGGGAACTCCGTTGGCCCCCCGAAGCAGAGGCGCTCGTCACTAACGCTAACATCCTGCGACTGGTGGGTGCCTGATGGCGGAGCCTGCCTGCCGCTTCATTCGGTATTGCATCTTCAATCCAGCGACGGACGAACTGAAATCGGCTTACCAGGCTGCCCTACCGGCACTCTATGTCTCGTATAGCGCTGCGCATGGCGAGCTGCGCAAGCAGAAGAAGAAAGGAATGTACATGCACTATGAGGTGCGCGAGGCGGAGATTGCGGTCCGATGAAGAAGCCCATGATCGGTCTCTACTCTAGCTCCATGCGGTCCGGTAAGAGCACCGTAGCAGGGTTGCTGACGAGCCATCTCTTCGCGAAGACCATGTCATTCGCGGACCCGTTCAGGGATGCAGTTATCGGCATCGCCACACCGTTCATTGGCAGCTACCAGGAAACGCTGACCTGGCTCGGCAATGAGCGCAAGGACAATGCCATCATTCCAGAACTGGGTGTCACTCTCCGTTGGATGCTCCAGCGTTTTGGCCAGTTCGGCAGGACGGCACTTCATGAGGACGTGTGGGTCATGCTGGCTGAGAAGCGTGCGCAGGCCGCTCCGGAGCTGGTTGTCTTCGACGACATGCGCTTCCCGAACGAATACGATATGATCAAGCGCAACGGCGGAATGTGCATTCGGATCGTCCGAGAGGGCGAGCCTGCGAGCGAAGCAAACGGGTCAGAGGGACTGCTTGACTATGCGCCGTTCGACATCACACTGTGGAACCGTGGGTCGCTCAATGACCTCCGCAAGAACGTCGAATACGTCGCGCGGGATATCCTGGAGAAGGGACTGTAATGACCACTATCGCATACCGCGACAATGTCCTAGCTGCCGATGGTCGGGTAACGCTCGGAGACCTCATTGTCGGCGAGGCGTGCCGGAAGATCACCAGGTTGGCCGATGGCTCACTCTTCGCTTTGTGCGGAGATGACACCCACGAGGCGGCACTGATCGAGTGGCTCGACAATATCGCTGACGGCGGCGCTTGGGAGCCTCCGCCGAAGGGCGAGGAATTCACAGCGATCCATGTGGAGGATAGCGGGATCAGCGTCTACCACGGAGATGGCGAAAACTTCCGGACGTACCCCTATACCGGCTTCGCGGCCTGGGGCTCCGGCGCGGACCTGGCTATTGGAGCCATGGAAATGGGTGCCACGGCGGCGGAGGCCGTCAAGGTTGCCTGTCGCCGGAACATGGCGACTGGAGGCACGATTCAGATTGAGCATGTCCGGGAGCTTAACTGATGAACGACCAACAAATCCGCCTGGAGTGCCTCAAGCTCGCCATCGGCACCCCTGGCGACCCCAACATCCTGGCGAACGCTTGGCGTTACGTCGGTTTCGTGTGCGGTGACGCGAAGCAGGCGGTCGAGGCACCGAATAGACCAGCGAAGGGACCCAGAAGGCCGTGAAGCCAGAGGTTGGAATGTTCTACCAGAACCGGACTGGTGCGCTGGTAAGAGTGTGTCATTCGTGCGCAAATTGGACCGATGGTAGAATAGAAGTTGGAACAGGTTATTGTCTTAAGTGCCGTAAGGTAACTTACAGTGACGATACGTGTGGAAGTTGGTGTGAAGGTTAGAAAAGCCCGACGGCTTCGAACGCAGCGACACGAAGTCTCTGTCAGTCTATATGCAGACATGACCTAAGCCAAAAAGAACCGATAAGGAAACCCAATGGGAATCTTTATCGGTTCATTTTGGTTACTGCTTCCGCATGAACTGCCACGCAATCCACAGCACGGAAACGATAGGCAGAAGCTCCGCGAAGCCTGCTGAGATACCGTGCACGGACGGTAGCCACCAAGGGGAGCACAGGCCGATACCGGCCACCACGTCCGTGGACGCTTCCTGGGTCACTGGTAGGTCCTCCGGAGGGTGTCATACCACGCAGCTAGGCGCTTGCCGCAGCGATCCGTCGCCACGGCCCTGACGCGGTCATTCTTCCACAGGGCCTCGACCTCACCCACTGTCAAAGGGGCGTCCTTGATCTTCACGACGCCTTTGAAGCATGCCCGGAGTTCGGCCGGCACCGGCGGAAGCTGGGTCGAGATGGTGACCTTACCGGATGTCACGCACCCTGCGAGCAGCATCGATGCCAAGGCAAGGACGATTGTCGTTTGGAGTTTCACTTGCGAGTCTCTTGAGTTTGTCCAGTTCGGCCTGATCGGCTTCGTATCTGGCGTTGTAAGCCTCAGTGAGGCTGTTGAGGGCTTCAAGCCGCTTCTGCATCAGTCCGACCTTGAGCGCAGCCTCTTCGGCAACGCGGCGCTGATAGGCGTTCCTGTCGATTTGCTGATAGGCGAAGGCCATGGCCAGGACCGCGAGGGCCGCGACTGCGACCTTCCAGTTCCGGACGAACCACGCCAGGGCTCCCAAGGCAACGACGACCAGTATCACGACCAGGATCAGGGCCAGGTTGGCACTGACGTAGGACCAGAGCCACATCATTTCTTAGGCTCACTCAGGCCGGCAAGGCACATCTTGATTTCGCTTGCCCGCCGGTTGGCGAGACCCTGGCGATACCGCCCGCCTGCCTTGTTCCAGGCACGGAGGGCTTCGCACGAGGCCCTATCCTGGCCTGCGTTGAGGAGCTTGAGCGCTCTGGACTTGCAGAAGCCCCCCGAGCCGACGTTATAGGCGAACGAGAGGTATGCGGCCCTGGTGCGGTCCGAGACCGGCACCTGGATGCAACGATTGATTTCCGACAGGTACCTGGGGAGCTTGTTCGCCAGCATAGCCTGGCATTGCTCTTTGGTGTAGCGGTCGCCAACCTTGACGCCTTCGGTTTCGCCATAGCATACAGTCGGGAGACCGTAAGCCAGCGTGTCAGGCTTAGCAGTCAGCCACAGGCCCTCCCAGAGGGAGACCAGAGGCACAGCGAGCAGGATAACGCCAGCGATGCCTACGGCCTTGGATTTAGTGTTGATAGCGGGCATTTAGTCCCTAACGTGCTTTTGGGCCACCAGGCGAGCGACAAGCGCCGCTGCTGTGACCAGGAAGGATAGGAGGGCGAAGATGCCTGGGGCGATACGGTCGCTCAAGAGCGGTACGATGGCTTCGGCGCCGGAGAGGATAGCTGCCAGCGCGATGAAGCGCACGGACCAGGAGCGTGTAAGGACCCAGTGCCAATCGGAGATTAGGTGGGCTCGGATTCTGTGCATGTTGCTTTAACGTTTGAAGGATACGCAGAATCTGGATTCTGGAA
>WQYW01000048.1 GCA_009781045.1 Alphaproteobacteria bacterium
AGACAAAAATCGCTGCAAGATCAACATGAATGGCACCCTGCTGTGTGTATCGTGCCTCCATTCGAGAACCTCAGGAAATCCTGGCAACCGGCGGCGGCCTTCATTCCCCATGGTATCTTTTGCCGAAAGACCGGGATCTCCTCTCAGAACACCTCTTCGCCGCCCTGGTAGATCCGGATCGGCACCCCCGACATGGGCTCGCCGCCGTCGCGACCGACGCGATAGGTTTCCTGGAAATAGAGCGAATGGGTACGGTCCTCCGTCATGATATGCGGATGCATCGAGCACACCATGTTCTCAGGGAGAACGAAGTCGAAGCCCTCACCGATCCGCGGCATCTCGATCATGGTCATGCCGATCGAATGTCCCGAAACATGCCCGAGCCGGTAGCCGCGCTCCTCGAAAGGCTTCGAGCAGAGGCGGTGCACGTCCTGGGCGGTGGTCCCGGCCTTCATATGGGTCTTCACCAGTTCGTGGAATTCCTGGTAGGCGGTGAACATCTCCGCCGTCACAGCATCCACCCCCCGCGGCGCCAGCACACGCGAGAACTCGACCCAGTGGCCGCCTTCGCCGGCGATCTCCAGCCCGTAGACCAGGGCGTCACTGTCCTGCACCTTGCGCCCGGTCGGAAACACCATCTGGGGCTTGAGCGAGCCGTCCGGCCCGGTGCAGATCATGTCCATGGTCTTGCGCGCGGTTCCGGCGGCTGCGAACAGCTCCTCGGCCACGCCCATCAGTTCGGCTTCGCTCTTTCCCTCGCGATAGGCTCTGAGCACCGCGAGCACGCCCGCCTTGTTGATCGCCATCGAATGGCGCACCGAGAGCAGTTCTTCCTCGCTCTTCTGCGCCCGCGCGTAATCGAATTTCGTGTCGAAGTCGATCAGTTCGATGCCGCTCTTGCGCAATGCGGCATAATCGCGCACCGTCATGACGTATTCGAGGCCATAGACGCCGACCTTCGCAGCACCCTTGTCCCTGAGATAGCCGGCCATCCATTCGCCGCAATGGGCCGGGAATTCGCGATTGGCGACGAAACAGGCACTGTGATCACCGACCCAGGTGGCCTCCCGCGGAAACACCGCCACCGGCTCACCGTTGAGGGGCACGATGACATAGGCGTAGCGATGCAGGATATGGAACCCGCACATATAACGCACGGCGCCTTCGAAGCCGGTATATTCGCTGCCCGAGACGATGAGATAGTCGAGGCCGGACTGCGCCATGGCCTGACGGACATTGTGATAGCGGCGCGCGATTTCCGCCGGGCTGGGGGCGAAAGGATTGATATGGGCGTTCACGGGCTTAGTCCTCCAGAGTCCAGGAATGCTCAAGACCCTTGATGGTCTCGGCCAATGCTTCGTTGAGCGGGGTGGGGACGCCGATCTCGCGGCCGATCCGGGCGATGCCGCCGTTGAGGGCGTCGACCTCGGTCAGGCGCCGCGCCAGAACGTCCTGCAGCATGCTCGGCTTGTGGCGGTAGGCGACCTTTCTGCCGTATTCCAGCAGCGCCACCGGGTCACCGTCGAGCACCACGCCGAGCCGATCGGCCACCGCCATGCCTTCCTTGGCCAGCGCCTGCATCAGCGGCCAGGCCTGTTCACAGGCAATGCCATGGGGCAGCCGGGTCAGCGCACCGACGGCGTTGGAGGCGGAGTTGAAGATCAGCTTGGTCCACAGCGCACCCCGGGCATCCTCCATGGGAACACAGATCATGCCGGAGCGGTTGATGGCCTCACTGAGACGCTCGACCTCCGCCATGGTGGCCGGTTTTCCCGCAAACGGGCCGATCCAGGTCTTGCCGCCGGTATCCTGGTTGACCACCCCGGGCGCCGTCATATGGCCGGCCGGAAAGGTGGTGCCGAGAATGACCCGACCGACATATTCGGCAAGGATCTCCTCGTTGCCGACACCGTTCTGCACCGAGGCCACTGCACCATTGGCAAAAATATGCGCGGTCGCTTCAATCGCGCTCCGCGTATGCAGGGTCTTGGCGGCGACGATACCGAAGTCGCAGGGCGGAATCTCGGCTGCATTGCTCCGCGCTTTCACCGGCCCGACGAGGTCGGACATCCCGGTGAGGCGCAGGCCGTTGGCGTTGATGGCATCGACATGGGCCTGGTTGGGGTCATAGGCCCAGACCTCGACATCCTCCAGCCGCGCCAGATGGGCCGCAAACAGGCTGCCGATCGCGCCGCATCCGACAATGCATATTTTCATCGTATCACTCCCGCCAGCTCATTTCAGGGCTGTGTCTGCGTTTCAGGGGTTTCGACCGTCTCTCTTATTGCGCCCTTCGCGCTCACGGCTTCGACTGCGAGGCCGCCGCGCTGCCGTGACCGCTGCCCCGGTTGAGGCGCCAGCTCGATTCGCGTGCCTTCACCAGCCGAAACAGCGTGTCATTGATCGGCACCGGCAGGCCGATTTCAGCCGCTCCACGCACGATGGCGCCATTGATCCAGTCCACTTCGGTCAGACGCCGCGCCCGCACATCCTCAAGCATGGAGGGAGCGTGGGCATAGTCGTCATCTCCGGTCTGGCCGTGATCGACCGCCTTGACGTTCATTTCCCAGGGGTCCTCAAACAGCTTTATGCCAAGGCCTTCGGCAACACGCTTGCCCTCATCCATCATGGCACGGACCAGATGGCCCAGATCGCCAAACGCGCCCGTTTGCGCGAAGGACCTGACATGCGGCAGGTCGGAGATCGCCGAGATGCTGTTGATGGTGGCATTGAAAATCAGTTTCGACCACTGCGCCGGCAGAAGGTCGGGAAAGGCTTCCGCCTTGAGCCCGGCGGCCTCAATCAGGGCCGCGACAGCTTGCGCCTGCGCATAGCTGGCATGCCGTTTTGCCCATGGTCCGATCCAGGTCGCCGTATCCAGTTCATATTCGACATGAACATCGGAATGGCGATTGCCGCTCATGAAGGTAACGGAAGACAGGATCGGCCAGTCGCCATATCGGGCGACAACCTCCTCACAGCCAAGCCCGTTCTGCACCGTCATCACCAGCGCATTGGGGAAGTGGCCCTTCATGCTTTTTGCAGTCTCTTCCACCGCGCTCGCCTTGGTGGCGATGATGACGAGGTCCACGTCGCCGAGATCGGCGGGATTGGTCGAGGCAATCACGCGCGCCTGGCGCTCGGACTTGCCGCTGACCCTGAGACCAAGCCGGTTGAGCTGATCGGCATGCTCCTGGCGCCGGGTCAGCACCGTCGACACCGCCACGCTATCGAAGTGACCGGCAAACAGACTGCCGATCGCACCGGCACCAGCAACGCAGACTCGTTTGATTGGATTTGTCGTCATCATTCAACTTTGATCAATGGCTTCTCAAGGCACGGTTGAATGAGCCCGCCCGTCGGGTCCGGACGGGCCACCGACGCCCTGCGATGGAGGATAGATGGACTCTATCGGTTTTGATCCGCGCGTCTTGATCATCAACGCGACCCTGATTGACCCTCAGAGCAACCCGAGCCGGGAGGCGGTATCGCCGGCCTCAGAGACTTTGCCGGCGACCGCAAAACGCCTTCCCAGCCGCCCCTCGCCCTCACCAGCGGCCCCGACAGATGGCGCAGGCGCGGTCCATTGTTGCACTCCGGTGCATGGGGTGCGACCGCCAATGGCGGGAGGCCCAAAATAGCGATGACTCCGGGGCGCCCCGGGTCTCGGGTTCGACGAGCGGGCAGAGATCCGCCATCAAGGTCGTATCGGTTTCAACCCCTGGCTTTGCGCTTTGCGCCAGCTTCCGTATCCGTTCGGGTGGCATCGTCTCGTCGCTTCGAAGCTCCTCGCTCCCTTGAGCCCGCGCTGTATCGTGCCCGGCGCTATCCCCGTCGCTCTCGCAACCGCGGCAATCCTGCCATGGCAGCCAGTCTGGCCCTCCTGAGGCAAAGAGTCGCAGCCCCCGCTCGCTGAGAAACAGGCAAAGTATCTCAGTTCGTTCAGTCACTTCTTCACACATGCCGACTGGCTTATGCCAGCTCTGCCGGCAAGGGAATCGGAAATTCGAAATTCCGAGGTCACTTTCGATTCATCAAATTCCTTAAGGGCCCGAAGGCAACATGTGGGCGGCCTTTCCTCCACCAGAAACAATCGTATTTTCAGTTGACGATCCGCTTTGGCGTCAGCGTGCGTTCACAACAGCAACACCGGCAGGCCAGGAAGGCCAGTCCATGCAACGAATCATTCTGGTGTGGGGCGCTGCCCTCCTTCTATTGGGGGGCGCTGCCCTCCATGCAACCCTCTCCGCAATATCGTTACAGTCCGGGGGCATGCCGATCCGGAAATCCGGCTTCTGGGAAGCCAGACTCGTGGCCGGCAAGGGTCTCCTCGCCGGCACCAGCACCGTCTTCTTCCGCGAATGCGTCGACGCGATATCGGAACAGAAGCTTGGCGGCGCGTTCTTCCATCTTCAGTCGGACGGCAAACGGGATCTCCGAAGGACCGCCAACGGCTATGTCCTGACGGTCCGATCAAAAACAATCGAACTCATCGGCGATGTCAACTCAGCCTATACGCTCAAGCCATCCTCCGACGCGCCGCCCGTCACGCTTGAATTCAGATTTCTGGGTCCATGCCGGCTGGTTGGCGACCCGGCGACATTGAGGGACCAAACTCTCGTGGCAACCGTCTTTCCTCCAAACCCGGTGCCCGCTCCGAGGCGGATCCAGGCAATACCGCCGACGACTCCATGGATCATCCGGACGGGCGCGAAGCTGTCCTGCGCGGACTGCCGCGCGACACGTTATGGCGATATGCCGTTCACGGTCGGGAAGTCGCGCGACCTGCTTTTGCTGCCAGACGGCAGGCCGAGGCGCTCGCTGCCGTCGAACATGGCCTTCCCACACGCTGAGGCCCGCCGCAGTGAACACAGATCCTCCGTGATCAGAGCCGCGCCTGGAAAACTCTCCTGCGCAACGTAAGACGCAAGGCTCCAGCACAGACTCCGGAGACGGCTCCAGAGGCTGCGTCAGATATCCCGATTCGTCTTCCACCGTGATGCGCCAACGTCTCCCGGCAATCCCCTGTCCAGGGGAATGACATCAAGGCTCAAGGCGATAGCGTGGAGCCCACCCGTTCAGGGTGGCATCCGTTCCGGTCCTCACCTCTCAGCACAAGACACGGATCCGGGCGGACGACACTCTCGTCCCACACCAAACCTCTGGAGACCCGACATGAAGACCGCACTCACCGCCACTCTCCTGCTCTGTCTTTCCACCGGTCTCGGCTTCAGTGCCGAGCCGGATCCGGGCAAGACCACCGACTACTATATGGATCATCCGGACGAGCGCGAAGCCGTCCTCAAAGACTGCGCCGGTCGTTATGGCGAGATGCAGTTCACGGTAGAGAGCTGCGCACTGGCCTTCGCGGCAAAACAGCAGGCGGCGGCAATCGCTGCCGTGGAACAGAGCCTCAACAAACTCAAGACCCGCCACGGTCAGTGATCCGGCGGCAGCCGTTACTGGCTGCACGGTTGCCCGCAACCCTGCCGCCGGCTCCAGGCCATCGCCTTCCGGCATCAAACTGGCGCAGGAAGGCCGCCCGACAACAGAACTCAGGGCTGCCGGGGGCTGCAGGCCTCGCAGCCCCCATCGGCTCCCCGGCGTGCAGCCGTTGTCGCTGTGCGCCCTCCTCCGGTCACCCCGGCCACCAGCGCCTGTCAGCACCTGTCGCAGCACCTATCCGATTGCAGCCCATCTCCCGGAGTGAAACCTCACGAGGACAGCAAGGTCGGCTCATGCCGGACGGATCCCTATGGCCACTATTTCGTGACCGGAGCGATCCGCGCGGCGAAGGCGGCGATGAATTCCAGCACATCTCCGCGCGGATTTTGCGCCGGTGGCGCCGTGATGCCCTCGTCAGGGGCGCCATCCCCGCTCTGGTTGAGCATCACCAGTTCCACCCTGCCGGCTTCGCAGATGGCAAACATGCCTTCGCCGCCCAGCCGCCGCAGGCGATCCTTTTCGGTGATAACGAGGCGGTCGATCTCTCCTGAGGCAAGGGCCTCAAGCAGGCCCGTCAGCGCCTTCCGACGCAGTGCCAGAGTTCCGCCGGGATCTGTGATGAGCCGAAAGCTCCAGCCCTGGCGCCCGCAATAGCGCGCCAGCAGTTTCTTCTGCCGTTCCAGATCCTGCCTGTCGCTGTCACCGGCCACGCTGGCCAGCGCAATTGTACGCGCAATGGCTGCGGCTTCGGCCTCGGCCCGAAACATCTCGGGGCGCAGTTTTGCCAGGTCGTAGCGACGGTGACCGCCCGTGGTGTGGCTGGCCTGCAGTCTCCCTGTCGCCTCCCAGCGCCGCAATGTGGTGATCGAGACCCCAAGCACGCGTGCGGCCTCACCGATGCTGACGCTTCGCTCCGCGGTTCTGACCGGGGCGGCAATGAAGCGGCCTGATTTGGTTGCAGGCATCGCGATCCCGTCACATGCGATGAGTTCGCCAGATCTGACCCGAAAGGACCGGACCGCAAAGACGATTACGGCCGGTGACCGCAAAAAGCCACCTGTGATTTTTCCAGTACCCGGGCACGGATCTGCGACCACCGGCACCCGGTGGAAAAGCCGGCGCGAATGGGGGGAGAAACTGTGGACAACAGGGAAGGCAGATCGCGGATCCCGGGCGTCGCATAAACCCGATCCTGATCTTTACCATCAATGCCTTGGGGGGCAGCAGGGGAAGCCGCGCGGCAGGCTTGCCTCGGACGGCGGCAGCGCCTGTGCACAAGCCGCCCGGGCGGCTCACAACCCTGTGATTAAAACCGGGATAAATGCGGGAGAAATACCGGGAAAACCGGCCTGATAACGCCCGGGATAAAGGCTCCCTCAGCCTGTGCGGAAGTTTGGCAAAAACAGGGGGAAAAACCGCCTGTGACGCTTTGCTGCGCTGCAGGCTGGCTGTGCAGGAAGACTTCCTGCGATGCGATGAAGACACCGACAACCGGCTCCCTGCCCATGCCCGTGTGCCTGTGGTGGCGCAGCAATTGTCGTTGTCCGTCCAATACAGGCCCATCAATGCCCTGGAGACCGGCACGGGGCCACAAGGCGGCAGTGCATCGGCAGCCACTTTAAGGCACAACTGTCGGATGAAATGCGGCAGGAAGCTGCGATGCTGGCCGTGGCCCATCGCACGCCGGCGCAAGACAGCCTTACGGATTTAACCGGCACCTGTCATGAGGCGGCCAGATCTCAAGCCCGCCTCCACTTTCCCGGGCTCACGGAAAACCTTGCCACAGCTCCCTGCGCAGCCCTCAAAGCCCGCACTCCGCCTGTGGAAACCGGGGTGGATAAATGCCGCACAGGCCCGGGAAAACGCCGCAGCAAAGCCTTTGAAAACATCCTTTAAAGCGGTGGACAAAACCGGGAAAAGCCTCTGGATAAATACGCCTTAAACCCTTCGAAAAGCGCTGGTTAACCTGTGGGCAGGCCTCGGGATAAAGCCGGGAAAACCTGTCCCTCAGGAGGCTCAGCGCCTGGCGCTGAGCGCGGCACAGGCACCGGATCAGACGGGCAATCCGAGTTCCTGCGGCGTGAAGCGGTAGCTCGAGCCACAGAACTCGCAATTGACCTCGACCGCGCTGTCTTTGACCATGTCGGCGCGGTCGGATGGTGAAAAGCCCGCCAGCATGGCGCAAACCGCCTCACGTGAGCACGAACAACGGGCTGTGACCGCGCTTTCGGCCAACACCCGCACTCCGCGCTCATGAAACAGGCGCAACAGCAGCCGCTCCCCGGAAAGTTCGGGATCAAGCAGTTCGACATCGCTCACGGTATTGATCAGGGAGCGCGCCTCGTTCCAGGCATCCTCGGCGCCGGTGCCCCCGGCGCTCTGCGCCTGCGGTGAGGCCGCCGGCAGGTACTGCAGCAGCATGCCGCCGCCGCGCCAGCGCGATCGCCCCTCGCCTGCCCGCCACTCCGCGCCGACCGACAGCCGCACCCTTGTCGGGATCTGTTCCGAGCGCAGGAAATATTCATGCGCCGCCTGTTCCAGCCCCTCGCCCTCCAGCGCCACCATACCCTGATAGCGGCTTTTTTCGGCACCGGGATCAATGGTCATGGCCAGATGGCCGCGGCCGAGCAGGCTCGCCGGCGTGGCGTTCGGCTCCGCCTCGATCTTTGCCTGGTCATAGCGGGCATAGGCGCGCAAATGCCCAGGGGTGCGATAGTCCACCACCAGGAAGGATACCGCCCCGTCGGTCTGGGCCTGCAGAATGAAGCGGCCCTCGAATTTCAGGGCGGAACCCAGCAGGCTCGCCAGCACCACGGCCTCGCCCAACAGCCGGGCAACCGGGGGCGGATAGTCGCGGGGGCGGAGGATGTCATCAAGCGCCGCCCCAAGCCGCACGATGCGGCCGCGGACATCGAGCCCCTCGATCTGGAAGGGCTGGACCACATCGTCGACGGCAACCATCGACGGTGCCCGGCTTGACGCAGCCTGGTCATCGGCCTGGGATTGCAAAGAACTCACGCTCCACCTCCGCAAACTGCTGCGGCCAGGAAAGGGTGCAACTGAAGTGCACGACTGAAAGGCACCACTGGACGGCGCAACTGGCGCTCGAAGCCCTCCGGATCAGGCCTCGTCTCCAAGACACCAGGCCAGAATGCCCTTCTGGGCATGGAGGCGGTTTTCGGCCTCGTCGAACACCACCGATTGCGGCCCGTCAATGACCTCCCCGGTCACTTCCTCGCCGCGATGGGCCGGCAGGCAATGCATGAACATCGCATCCGGCCGCGCCTTCGCCATCAGCTCGGCATTGACCTGGAAGCGCTGCAGGGCTTTCTGCCGCCGCCCGCCTTCCTTGTCGCCCATCGACACCCAGGTGTCGGTGACCACGCAATGGGCGCCCTGCACCGCGGCCTGCGGATCATTGCCGAGCACCACCGGCGCCTGGTTTTCCCGGATCCAGTCCCGCAGCGCCTTTTTCGGCGCCAGTTCGGGCGGGGTGGCAACATTGAGGGTGAATCCGAAACGCTGTGCGGCATGGACCCAGGATGCCAGCACGTTGTTGTCGTCGCCGCTCCAGGCCACGGTCTTGCCCGCGATCGGGCCGCAGCGCTCCTCGAAGGTCAACAGGTCGGCCATGACCTGGCAGGGATGGGAGCGTCGCGTCAGTCCGTTGATCACCGGCACGGTGGCATGGGCCGCCAGTTCGAGCAGGGCGTCATGGCTGAGAATGCGGATCATGATCACGTCGACATAGCGTGACAGCACCCGCGCCGTATCGGCGATGGTCTCACCGCGACCGAGCTGCATCTCGGCCCCGGTCAGCATGATCGACTCGCCGCCGAGCTGGCGCATGCCGACATCGAAGGACACCCTTGTGCGGGTCGAGGGCCGCTCGAAGATCATGGCCAGGGTCTTGCCTGCCAGCGGCCGGGTTTCGATGCCGCCGGTCTTGAGCCGCGCCTTCATCGCCGCTGCGGCCGAGAGCATGTTTCTGAGTTCCGCCTGCGGAAGCTCGCTGATGTCGAGAAAATGCCGTGGGGTCTGGGTCATCGGACGACCGACTCGTGCTGACTGGAACGGATGGCGGCACAGGCGCGATCAAGCCGGATCACCGCCTCCTCGATCTCGCCCTCACCCACCACCAGCGGGGGCAGGAAACGCACCACATTGTCGCCGGCTCCAACCGTGAGCAGCCCCTCCTTGCGCAGGGCCGCCACCAGATCCCCCGCCGGCACCACCGCACGGATGCCAAGCAGCAGCCCTTCACCGCGCACGACACCGAGCACGCCCGGGTGCGAGTCGCACACCGCAGCCAGTTTCTGCTTGAGCAACAGCGACATTTTCATGACATGGGCGAAAAATCCGTCGCTCTCCATGACGTCGACAACGGCATTGGCCGCGGCCACAGCCAGCGGATTGCCGCCGAAGGTCGAGCCATGCGAGCCTGGTGTCATGCCACTGGCCGCCTCTTTTGTGGCCAGACAGGCACCGATGGGAAAGCCGCCGCCGAGCCCCTTGGCCAGCGCCATCACATCCGGAGCAATCCCTGAGCGCTGATAGGCAAACAGCTCGCCGGTGCGGCCCATGCCGGTCTGGACCTCATCCAGAGCCAGAAGCAGGCCATGGGCGTCGCAGAGTTCACGCAGACCACGCAGGAAGGCCGGCGGTGCCGGACGCACGCCACCCTCCCCCTGCACCGGTTCGATCAGGATCGCAGCGGTTTCAGCCGTGATCGCCTTCTTCACCGCATCCAGATCGCCATGCGCCACCTGGTCAAAACCATCAAGCGGCGGACCGAAGCCTTCAAGATATTTCGCCGAGCCGGTCGCCGCCAGCGTCCCCAGAGTGCGGCCATGGAAGGCGCCTTCGAAGGTGATCAGGCGGTAACGCTCCGCTCTGCCCCGGGCCGCGTGATAGCGCCGCGCCATCTTGATCACGCATTCCACCGCTTCGGCACCGGAATTGCAGAAAAAAACCGTCTCGGCAAAACTGCGGGCACAAAGTCGCGCCGCCAGGCGCTCCCCGTCCGGACTCTGGAACAGATTCGACATGTGCCAGAGCCGCTCGACCTGCTCCTTGAGGGCCGCAACCAGAGCCGGATGGGCATGGCCCAGAGCATTGACGGCCACGCCGGAGGAAAAATCGAGATAACGCCTGCCATCGGTTCCAATCAGCCAGCAGCCCTCACCACGCAGAAAACCGATATCGGCACGGGCAAAAACGGGGAGAAGATGGGTCGGTGCGCTGTCGGTCATGGCGATCACTTGAATTTTACCTCGGGCAGGGTTGCAGCACAGCATCACAGGCTGCAATCATCAGTTGCCCGAAAAACGAATAGTGCCGCCTTTTCAAGGCGGCACGCTGGCTATTCTATGCCTGGCGGTTGCGCTGTCAATGGCAGCCAGGCCGGATCCGCGCATGGCGGCGGCCGACGGCATGGCTGGAAGGGCGCAAGGGGGCTTTCTGCCTGCCTGCCCGGTGCCGCCACGGCTTGTGGATCCCCCGCCACAGCGGCGAAAAAAATCCTGAACGGGAATAGAAATCGGCGCCCCCTTAAGGGTTTTCCACCTCCCCGACCACATTAATTCGGTGGTTTTCGCCGCCAAATGCCCCGTTTTGCCCCCTTTCAGGCTCCGTGGAGTCGAAGCGAATCAGGAACATGTGGACGCTGCACCGCGGACTCTTGCGCGCGACTCACGCCATATTGTAGCGTTTAATTCATCAGATACGACATTTCGTGCGGCGGCTCTGATCACCCTGGGCCATTTGTAATCTTGAGTGAACGTCCGCGTGCAGTCACGTCGGCGAGCTTTGGGGGATTCGGAGCGTATCCACCGGTTTGGTTGCATCGTTGCCCCGCTCGACACCGACGCGGAGCGAAGGAAGGCTAAAATGACAGTTTTGACCTGGTCCGACGATCGCGTTGAGCAGTTGAAGGCACTCTGGGATTCCGGACTTTCGGCAAGCCAGATCGCGGGCGAGATCGGCAATGTCACGCGCAATGCGGTGATCGGCAAAGTCCATCGTCTCGGCCTCGCCAGCCGCATGCGGCCACCGTCGATGGCCTCGACCACCGCGGCACCCACCACCCCGCGTGCGCCGCGCAAACCCCGCAATGTCGCCCCGGTGGTGCGGTCGCGACCGGCAACCCAGGGCAATACGGCGCTGGCCGAGGATTTCGAGGTCGCCCCCGAGGTCGAGATTGCGATCGAGGTGATGCCGCAGCCCGTGGTTCATGACAATGTCACGCCTATCAACCACCGCATGACCCTGCTGGAATTGAACGAGGCGACCTGCCACTGGCCGATCGGCGACCCCTCAAGCCCGGATTTCTTTTTCTGCGGCGCCCGATCGGTCAGCGGACTGCCCTATTGCGCCCAGCATTCCCGCGTTGCCTATCAGCCGGTCAGCGAACGCCGCCGCAGCGTCGCCAAATCCGGCGAGCGCTGAGTTCCGGCCGGGCTTTCTGACCAGCCTCAGTTGCCGCCGGCAAAGCGGCAGTCTGTGTCCGCCCTCAGAGTCTGTTTTGAAATATTATTGCGCGCCGCCGTTATCCGGGCGGGCGGGATCGTCCGCCGGCTCGCCGCCACGGCTGAGGAACTCCCGGATTGTCAGCACAATCACGGAGATGAAAAAGGGCGTGAGATAATAGAGCACACGATAGAGCGCGATCGCCGCCAGCAGGTTCTCGTGATCGAACTGCTCCAGTCCGTACAGCATCGCGGCATCGAACACACCGAGCCCGCCGGGCGAATGGCTGGCAAAGCCGAGCAGCGTGGCCGAGACGAAGGTGACCGCGACCACGACAAAGCCGAGATTGGCATCCGCCGGCAGCAGCACATACATCGCCAGCGCACAGAAGCCGAGATCAATAATGCCGATGGCGATCTGGAGCAGCGTCAGCAGGCCGCCTGGCAGTACCACGGTCCAGGCGCCCCACCCCACCACCCGGGGACTGGCCGACACCCACAGCACATAGGCGGAGAGACCGGCGAGAATGAACAGCGCCAGCACCCGGTTGACCCATGCCGGCATCTGGTCGATCGCAGCGGCGGCTTCCGGGTGATAGGCGATGCCGAGCCCCAGCACCGCAGCATTGCCGAGCCAGAAGGTAAGGCCGGCGAGGAAGCAGATCTTGGCCACGTCGATGGCGTTGAGGCCCGCTGCCGCATAGATCCGGTAACGCACGGCTCCGCCGGTGAAGGCGGAAAAGCCGAGATTATGGCCGATCGAATAGCTGGTGAAACCGGCGAGCGCATTGACCCGATAGGGCACCTGGCTCTGCCCGATCGCGCGGGTGGCAAACAGATCATAAAAAGTCAGGGTGAAATAGCCTGCGGCAACGAACAGGCCGGCCAGAGCAATCTGCGGCAGGGTGGTGTTTTCGATGGCCAGGATCACCCGTTCGGATCGGATGCCGGGCAGCATGCGGTAGAGCACGAAGCAGGCAAAGGCGATCACCGTCACGCTGATCACGACGGCGAGCCGGTGCAGGATCTGCTTATGGCACAGAACCGCAACCATCCTGCGGAGGGCTGCCAACATCAGGACCTCGAAAACGCCAGTCCGGCTGGCTGATCTGCGGCCTGCCCGGACCGCCAGACCTGCCAGGCCCGTGGTAGCGCGTTTCGTCGCCAGGTGATACCCGTCACAATGAACCAAAATACTCTCGCCCGGTACAGAATTGGCAATGGAACGCAGGCCCACAGGCCGTCGCTCCCTGTCATCCTGCGACCGTGCCGGTTAACGATTTGATCCCTCACCAGCGACCCGGCCGGGATCCGGGGCCGGACTCGTGCGCGACACCACCCGATCGCGCAGCAGAGCCCCGATGAGGCAGCCGGCGAGATAGGTGGCCAGCATCACCAGAGCGAGATCGAGCCCGTAGCCGAAGCGTCCGGGAAGGAGTTCGGCAAAGGCCAGCACACAGGCTGCCACCACCACCACCAGCGCGCCGCTGCCGAGGCCCCGCACCACCTGCCGCGACAGCGGGCTGTCGTACTGCACCACCGATATCCACCCCATCGCCAGCCCCAGGAGAACCGCGCCGGTGAGCCAGCCCCAATGGAATGACAGCAGAAAGAGCATGGCTTTCCTCCCCTGTTTTGCAGATTCCCCTGACGCCCCCCGAAATCTTCAGGGAGCGGGAACGTTGACTTCGTTGCTGACATCGCCCTTGACGGCAGGAGCCGGTGACCTGACTACAAACTCGATACGACGACCGGGTTTCCTGTCCTCGCCTTCCTTCGAAGGTGCCGGCGGCGCGGCCGCAAGCGCGGTAAAGCGGCTTTCGGCAAGGCCCGCGCCAACCAGAAAACCGACCACCGCCTGCGCCCGCTTCTGCGACAGGGCCTGATTGGCCGACGCATCGCCATCACCGTCATCATAACCGATGACATCGACATTGACGCTCGGACAGCGCATCGCGGTTTCCACCACACGGTCGAGCATCCCGAGCGAATCCCGGTTGATCTCGGCGCCCGCATATTCGAAGCGGATCCGGCCCTTGGCCGCAAGATCCGAAAACAGCTGCTGACACACCGGGCCGTCAACATACTGCGCCGGCACCGGCTTGAGCCAGATCTCGGCTTTGTAGTGCCAGCCTTCCGGAAATTCCCGGCCCAGCCCGACGCGAATGTCCTCCGCAGCATTGTCATAGAGCGCTGCGCCCTTCAGCTGAACCTCGTTGTCGGAAATCTCCAGCGTCCCGGTCGACAGCCGTGACAATGCGCCCAGCGCCGCCACCACAGCATTGCCGAAAGAGCCCGGCGCCCCGGCGCTGCGTTTAAGATTATCATTCACCTTCTCATCAAAGAATTTGAACGCTGCTGCCGTCGCGATCCGGGCATGGACATTGTCATCGGGAACATAGCCGTTCAGGCTCACGGTCCCTGCGACCGGATCCTTATAGGCCTGGAACACATAAGGCGGGGCCTTGATGTCGTTGGCTGCGACGGTGAACCCCTCCGGCAGGGTCGTGAGCGCCCCGGCGACGGCTTCCCGATCGCCCAGCTCGCGTGCCATGCCCGACAGGCTGACGCTGCCGTCCGAGATCCGGATGGAGCCGCTCTGCAGCCGGGCGATCTGCTCCACCAGCAGCGTGGCTGCGGCTTCGAAGTGCGGCGGCGCGCCGCGGGCGAATTTCATGCTGTCTTCGACGTCAACCTTGCCGAGATATTTATGCGCCGTCTCCACCAGAGCCGCCTGCACCGCTGGAAGCGGTGCGCTGCCCGACAGCTTCACCCGCACCACATTGCGCTCCACGGACCAGACAAAAGGACGTTCCTCGGCAACCAGTGCGGTTTCGTCGATGACCTTGCGCACACCTCCGACAGCCGCCACGGCGGCAACCGTCGCCCGCCGTCCGTCCTCGGAAAATGCCCTGGCGCAAAGGACAGCGTCACGGCCATCGACCGCGATCAGGCTGTCGTGACAGGGGCTGGCGGGGTCGGCACTGTCCAGCGGGAGGCCTTTGAGCGCGGCGCTGGCCCGGGCCAGGAGTTCGGTCCTGACCGGGTCGGTGCCGCTGTTAACCGCGATCCCCCACATGACAGCCAGCGGAATCATCCCCAGCCACCACTTGCCGGCCCACCTCAAGAGCTTTTGCATCGAACGACCCGAGTTTGACGAAGGGGGAGAGAAATCAAACCCCTGCCGGGCTGTCAAACCGGAAAATCAGGCGCGGTGCGGAAAAATCGGGCCTCGCCTGTCCCCCCTTGACGGCCCGGGCCGGCTGGCAGGCCCTCAACACCTCACGGCGAGGCGACTTTTTTCCCGTCACTGGCCCCTGCTGCCCACCAGGATGCCCCCTGTCTCCTGGCCGTCTCCCGGCTCTGCAGAGGTCAGATCCGGGCAAACCCTCCAGCCCGCAACGCCTGAGGTCACAGCCCGCTCTGGGCCGCCAGCTCCCGGAGCGAAACCTGCGGTCGGGCCCCGATATGCTGGATCACCTCCGCCGCCGCCAGCGCCCCCAGGCGGCCGGCATTTTCATGGGACATGTCGCAGGCATGGCCGAAGAGAAAACCGGCAGCGAAAAGGTCGCCGGCACCGGTCGTATCCGTCACCTGCGCCACCGGCGCGGCCGGCACCGCCAGCACCTGCGCCGCTGTCGCCACCACACAGCCTTTCTCGCTCCGCGTCACTACGCCCAGCCCGACATCGCGCCGCAGCTGGGCGATCGCGCCATCGAAATCCGACGTCATGTAGAGCGCATGAAGTTCGGATTCGTTGGCGAACACCAGATCGACCACATCGCTCTTCATCAGGCCGAGGAATTCGTCACGGTAGCGGTCGACGCAGAAGGCGTCCGACAGCGTCAGCGCCACCCTGCGCCCGGCACCATGGGCGATCGTCGCCGCCTTGAGGAACGCCTCCTTGGCGGCCTGCGGATCCCAGAGATACCCCTCCAGATAGGTGATGCGTGCAGCTGCGACAGCCTCGGCATCAATGTCGGCCGGCGACAGATCCTGCCCCGCGCCGAGAAAGGTGTTCATGGTGCGCTCGCCATCGGGCGTGACCAGGATATAGGAGCAGCCGGTCGCCGGGCCGCTCTCGGCGGCTTTCGTGGTGAAGGCGACGCCGGCGGCGCGGATATCATGGCTGAAGAGGTCGCCGATCTGGTCATCCCGGACCTTGCCGATATAGGCCGCGCGGCCGCCGAAGCCGGCGACCCCGACCATGGTGTTGGCCGCCGAGCCCCCCGACACCTCGGTGGCCGGCCCCATGTCGCGGTAGATCGCTGCGGCCTGCGCCTCGTCGATCAGCCTCATGCTGCCTTTGGTCATGCCGTGACTGGCGAGAAAGGCCTCATCGGTCCGGACCAGGACATCGAACAGCGCGTTGCCGATACCCAGAATATCGTATTTCGCCTCAGACATGGACCCTGACCTCCTCAGCTTGCGCGACCCTTTGGGAAAGCGCCCCTTAGACCGCGCGCGCGGCAGCATTTCAAGCTCACGCTGCGAAGGCCATTCCAGCGCAGCGCAGATCCGCCCCCCTCCCGGCGCAACCGTCGCGGCAGCGATTCTGCTGCGAAGACGCGCGACAATGCCTGGCTGGAGCGACGCCGCACGGCCGTCGCCGGCACCGGAAAGGCCGGCCCCGGAGAATCCGCTCCCCGATCTTTGCTCCGGCCTGGTCCTGCCCGGTTTCAGACCCGACTGCCGGGTTCTCCGGCCGCCGCATTCCGGATTCCACGCCCATCGCCCCTCCGGACGGCTTAACGGGTTGAAATAAAGGAGTTCTATACCCTGTGCCGCTTGCCCCGGGGGCGACCTGAGGTGGATCGCACGCGATTCTTCGCTCGGTCCGACACCGCCTCATGATGGCACTTGACGCCGCTTCTCCGCTGTTGGAAACGACGGCCCGAACGCGCGCAGGAAAGCTTCCATGGCATTCATCGAACGGGTCTTTTCGGGTATCCAGCCAACCGGGAATCTGCACCTTGGCAATTATCTCGGTGCCATCGTCAATTTCGTCAAGCTGCAGGACAGCCATAACTGCATCTATTGCGTGGTCGACCTCCATGCCATCACGCCAGCGGTGAGCGTCTGGGGCGGCCCGGCGGCGCTGACGCAGAATATCCGCAAGGTGACGGCCGCCTTCCTCGCCTGCGGCATCGATCCTCGCAGGCATATCATCTTCAATCAGAGTCAGGTTCCCGGACACGCCGAACTGACCTGGATCCTCAACTGTGTCGCCCGTATCGGCTGGCTCAACCGCATGACCCAGTTCAAGGAGAAAGCGGGCAAGGATCGCGAGAATGCCTCGGTCGGCCTCTATGACTATCCAGTATTGATGGCCGCCGACATCCTGGTCTATCGCGCCACCCATGTGCCGGTCGGCGAGGACCAGAAGCAGCATCTGGAATTTTCCCGCGACGTCGCCCAGAAGTTCAACAACGACTTCGAGGACTCGATCCGAGCCTGCGGCTTTGCCGACGGCCTGTTCTTCCCCTTGCCCGAAGCCCTGATCATGGGGCCGGCAACGCGGGTCATGAGCCTGCGCGACGGCACCCGAAAAATGTCGAAGTCGGACCCGTCGGATTATTCCCGCATCAACCTCACCGACGACGCCGACGCCATCGCGCAGAAGATCCGCCGGGCCAAAACCGATTCCGAACCACTGCCCTCCGAACTGGACGGCCTTGAAGGGCGCCCCGAAGCCGACAATCTGGTCGGCATCTTCGCCGCACTGGCGTCGCGCGACAAGGCGGATGTGCTGCGTGATTTCGGCAGCGGGCAGTTCTCAAATTTCAAGAACGCGCTGGCCGAACTCTGTGTCACCCGGCTGTCGCCGATCGCCGGCGAGATGCGGCGCCTGATCGCCGATCCCGGCCATATCGACGCCATTCTCGCCGACGGTGCCGCCCGGGCCCATCACCTGGCCGCCGACACCATGAAACACGCCAAGGATATCATGGGTTTCCTGAGCCCTGGATGAGGCCTCAGGCGAGGGCTTGATCCGTGCATTGGCGCTTGCCATCTGCTAGTGCAGCCACCCAGTGACCCAATTTGGAGCGAGCGATGTTCATTCAGACCGAGACCACGCCAAATCCGGCAACCCTGAAATTCCTCCCCGGCCGGGCGGTATTCGACGGCGGCACCATGGAATTCGCCTCCCGCCAGACCGCCGCGCGCTCGCCGCTGGCCCAGAGGCTGTTTGATGTCGCCGGCGTCGCTGGCGTGTTTTACGGCAGCGATTTCATCGCCGTGACAAAATCGGGCGGTGAATGGGCGCAGCTCAAACCCGCCATCCTCAGCGCCATCATGGAGCATTATATGTCCGAAGCGCCGCTCTTCGCCGACGGCACCGCGGCGGACGACGAGCGCGAGGAGAACGACGAGTTCTTTGACGCAGCCGATCGCGAGACCGTGAACCAGATCAAGGATCTGATCGAAACCAGGGTGCGGCCGGTGGTTGCCAATGACGGCGGCGACATCACCTTCCGCGGCTTCAAGGACGGCATCGTCTATCTCAACATGAAGGGGGCCTGCGCCGGCTGCCCGTCGGCGACCGCCACCCTGAAAAACGGCGTACAGAACCTGCTGCGGCACTTCATCCCTGCGGTCACCGAGGTGCGGCCGGTGTGACAGCTCCGGGCGGGGCAAGGTGAACCGAAACCATGCGGATTCTCGCCATCGATACCGCGCTTGATGCCTGCGCCACGGCGCTGTTCGACAGCACCTCCAGCACCGTGCTGGCACAGCAGTCCGATGCCATGAAGCGCGGGCATGCCGAAGCCCTGATGCCGATGATCGCGCGGATGATGGCGCAGGCGCAATGCCGTTTCACCGACCTTGACCGCATTGCTGTCACCACCGGGCCGGGAAGTTTTACCGGGCTGCGCGTTGGTATCAGTGCGGCGCGGGGCTTTGCCCTTGCCGCCAATGTGGTCGCAGTCGGGGTGACGACGCTTGCAGCCTTTGCGGCGGCCAGACCCGGCCCCGCGCCCGTCCTCGCCGCCATCGACGCCCGCCACGGCTGGGTCTATTTCCAGATTGCCGCCGGCGACGGCACACTCCTGGCGCCACCGCTGGCAGCACCGATTGACGTGGCCATCCGGGCCGCCCAGAGCGCTGCGCCGCTGCACCTGGTCGGCAACGCCGCCGACCTGCTGGCCCAGCGCTGGGGAGCCGACCATGCGCCGCCGCTCTCCGTCGAAAGCCGCTGCGCGCCCGATATAGGCCTCGTGGCGCGGCTCGGAGCCGCCGCCGACCCGCCTCGTGCCCCGCCACGTCCGTTCTATCTGCGCCCCCCCGACGCCACACCAGCCCCGCCCTCCTTTGCGCCTGTTGCCGATCCATGACCCGCTTTCTGTCACACTGGTGGGGCACCGACAGCGCCAGCGTTGAAGCGGCGAGCGCACGCGACGCCGCGCGACTGGCGCAGATCCACGCCGCATCTTTCGCCCGGGGCTGGGGCGAGGTTGAATTCGAAAGCATGATCGCCGAACGCAACACCCTGGTGCAGCGCCTCAACCTCAGGGGCCGGACCGTGGGTTTCGCGGTGTCCCGCATCGGTGCCGACGAGGCCGAAGTGCTGTCGATCGCCATTGATCCGCCGGCCCGCGGCTATCGGCTTTCGGTGACCCTGCTGCTCGCCCATCTCGGCCATCTCGCCGCACTCGGCGT
This sequence comes from Alphaproteobacteria bacterium, assembly GCA_009781045.1. Taxonomy (GTDB): domain Bacteria; phylum Pseudomonadota; class Alphaproteobacteria; order Rhizobiales; family Xanthobacteraceae; genus Bradyrhizobium. Next base: position 19,575 of record WQYW01000048.1, read on the forward strand.
GCGCACCAGTTTCCTCGAAGTTGAGGAAAACAACCAGGCGGCGCGGCGTCTCTATGACGGATGTGGATTCGAGGTGGTCGGACGGCGCGAACGCTACTATAAGGACCCCGGCGGGGAGCAGCGGAACGCGCTTCTGATGCGTCGTGACTTGTCGTAGAATCGGCCGGAGACCCCTCCTTCAGGTACCCATCCTTCAGGGGTCCGTCAGGCGGAAAGAACCATGACCCTTCTCAAACCTCCTGCCCCTGAAAGCGCCGGAATCGAGGGGCGTTGCGCCGCCACCGGGATGCGCATGACCGACCAGCGCCGCGTCATTGCCCGGGTTCTCGCCGAATCGGCCGACCACCCCGACGTCGAGGAACTCTATCGTCGCTGTGTCGCAGTCGACGACAAGATCTCGATCTCAACGGTCTATCGCACCGTGAAACTGTTCGAGGACGCGGGAATCATTGAACGTCACGATTTCCGCGAGGGCCGGGCGCGTTATGAGCAGATGCGCGACAGTCACCATGACCATCTGATCAATCTGCGCGACGGCACCGTCCTCGAGTTCACTTCGGAGGAAATCGAGAAAATGCAGGCCGAGATCGCGCGCAGGCTCGGATACAGGCTGATCGACCACCGTCTCGAACTCTATTGCGTCCCGCTCGACAGCGACACCAGATCCGATTGAACCACCCCCGGTGGCAGCGCTGTCCACCCGCCGGCAATGCCGTGCCCCGATTTTTCGCGCTTTGCGCTTTCTGCCGCGGCAGATGCCGTCATGACAGACGCGCAATGCCCCCCGCCTGCACGCCGCGCCCCGTCACCTCGCGTTCGATATAGCGCGCAAAGGCCTCACGCATCACCCAATGGGCGGCACAATGCCGCGCTCTGGCCAGATGCTGGAGGCGTTCGGTCAATTCCTCATCCTGCGTCTTTGCCGTCATCCGCTCACTTTCATCGTCCGGCCGGATCCCCGGCCAAAGCTCACACGTAGACAAAAGTCTAATGCTTTCACTAGCTTACCCCGAAAGTCCGGATTTGTCCATGAGACCGGCCCGTGCTTCGCGGGAGCAATCAGGTCAAGCTTTACCGGATTGGCGAAGCCGGCTCTGGCACAAGGGTTTTCGTAAAAAAAAATCCCGCTCACGCAAAGCTCACCCCGTGTTTGCGCAGCGGGATGGTGCGGTAACGCCTGCCGGTGGCGGCGAAGATGGCGTTGAGCACCGCCGGTGCCGCCACACAGATGGTGGGCTCCCCCACCCCGCCCCAGAAGCCGCCGGACGGCATCAGGATCGATTCGACCTCCGGCATCGCAGCCAGCCGCATCGACTCATAGTCCGTGAAATTCGACTGCTCAACACGGCCGTCCTTGATGGTGATCTCGCCATACATCAGCGCCGAAAGACCATAGACAAAGGAGCCCTCGATCTGGCGCTCCACCTGCGCCGGATTGACCACGACGCCCGGATCGGTGGCGGCGACGATGCGGTGGATCTTCAGCCTGTCATCTGACATCGAAATTTCGGCACAGGCCGCAACATAGCTGCCATAGCCCATATGCTGGGCCAGACCGCGGAAAACGCCCTTCTGTGGCGGTGTGTCCCAGCCCACCCGCTCGGCAACCGCGTTGAGCACGGCGAGATGGCCGGGATGGCCGGTCATCAGCCTGCGGCGGAACACCAGCGGGTCGGTCGCGGTCGCATGTGCCAGTTCGTCAATGAAACATTCCAGATAGATCGCGTTCTGATTGATATTGACCCCGCGCCAGAACGCCGGCGGCACATGCGGGTTGCGCATCGCATGGTCGACCAGGAGATTGGGGATGGTGTAGCCGATCCGCGACTCACCCTCCCCGACCAGACCCTGGAACATCACCGGATCCCTGCCGTCGCGCAGGGCATGGGGCAAGAGCCCGGCCAGGATCGACTGTCCGCAAATGCGGATATGAAGCGCATTGACATTGCCGGCGCTGTCAAGACCCGCGACCAGACGGGCTTTGGTGATCGGATGGTACCAGCCCCGCGCCATGTCCTCCTCGCGCGACCAGATCAGCTTGACCGGCGTCCCCGGCAACTCTCTGGCGATGCGCACCGCCTGGGTCACATAGTCGCTGATGCCGCGCCGCCCGAAGCCGGTACCAAGAAAGGTCTTGTGTATTTCGCATCTCGCAGCCGGCAGACCGGAGGCCTCACTTGCCGCTGTCAGTGCGCTTTCGGCGTTCTGGGTCGGGCACCAGACTTCGCAGCGCTCGCTGGTGTAAAGCGCGGTGGCATTCATCGGCTCCATATTGGCGTGGCTCTGATAGGGATAGGCGTAGACCGCCTCGATCTTCCGCGCCGCTGTCGCGATTGCTCCCCTGGCATCGCCCACGCTGTTGCCGACGAAGACCTGATCCGTCACCTCGTCACCCAGCCCGGCGTCAAGCATGTCGTCGATGGTCTTCTGCTGTACGGCGGCGTTGGCGCCCTCCTCCCACCGGATGGGGAGCCGCTCCAGCGCCTCTCTGGCCTGCCACCACGTCGTGGCAACCACAGCAACCGCATTGTCGCCGACCGGCACGATCTTCCTGACCCCCGCCAGGCCTGCGATCGCGGCCGCGTCAAAACTCTTGAGCGTACCGCCGAACACCGGACACTGTTTGATCGCGGCACAGAGCATGCCGGGCAGCCGGATATCGATGCCATAGACCAGGGAACCGTCGAGTTTCTCCTTCGTATCAAGCCGCCTGAGCGGTTTGCCGGCGATGGTCCAGTCTCTCGGGTCCTTGAGCGGGATGCTGTCGGCGGCAGGGGCTTTGCTCTTTGCCGCCGCGGCGGCCAGTTCTCCGTAACGCAGCCGCCGCCCCGATTTCCCGTGGGTGACCACGCCCGCCGTCACCCCGCATTCCGCCACCGGCACATTCCACTGTGCGGCCGCAGCTTCAACCAGCATCAGCCGCGCCGCCGCGCCGCCTTTGCGGACATAGTCGTGCGAATCGCGAATGCCGCGACTGCCACCCGTCGCCATGCTGCCCCAGGGACGGCCCCGGGCAAGATTCTGCCCGGCCCCTGGAAACTCCGTGGTCACCCGCGACCAGTCACATTCAAGTTCCTCGGCAACGAGTTGCGCCAGCCCGGTCAGTGTGCCCTGCCCCATCTCGGAGCGCGCAATACGGATCACCACGCCGTCATCGGGCCTGATCACCACCCAGGCGTTGATCTCCGGCACCTCCGCAGAAACTTCCGCCGCGACACCAGGCAGATGAAATCCGAGTGCCAGGCCGGCCGCAACCGAGCCGACAACGAAGGCACGACGATCCGGTCTCAGGGACAAATCCATCACCATCCCCCTATAGGCCGGCGGCGTGGTGAATGGCGGCACGCACCCGCGGCAGGGTGCCGCAACGACAGATATTGGTGATCGCGGCATCGATTTCCGCATCACTGGGCCCCGGCTTTTCATGCAGCAGCGCCGCCACCGCCATGATCATGCCGCTCTGGCAATAACCGCATTGCGGCACGTCGAGGTCGAGCCAGGCCTGCTGCACCCTATGCAGAATGCCATTCGTCGCCAGTCCCTCAATCGTGGTGATGGCCCGCCCTTCCACCGTGCTCACCGGCGTCGCGCAGGAGCGCACCGCCTCCCCGTCGACATGGACCGTACAGGCACCACATTCAGAGATCCCGCAGCCATATTTGGTGCCGGTCAGGCCGAGTTCTTCGCGCAATACCCAGAGCAGCGGCGTATCGGGATCGGCAGCAATCTCGTGGACCTGGCCATTGACAGCAAGACGCGTCATCCATCTTCTCCAGCCCGCACCGCCCGCCAACCGAACGACGCTCACGCAGGAAAACTGCACCGCTACCGCTTTCAGGCAACGGCACCGCACACAAACAGGCGTTCCCGGGAAGAAACATAGCGCCCTGGCGCCCGGCAAACAAAGCGAAATCCCACCTCGCGCGTCGCGCCTTGCGCTCAGCGCATGGCGGTGCTCCAGTCGGTTCTCCAGTACCGCGTTGCAGCGCCATCTTCGCATGCCAGCCACACGCAAAACCCGCTGCGGCCGCTCTGACAGTCAGCGGCCTGCCCTCGCCACCGCTGTGACCGCACCGCCCGATCACGCCCTTGCGGGCTCTCTGCCCGTGATTCGCCACAGCCTGGCGCCGCCGCCTCCGGCGCAGCTCCCTCCCACCTTTTTCGGATGCGCAAAGCCGCCCGCGCGCGCGCCCCGCATCCTTGCGTCATCGCCGCGCTGTGCGCGGCGTCCGGATGGGTCACCAGGCGCTCCCCGCGATGCTCGCGGGACAAAGCCAGACCCACCTCTTCCGCTGCGGGTGGCGACAACAACTGCGAAAACCGCACGCTTCACGCATCTTCGCCGCGCACAACGCACAGGGCCGCGATGGACGTTCGAATCAACGCCATCGATGCCTCCGTCATCGCCCCGCGATCTGAGGCTGGCAGCAACTCCGGGCTTGCGCAATCGTGGCCGTCCCGGCACCGGCTGGAAAGCAACGGGGACTTTTCGCCGATGATGCTGCGGTTTCCTCCCCTTTCGGACGCAAGACGCCACGACATTGTGAAGGCGACCTCACTTCCGTCCGCCCGCCGCCACAGAGGAGCCACGTTCTTCCTCCTTTTGTGCGACGTGCGAATCGCGCCCTCCCTCGCAGCCGTTCCATTGCAAGCCGGATCGCTGCGGTCCGCACCGACGAAAGCCTAGCCTCAAGCTGCTGCAGGGGCCGTCGCCAGCAGACCTTTCATTTCCCTCTCTGCGCCAGGGCTCCATTCATGAAACCTCTCGCTTCCTTTGCCCTCCTGTCTGCGCTCTGTGTGGCCGCACCGGCCCTGGCGCAGAACGCGCCGCCCCCCGTTCCGCTAAGAGACCTGCCGCTAAGAGACCTGCCGCTGAAAGACCCACCGCCAAAAGACCTGCCGCTGACCATCCCGATCAACGAACTCAGCGCCGCCGCAGCACAGGGCAACGCCGAGGCCCAGTTCCGGCTCGGTTTCGGTTATGAAAAGGGCGAGCAGGGCTTCCCGCAGGATGAGGCCAAAGCCGCTGACCTCTACCGCAAGGCGGCGGAGCAGGGACATGCGCGCGCCCAGGCCAGCCTCGCCCGGCTCTATGCAGACGGACGCGGCGTTGCCAGGGATGAGGCGCTGGCAGTGTCCTGGTATCGCAAAGCCGCCGACCAGGGCGACGTCTCTGCCGAAAACAATCTCGGCCTGATGTATAAGAACGGCCGCGGCGTGAAGGCGAATGACCAGGAAGCGCTGGGCTGGCTGCGCAAGGCCGCAGAGCACGGATCCGCAGACGGCAGATACAACCTCGCCGGGATGCTGAGCGAGGGCCGCGGTGTGCCCCGCGACCTGGCACAGGCGGTGACCCTGCTGCGAAGTGCTGCAGCACAGGGACATGCTGAGTCCCAGTTCAATCTCGGTGTGAGCTACGCCAAAGGAGTTGGTGTTGAGAAAGACAGTGCGGAGGCGGCGCGCTGGCTGAGCCGGGCTGCCGATCAGGACTTCGCACCCGCCCGGGCCGCGCTGGGACAGCTCGGAGGCAGCGAACTCGCAGTGGTCAGGGCCGCTGCCGAACAGGGCGAAGCGAAAGCGCAGTATCGTCTCGGCGAGATCCATGCCAACGGGCAGCTCAGCGTTCCCAGGGACGATACCCTGGCCGTGCACTGGTTTCGCAAAGCCGCCGACCAGGGAAATGCCGCCGGCCAGTTCAATCTCGCCATGATGTACCGAAGCGGGCGCGGCGTGACCCAGGACGATGGCGAGGCTCTCGCCTGGTACCGCAAAGCCGCCGACCAGGGTTACGCCCCGGCCGAAAACAACCTTGGCTCCATGTACAAGGCCGGACACGGCGTCGCAAAAGACGATGCCGAGGCGGCGCGCTGGTACCGCAAGGCTGCCGATCACGGCGACGCGCTGGCCGCGAACAATCTCGGCTCCATGTACAAAGCCGGCCAGGGCGTGCCGCAGGACGACGCCCAGGCGGTCGTCTGGTGGCGCAAGGCAGCCGATCATGGGCTCGCTTATGCGCAACATAATCTCGGCATGATGTATATGACCGCCCACGGCGTGGCAAAAGACGATGCCGAGGCGGTGCGCTGGTTTCAGAGGGCCGCCGCGCAGGGCTACGCCGAGGCACAATATAATCTCAGTGCGATGTACAAAAACGGCATCGGTATCGCGCAGGACGATCAGGCGGCGCTGTTCTGGCTGCGCAGGGCAGCCGACCAGGGACACAGCCAGGCCCGGAGCATACTGCAAAGTCTGCAGTCCGGCGGTCCGGACCATCCCTGAACCCGGATGCGCCGTCTCGCGCCGGAACCGACCTCACAAGGTATGGCCGGCGCCACGCAGCGGCGACGTGCCCCCGGCCGGAGGGGGCATGTCTGCGCCCCCCGCTGAGCCCCCGGGTGTTGCCGCCACCCCCCGGCAACGCTCGCTGCGCTGCCGGGATTGCGACAGGGGCACGACAGGATCTGCGTCATACAGCGAAAATGGTTGCGCTGTGGCGCAGCCCTGCTGCAGCCTGAGCTTGAGCGCAGCGATCCGGTCCACACTGCACATGCGGGCCGTCAGGGATGCCGCGCCCGCAAACAGCCCGATGGCAGGAACAGGAACAGGACAGGCTGCCGCCGGCGAGCACGCCCACGGGTGCCGGCCCCTCTTCCGGTCTTCCGGTTCCGGCTGCTTGACAGGACAATACCGGATCTCTTTAGTCCGTGTCGAGGCAAGAATGGGAGGCGGGCCGTGCGTCGCTGCGCGTCGCGGATGTGGTCCGCAGTCATATTCCTGGCAACATCAACCTGGACAATATCAGACAGACCGGCCCTGGCGCAGCAGCCCGCACGCAATTCGCTTGAGCTTCCCGCCGTCACCATCACCGCACCTCAGGCGCGGGCGAAGCCGCGACCCCTGCCGGCAAGGCCGCTGCACTCACAGCGCGCCGCCGCAACCCGAGCCGGCCAGTCCGGGATCACCACGCCCCCCGCTGCCGGCGACAGCAGCGGCGGCACCGCCGCCCCCGGCTCCAGCCCGACCCTTGCGCCCACCGCCGCCAGCGCACAGCGCTTCACCGGCACTGAGATCAATGCCGTTCCCTTTTCCAGGGTCGGCGAGGCGCTTGAGCTGGTGCCGGGGCTGATAGTCACACAGCATTCCGGGGAGGGCAAGGCCAACCAGTATTTCCTCCGCGGTTTCAATCTTGATCATGGCACGGATCTTGCGATCAGCCTCGACGGCATGCCGGTCAACATGGTCACCCACGGCCACGGCCAGGGCTATGCTGATATAAACTTCCTGATTCCCGAACTGATTCGCGCTGCCTCGGTACGCAAGGGACCCTATTATGCCGATGTCGGCGATTTCGGCTCAGCCGGCGCGGTCGGCATCGACTATGTTGACAAGCTACCGAAGAATCTTGCCGAAATCAGCTTCGGCAGCTTCGGCTGGCTCCGCGCGCTGGCGGCGGCCTCGCACAAGGTCGGCGACGGCAACCTGCTGGTCGCAGCGGACACCAGCGCCTATAACGGCCCCTGGGAGGTCCCGGACCGCGTGCGCAAGATCAGCGGCGTGCTGCGCTATGCCAGCGGCACCGCCACCGATGGTGTGACCCTGTCGGCGATGGCCTATTCCAACGTCTGGACCTCAACCGATCAGGTCGCCCAGCGCGCCATCGACAGCGGACTCATCAACCGCTTCGGCACGCTGGATCCAAGCGATGGCGGCCTTGCCAGCCGCTTCAGCCTGTCGGGCAGCGTGGCGCAATCGGGCGAGTACGGGGAGACCAAAGTCAGCGCCTATGTGATCCGCTCGGCGCTGCAGCTCTTCAACGATTTCACCTATGATCTCAATGATCCCGTCCATGGCGATCAGTTCAGCCAGCTCGACCGCCGCACCCTGGGCGGTTTCGATGTCCGCCACAGCTTCGACTGGAACCTCGCCGGATTCGCCACAAGAACCCGCGTCGGTGTCACCGGCCGCTATGATGACATCCATGTCGCGCTCTACGACACCGAACAGCGCGCCCTGTTGTCCGTCGTGCGCGACGACCATGTCAACGAGGGCAGTGTGGCGCTGTGGAGCGACAGCACCACACGCTGGAATCACTGGCTCCGAACCAGTATCGGTCTGCGCGAGGACTGGTTCGCCGGAAGGGTGGCAAGCGACACAGCGGCAAATTCCGGCTCCGAAAGTGCGGCGATGACCAGCCCCAAGGCCGGAATCGTGCTTGGTCCCTGGTTCAAGACCGAATTCTACGGCAATGCCGGCTTCGGCCTCCACAGCAACGACCTGCGCGGCTCGACCATCACGGTCGACCCCACCGACAAGACCACGCCGCTTCCCGCAACGCCGCTCCTGGTGCGCTCACGGGGCGCCGAACTCGGCATCCGCACCACCGCTGTTCCCGGCCTGACTTCATCGCTGTCGGTGTTCCTGCTGGATTTCGATTCCGAACTCTTGTTTGTCGGCGATGCCGGAACCACGGAGGCGAGCCGGCCGAGCCGCCGCATCGGCGTCGAATGGACCAACCATTATAAACCGACGCCTCTCTTGTCCTTTGATCTTGATGTCGCCTATACGCATGCCCGTTTCAGCGACTTTGATCCTGCCGGGGCCTATATCCCCGGCGCACCGGCCGTGGTGGCAAGCGCCGGTCTCACCGCCGGTGCCGACAAGGGCTGGTTTGCCGGCGTCAAGGCACGCTATTTCGGGCCCCGGCCGCTGATCGAGGACAACAGTTCCCGCTCCCTGTCCTCCCTGGTGTTCAACGCGCGGGCCGGCTACAATTTCGACAACGGACTGAAAGTCCAGCTCGATGTTCTCAATCTCTTCAACGCCAATACCAACCAGATCGAATATTACTACGTCTCGCGCCTGCCCGGAGAACCAATCGACGGAGTCGGCGACCGCCATGTTCATCCCATGGAGCCGCGCGCCATCCGTCTCACCCTGGGGGCGAAGTTCTGACTCCCGCGCCGCTCAAGGGCGGCCGGAAGCCGGTCGCCCTTCCGGTCAAGAACGCGGGGCTGTGTGCAAAGTGCGCTCGACCGTCCTCACCACTGCGGCCACTGCCGTCCGCGCGCGCAAGGCCGCCGCAGCAGGCCAGCCGGGCTCCGGGCACTTCCACCTGGCGATTGTGGTTGCTGCCCGCATTCCAGGGATCCTCGTTTGCGCATTTGCCGTTCTTGCGCAAGACCATCGGTTTTGATAAGTGATAACTGCCCGCTTCACGCAGGATGCGGCCCCGACCATCGCCCGACTCCATCTGCCTCTCCTTCGCCGCGAAGGTCCGATCGCTCGCCGGAAGGCTCCGCGCGCGACAGGCTCGTGCGGCCTCAACATCCGGCACCGACGGACAAGCCCTCCAGATTGCCCGGGAGACCGCGCATGAAGATCCCACCTCCACCCGGATCCCGTATTTCCGTCGGGACCGACGACCACGGCATGCCGGTGATCCTCATCCCCGCTGCACCGCGCCTGTCGCGCTTTCTCCTCGCCATCCCGTTCCTGGTCGGGCTTCTGTTCTGGTGCGCAGGCGAAATCCTTGCCGCAGCGATGATCTTTTCCGGCAAAGTACACGGCTTCCGCATCGTCTTCCTTGTCATCTGGCTGCTGTTATGGACAACAGGCGGAATCTTCGGCGCCGTTTTCGCCTTCTGGACCCTGCGCCGGGCGCAACCTCAGTCCCTCCGCCTCCTCGGCGGAGCGGTCGAATTCGACTCTGGTCGGCGACCACCGTGTCTGGTGCCTGAAGAGCTGATCTGGGGCGGGGTGCCGAACTATTTTCCCAGGCGGATCCGTCACTCGATCAGCCTGCGCCAGATGCAGGGCCTTCGTCTGCGCCAAAGCGACGCGGGCACGCGGCTGATCGTTGAGATCGACGGCGAAGTCATCGAGATCGCGAAGGGTGCAAGCGACGTCGAGCGCGAATGGCTGGCACAGTTCGTCCTCGCCCATTATGGCCTGACCCGGACGCCATGAAGGAGGCCTGTCACCAGTGGCAAAGGCGGGAGCCCCTGCCAGCCTTTCCAATCCGGGCGGCAATTCCTGGCGAAAATGGTACCCGGCCCAGGCAGCTACCTGCTGCGCAACGAGCACAAACGCCTGCCCTGTGCCGACCGGCCTGCTGCACGCGAGCTGCGCTCCCCGCCTCAAAGGCCGGGAAAGTCCGTCTCTTTCGCGCGCCGGCAGTCCCTCGCTTTATCCCGCGGCGCTGACGCAACCGCACCACGTTTCCCAAAACCGAAAACGACCGCTTCTGACCTTCGCTTCGCGCCGCATCTGCGACACCAACTGGCGGAAAACGCGCTCTGTCGCAGGCTGGAACCCGACATCTCCAAGCGGCACGTTGCGGCTTCCTGCAGCCACCGCCTGGTCTCGCTTTCAGCCCACGAGGCACAGCAACCGCCATCCCGTATCCGGCCTGGAATGCTCTACGGCGCACGATCCGCCGCCCATGCCATCCCTCGGGCGCCGCTTAGTGTGCCGCCTCGACGGTCTCCTGGTATTCGTGGATTGCTTCCATCACATCCGTTGCAGCAAAGATGAACGAAATCGAACTGCTGGCATGATGCGCGAAGTCTTTGGTGGCCTCGGCGAGTTGCGCGGTTCGGAGCGCCGACGCCCGGGCTGCCGTCTGGGCGGCAATTTCCTCCTGGCGCCGCGCCATGGCAGTCGCCAGGCCCTTGGTCTTGCCTCTGATCCTGGCCTGCCCCCGGATCCGGCTGGCCAGCTGTTGGGCATAGCGCTCGGCGCTCACTCCGGCATTCCGGGTGATCCGCTCAGCCTCCGCCGCGCGCTCCAGCGCGGCACCCTGCAGCCCCTGCGCCCGACGCCCGATCCTGCCAGCTGCCTCATCAAGCGCGACGCCCCCTGCGCTGCGGTCGACGCCCGGATCAATCGCGACCACCCTGGCCAAATCGCTGGCATTCCAGTTGTCAATGGTCGCAAATATCACGTTGCCGGCGACGGCACCGGCTTTCAGGCCCCAACCGACCGGCCCGGGAATTTTGCTTCCCACCACATCCATCGCCACCACACCCAGGCGCCCCGCCAGTTTGACGCCGGCAAGCTGCCGGATGAACCGGTTGGTCTCGCCAATGGCGTCGTCGTTGATCTCTGCCGCCATCCTGCGCGTTTCCTCCCCGTCCCGGACGGCCATGTCGCGAATGCCGACCACTGCGTTATAGTATTTCATGGCATCGGCCGGGCCGTGCGATGCCAGTTTCTCGACCCAGCGGCTGAGGAACCTGTCGTGATACTGATTGGTGAATTTGTCGATGTCTTCCGGCTTTCCCGACCTGATCTCGGCAAAACCGGGCTGTCCCTTCCAGAAGAACACGGTATAGAGGGCGTTGAGAAATTTGCTGTCGCGGTCCTCGACCCATTCAATCCGGGTGGTCAGATTGACCGCCACCGCGGACGCTGCCGTACGAAAAAAGTGACTGACCGTCTCCAGATTATAGCACACCGTGGGCACAACTAACGGAATCATATATCAACGAGCCTCATCAACGGAAATAGGTGCAGCACCAGGGCGATCTGAGACCGCACCCTGCTGCATGACTTTCGACAATAGGCGGCACCCGCCGGGCCTTCAACGGTATAATCGTCTGCAAACATCCGTTACATTCGCCTCCGTCTGACGCCGCTGCAAAAAGGCGCCGCACAACACACGCAAGGCACTGGAATTCCGCTCCCCCTTGCGTACACCCGACAGCGCCACGCGCCCCGCCCCTCCGCCCCGCGACAGCCGATCGACGGATCACAAATGAGTGAACAAACCGCAGGCCACAAACCGGACTTCACCTCCTGCCGCCCGGCTTGCGCCTCCGACCGGCGAGTGAGGGGCGCATCGTCGTCGGCGCTCCGCCCAGAGGCCAGCCTTCGGTGCCGGTGGTCGCGGCCGTCCCTGTGATGGAAGGCGCAAGGGGGGGGGATCCGCGGGTACCGACATCCATGACCCTGATGGGCGGACCGATCGATACCCGCCGCAGCCCGACCTCAGTGAACAACCTCGCGGTCAAGCACAGCATCGAACGGTTCCGCCGTCACGTCATCACGGTTTCCCACCCGGATCAGGGACACGCGCACACCGCCTCAACACCGGCATCTTGATACCTCGACGCTTCACACTCATCCAATTTCAGGGCCACGCGTTGCAGACCCCGGCGGCATTACGTCGGATATCCGCAATCAGGCAACGCCTAGCCTGGTTCGTCAGGCCATCGGCACGACAGCCCTCGAACTTCGATATCGCGGGTTTGCCCGTCCTCCACATCCCTTATCATCTGCTTCTGAGGCCGATCTGGGATCTGACACCGCACTTCGACACCGCCTTCTTTGAACGGGGGCAGCCTCCTCGCGGCATAGCGTTCACCGCCAGCATTCACTTCCAGGTAGTACAAAGCAGGATCCCGTCTCTCGCGGTAGGGCCGGCCATTGCTGGCCGCCCCCCGCACAGATCCCGGCGTGCGGCTTTCCCGCGACCGGGCTCCTCCCTTGGGTCGTGCCGGCTTGGCAACCACGTGTGCGCGCCGAGCTGGTCCAACACGTCGGTCATGTGTGATCCGGCTTCTCAAGTCCGGCACATGTCTTGTTGGCCCAGTCTCCCCTTGGGCCTCGGCCTTCGCTCCACCCGCTCCGCCACCCGTCGCCGGGTTTTGTTCGCAGGCTTCACGGTGACTGCGCCGAGGTCTGACTGCTCGTGTCCGTACATCATCGGCTACGGCTCCTCACCTTCCCGATGCGGGCCGGTATGGCTCTCGCCGCCCGGTCAGACCCGAGCTCTCGAAAGGTTCCGA
>WQYW01000049.1 GCA_009781045.1 Alphaproteobacteria bacterium
CTGTGCCGAATCCGGTTGGGAAAACATCAGTTTGCGGGACGACCACCTTCCTGCCAAGATCAAAACTGGGAGCGAAGCGGCTTGAGGCACCAGCGGAGGCCCGTTACCCCATCTCAAATATCGCAGTGCTCTGCAGATCGCAGGGATCGGCTGGTCACCGCGGTCCGGAATTGCGTCAGAGACCGGCGGCAAGCTGTCGGTGCGGACAGTCGCTGTTTGCCGGAGGGCGCGGGCGCCGGAGCACCCGTCATCCTGAGAAGATTACGTCCGCGTCGGCGTCCGGGAGGCTTCCTGGCGCCGCAGTGGCGTCTCCTCAGAGGGGCGCGAATACGGCTCAAGTTTTTTCTTCAGGGATCGGGCGATCAGGGCGACACTGCGGTGGTACAGGGTGGCATGGTCACGAGGGGATGTACGGAGAGAAACGGTATTGCGGACGGCGTCCGGCTGTGCTGGATGTTTCGGAGCTGATCACCTGCGGGCGTGGCAGGGGGGCATGGGTCCTGAACGAGCGGGCCTTGAGGAACCGGTGTCGCGCGTGTCAGGAGATGATTCGATGGACGTTTCAGGGAACGTTGTCGAAGTGAGGATCGGCGGCCCGCCGCCGTCAATCCCTGAACACTTAAATCAGTTGATGTTGTGACAGGTCGAGGCAATGTCGTATTTCCCTCCTTCGAAGCTCTTGTGGATCATACTGACGCTGGTTGTGGGCCTGAGCGCGGTGGCGGGTCTCTTCCCTGAGGCCACCGTGCGGACCTGGTCGCGATGGACCGAGTGGCGCGCCGCGCCCAGCCTTGATCGCGACGGTGGCTGCTATCTCGTGCTCGCGCCGGATCCGGCCTATGTCAGGAATCAGGCACTCAAGCAGATCCGCGATTCCGTGCGTTTCGCGTTGAACGAAGTCAAGGTGCCTCATACCCGCGTCATTCGTGGCGATGCGGTCGAGGTCCGGGTCCGGGACCCGAACGATGCGGCGAAAGCGGGGTCTGTGCTGCGCGGCGTCGCCCAGCCGGTCGACGGCAGCAGCGCCCTGCGCGACATTGATGTTGAGGACGTGGATGTTCAGGACATGGGCGGCGGAAATTTCCACCTGACCATTCCTGAAACAGCGATGGTGGATCGTCTGCGCCGCACCGTCGAACAGTCGATCACCATAGTTGAGAAGCGGCTATACGAACTCGGCACGGCAGAGCCAATCATCCGGCGCCTGGGCTTCGACCGCATTGAGGTCCAGGTGCCAGGCATGTCGGACCCGACCCGGCTCAAGGAATTCCTGGGCAGGACCGCGCAGATGGAATTCCGCATGATCGACACCACAGTGTCGCCGGAGCAGGCCAGGGCCAGTGGCCCGCCGCCGGGCTCGGAGGTGCTGGCGAGCGTCAAGTCGGACAAGGTTCTTTTCGTCGTCAAGACCGGTGTTTTGGTCGCCGGTGGCGATCTTGTTGATGCCCAGCCTGGCTTCGATCCCCGCACCAATGAGCCGATTGTCAATTTCAGGTTCAGTTCCCTCGGCGGCCAGCGCTTCGCCCGCGCGACCACGGAAAATGTCGGTGTTCCGTTTGCCATGGTGCTCGACCACAAGGTGGTGTCGGCCCCGGTCATCCGTGAGCCGATCACCGGCGGGCAGGGCCAGATCTCCGGCAACTTCACCGTGCAGGAGGCCGCGGATCTGGCTATCCTGCTGCGCAGCGGTGCGCTGCCGGTGCCGCTCACCGTGGTCGAAGAGCGCATCACAGAACCACGGCGTCCGTCAGGAGCCGTCAAGGAATAATCGGAGCCCCGGCGCCAGAGTGTGAAGCTCCGGAAAGTCCGTCGCGATTGCGATTTGCAAAAGAAGTTATCAGTTGATGTTGTGACAGGTCGATGCAATGTCGTATTGCCCTCCTTCGAAGCGGGTGTGGACCATACTGACAGCGCTGGTCGTGGGCCTGGGTGCGGTGGCGGGTTTCTTCCCTCAGGCCATTATGGAAATGGCGAACCGCGCCCGACCTTGATCACGACGGTGGCTGCTGTCTCGTGCTCGCGCCTGGATCCGGCCTGTGCCAGGAAGCAGAGGCTTGAGGAAACCCGCGACTGCGCACGCCTCGCGCTGAACGAGGTCAAGGTGTCCAATCCCGCGTCATTCGGGGCGATGCGGTCGAGTTCCGGATCTGTTACCCGAACGACGCGGCGATGGCCGGGTCTGTGCTGCTCTCCATCGCCCGGCCGCTCGGCGGCAACAGCGCGCCGCGCGACATCAATGTTGAGGATGCGGGCAACGGTTTGTTCCGCCTGACCATTTACGGAGGCGGCGAGGGTGGAGCGTCTGCGCCGCACAATCGAACCGTTGATCTCCATCATCGAGAAGCGGGTCAACGAATTCGGTGCGCTCGACCCGCTCATCCGGTGCCTGGGTTCCGACGGCATTGAGGTCGAGGTGCCGGGAATGCCGGATCTGACAAGGCTGAAGGAGATCGTGGCCGGGACTGCGCAGATGGAATTCCGCCTGGTTGATACCACGGTATGGCCGGAAGTGGCCCAGTCCGGCGGCGCGCCGCCGGGATCGGAGGTGCTGACGAGCGTCAAGTCGGACAAGGTCTTTTCGTCGTCAAGACCGACGTTGTGGTCGCCGGTGGCGATCTTGTCGATGCCCAGCCTTGCTTCGATCCCCGCACCGATGAGGCGATTGTCAATTTCAGGTTCAATTCTGTCGGCAGGCAGGGCTTCGCCCGGGCGGCCACGGAAAATGTCGGCCTGCCCTTTGCCATCGTGCTCGACGGAAAGGCGGTGTCGGCTCCGCTTATCCGCAAGCCGATCACCACCGGGCAGGGGCAGATCGCGGGTAACTTCACTGTGCAGGAGGCCACGGATCTGGCGATCCTGCTGCGCAGCGGTGCGCTGCCGGTTCCGCTCACCGTGGTCGAAGCGCGCGTCACAGAGCCAGACAGGGCCCCGTCAGAGCCGTCAAGGAATGATCCATAATCCTGAGATGGAACCGGGCGCTGACGTTTAGAGGGCATTCACTCCTTTCGCGCTACCAGGAAGGTTCCTTCATCGACGCATGCGGCCTGACCGACAGCGCGCAAAGCGTGCTGGCGCACGTCACTCCTTTAGCACGCAGGTGCTCATGAGCATGATCCGAAACCTGATCCTTGTCGCGCTTCTTGCCTCCCTTCTCGCCGGCTGCGGTACCATCGGTTGCGGCGTGGCCGGTGGCGGCTCAAACCGCGGCATCGGGATCTGTGGCGTCGGCGGCCGCTTCTGACGCCACCAGCTATTGTCGCGCGCAGGCTCCCACGCTCGCCGTGCGGCGGAGGGTGGAGCCCGGCCGGCTCAACACGGGAAAGCCGGCGGCAGGCGGTCGGTTATGTGCGAATCCGACCAGCGCCAGCCCTGTGGCAGGAGGTGGCAGCGGTTGATGGGCGCTGGCGGGTGTTCGCCATGCAGGGTGGCGAGTGCAGGTCCGCCGGCCTTGCGCCTGCCGGTTCTTCTTTCGGGGGGAGGCCAGACGGCATTTCGGCAGGAGGGGGTCGAGGAAGGGCGGGAATCGAGGTCTTGCCAAGCGCGGAGGGGCGATCTAGCACTTCGCGCCAGGCCCGTGAATCGGCGCGAGGTGTGCGGCGGCCGCGGTTTCCAGGGCGCCGGATCAGTTCAACAGCAAATCTTTCGAGGTGACAGACCATGGCGACCCATAAACTGCTGCTGCTCGCGGGTGACGGAATCGGCCCCGAGGTGATGGCGGAGGTCAGGCGGCTGATCGACTGGCTCAATGGAACGGGGCTGGCAAGCTTCGAGACCGAGTCCGGGCTGGTCGGTGGTGCGGCCTATGACGCCCATAAGGTGGCGATCTCGGAAGCCGACATGGCGCTGGCACAGGCCTCCGATGCGGTCATTTTCGGCGCCGTGGGTGGACCGAAATGGGATCGGGTGCCCTATGACGCCCGCCCCGAAGCCGGGCTGCTGCGGTTGCGCAAGGACCTCGGCCTGTTTGCCAATCTCCGTCCGGCGATCTGCTATCCGGCGCTGGCGGACGCTTCGAGCCTCAAGCGTGAGGTCGTCGAGGGCCTCGATATCATGATCGTGCGGGAACTCACCGGCGGGGTCTATTTCGGGGAACCGAAGATGATCTCCGACCTCGGCAACGGCAAAAAGCGCGCCGTCGACAGCCAGGTCTATGACAGCGACGAGATCGAGCGCATCGCCCGGGTCGCCTTTGACCTCGCCCGCAAACGCGGCAACAAGGTGACGTCAATGGAGAAGCGCAACGTCATGAAGACGGGCGTGTTGTGGAACGAGGTGGTGAGCGCCGTCCACGCCCGCGATTATGCCGACGTCACCCTGGAGCACCAGCTCGCCGACTCGGGGGGCATGATGCTGGTCAAATGGCCCAAGCAGTTCGATGTCATCGTCACCGACAATCTGTTCGGCGACCTCCTGTCGGATATCGCGGCGATGCTGACCGGTTCGCTCGGCATGCTGCCATCGGCTTCCCTTGGCGCGGTTGACCCGGCAAGCGGCAAGCGCAAGGCGATGTATGAGCCGGTGCATGGTTCGGCTCCCGATATCGCCGGAAAGGGCATGGCCAATCCGATCGCCATGATTGCGTCACTGGGCATGGCGCTGCGCTATTCCTTCGACATGGGGGAGCTGGCCGACAAATTCGATGCGGCGATCGCAACGGTGCTGGAAAGCGGCCTGCGTACGGCCGACATCGCCACCAAAGGCGCGCCCACCGTTTCGACCTCCGGGATGGGGGAAGCGATTCTGAAACAGCTCCAGAAGCTCCACGGCTAGAGCGCGAGAGCCCGGTTGGGGGGGCCGTGCGCTCAAGCCTTGCGTGTCTGCCCCCTGCCACTTCTCCTGCTGCAAGGGGAGCTTCTGCACAGGTTTGCGGCACACGAAAAAAATGGCCGGGCTGAAAGCCCGGCCTTTTCGCTCAATCGATTTTCCGCGTCTCAGTAGAGCGGGAAGGTGGTCGGATAGCCGCCAAGATCCGAGGGCGGGCTGAGCGGCGCCCGATCAATCGGGTGGTTGCCGTTCTGGCGTGCGAAGGACGGAGCGCCAACCTCGGGCGGGAAGGCGTAATCGCTGAACTTGCGGTCGCCGGGATTGACGTTGGTTCCACCGTCCAGCCAGGAACGCTTGGAGACATAAAGCCTGGTCCGCGCCCCCTGGTGGTAGACGGCATTGGGGCCGCCCCGGCCGTAATAGAAGCGCCCACGCTCGTCGTAACGGTGATTCTCGGCCTTTGCGGCGGTGGAGAAAGTGACAGCGAGCCCGATAACGGCGACGCCCGCGGCAAGCCACATTGCGAATTTCGAACTCATCGGGTCCCCTTCAGGCACAAATCGCCAAATGATTTTGCCCCAGTATATAGTCTGCGAAAGCTTGTCGCCACTAGGTCAATTGGGTCACACTGTCTCAGAATAATGCGCTGGCGACAGTAAAACCTGTATGGAATCAAGCCACTTGGATGAGATGCCCGGCGTCGCCGCGAGGGCTCGCGGCGGGCGATTTTTTTTGCTTCGGGAAGGTGCGGGCGGCAGCCTGCTTTCTGGCCGTGGCACGACCGGATCCGGCATAGCTTCCAGTCCCCGCGAAGCCGCCCCGCCAGGTCCGGCCATCCTGGCTTTAAGATGCTGTTTTCGCGTGTCTATCGTCCTTTCGCGAGGGGGCGCGCGGCGGGCGCCGCGGCTGGAAGGGGGCGGCCCCCTCGAACCAGCCCTGCCCGAGGGGAGGCCGACCGGGTGCCACCGGCGGTTGAGATTGTCTTGAGCCCCAATCTCGCCTAGAAGCGCGTTGCCCTCCTGTTCCGCCATTCGGCTGGAGCAAGGTGTCACCGGGAAGGGGGGGCCGATCGGAGAGGGAAGATGGGTTACAAAGTCGCGGTCGTTGGAGCGACCGGCAATGTCGGGCGGGAAATGCTCAATATGCTTGATGAGCGCAAGTTCCCGGCGGATGAGGTTGTGGCGCTGGCTTCACGGCGCAGTGTCGGGGTCGATGTCTCCTTTGGCGATCGCACGCTCAAGGTCAAGGCGCTTGAGCATTATGATTTCTCCGACGTCGATATCTGCCTGATGTCGGCGGGCGGCGCGGTGTCGAAGGAATGGTCGCCCAGAATCGGTGGCGCGGGCGCGGTGGTGATCGACAATTCCTCGACCTGGCGCATGGATCCCGACGTGCCGCTGATCGTGCCGGAGGTCAACGCCGACGCCGCCAGGGGTTTTACCAGAAAGAACATCATCGCCAATCCGAACTGCTCGACGGCGCAGCTCGTGGTGGCGCTCAAGCCTCTGCATGACAAGGCGACAATCCGGCGGGTCGTGGTCTCGACCTATCAGTCGGTATCGGGTGCCGGAAAGGAAGCGATGGACGAATTGTTCTCGCAGACCAAGGCCGTGTACACCAATGACGAACTGGTGACCAGGAAGTTCCCCAAGCGCATCGCCTTCAATGTCATCCCCCATATTGATGTCTTCATGGAGGACGGCTTCACCAAGGAAGAGTGGAAGATGATGGCGGAGACCAAGAAGATTCTTGATCCCAAAATCAGGCTGACCGCGACCTGCGTAAGGGTGCCGGTTTTTATCGGCCATTCGGAAGCCGTCAATATTGAGTTCGAAAACCCGATTTCGGCCGATGAGGCGCGTGAGATCCTGCGCACCGCACCGGGCTGTCTGGTGATCGACAAGCAGGAACCGGGCGGCTATGCCACGCCCTATGAGGCCGCAGGCGAGGACGCGACCTATATCAGCCGCATCCGGGAGGATGCCACGGTTGAAAACGGGCTGGTGCTGTGGTGCGTATCGGACAATCTGCGCAAGGGCGCAGCCCTGAACGCGATCCAGATCGCCGAGGTTCTGATCAACCGCAAGTTGATCGCGCCCAAAAAGACAGCCTGAAGCGGCTCAACAAGCCCAAGGCTTTAACTCTCAAGGTGTGTTCCCCGCACGCGCGGGGATGAACCGGGAAATCACGGCACGGGAATTCGCCAGGAACCTTTCGTAAAGAACCTTTCGTAAAGATCCCCGGGCTCTGCCTCCGTGAACCCTCACGGGGGCGGAGTTTTTCCGGGGGCTCAAAGAGGGGCGTCAGCTGCCGGGCGCGATGGCCGCTTCCTGGTTGCTGCGGTTTTCCTCCAGCACGGTCGGGGTTTCCTGCCAGACCCTGAGAAACGCCCTTTCGGTTTTGTCGAACACGAACAGGGCTCCCTCTGAGATGCCGAAATAGGCACCGTGCAGCGTAAGCAGTTCGCTTTCGACCGCGTTGCGGATGAAGGGGAAGGTCATCAGATTGTCCATGCTGCGGAAGATCGCGGCCTTCTCCACCCGCTCGGTGAACTGCGGCATGGTCTCACCTGGGCGCTGTTCCACGATCTCACCCGGCCTGACAAAGAGCTGCATCCAGCGTCCAATGAAATCGCCGGGCGACAGCGGCTCGATCTTGTCGATGAAGGCGCGGATGCCGCCGCATTGCGCGTGCCCGAGGACGACGAGATGCTTGATGCGCAGCACATTGACAGCGTATTCCAGTGCCGCCGAGATGCCATGGGCGCTTTCATCGGGCTGGTAGACCGGCACCAGATTGGCGACGTTGCGGACCACGAAGAGTTCCCCGGGACCGGCGTCGAAAATCACTTCGGGGGAGACGCGGGAATCGCAGCAGCCGATCACCATCACTTCGGGGGATTGTCCGCGGAGTGACAGATCGCGGTACCGCGATTGTTCCGTGGGCAGACGGTGGGTCGCAAAAGAGCGGTAGCCGTCGAGTAACTGTGGAGGAAATGTAATCATGCCCTGCCAATAATCATAGACTGCGCGGGCGAACAAGGCCTATCAGACGGCAAGGGACGGCAAGGCAATATGTTGCCGGCGTCACTCAGCTACATCGGGTCACAGGTGAATTCCAGGGAGACGCACATGGTCCGTCTGCGGCGCAGCCAGTTGTATATGCCTGGTTCCAGCCAGCGTGCGCTGGACAAGGCGTCGCAGCTGGCTGCCGACGGGCTGATCCTTGATCTTGAGGATGCGGTGGCTCCCGATTCCAAGCTGTTGGCGCGCCGGCAGATTGCGGCAATGCTGAGCGGGGCGGGCTCTGGCAGACGCAGGATTGTGATCCGGATCAACGCCCTCGACAGCGAGTGGTGGCGCGATGATGCGGCCATGGCGGTGGCGGCGGCGCCCGGTGGCATCCTGGTACCAAAGGTCTCAGGTCGGAACGATCTCAGGATCATCGCGGAAGTCCTGCGGGCCAGTGGCGCACCGCCCGAGATGGAAATCTGGGCGATGATCGAGACCGCCCGCGCGGTGCTCCAGGCAGGCGAAATTGCCGCGGCGTCGGGCGATGGCATGCCCCGGCTTGCCGGATTCGTTCTCGGTCCCAATGATCTGGCGCGGGAAACCGGGATCCGGATGACTGCGGACAGTGCGGCGGCGGCGGCGATCATGACCCAGGTGGTGGTGGCGGCTCGCGCCTATGGCATTGCTGTGCTTGATGGCCCCTATAGCGACATCGCCGACGCGGAGGGCTTCGCCGCTGCCTGTGCACGGGCGCGTGATTTCGGCTTCGATGGCAAGACCCTGATTCATCCCTGCCAGATCCGTGCCTGCAACGCCATCTTCACCCCGTCCGCGCAGGAGCTGGCGCGCGCCCGCAGGATCGTTGCCGCCTTTGATCTGCCGGAGAATGCCGGTAAGGGCGCAATCCAGCTCGATGGGCAGATGGTGGAGCGGCTGCATGAAGGCATGGCGCAACAGGTGATCGCGATTGCTGAGGCGATTGCGGCGCGCGAATCCGCCTGATGGCGTTTCCCGCCCGGTGCCCGTGGCTGGAGAGGGTCAGCCGAACTGCTCGGTGGCCCAGGCGTGGAGGCTGCCCGGAACCGGGGAGGGGCTGACCGGGTTGCCGAAATCGCGAGAGGAAATATGCAGGCCGAGAACCCTGGGATCGTCGATCAGGTTCTGGAACCGGGAAGGCGCGAAGAAGCGTCTGGGTTCGGCATGGACGGCGTAAAAGGAGTGCTTCGGCAAAGCGTATTCCAGTGCGTCGAAGCGGCGGGCGAGCGCGGTCAGTGCCGTCGAGCCGAAGATTGATGTCTGCGTGTCGCTGATGCGGATCGATCGGTTGGTCATGCGATGGAGGGCGAAGACCAGGCGGTGTCTGAACGGCATCCAGTCGGGGGTCAGGCTGTCCTGTGCCATCAGCTTTTCAAAGGCCGCGACGATGGCGTGCGGCGCCGGCAGATAGAGCACGGAATTGCCGAGCTGGTTGAGCTGCTGCCAGGCGAAATAGGGTTTGGCGGCATCGATCTCGACTGGTTTCAGCAGCAGCACGTCGGTGTCGAGCCACAGACCGGCACCTTTGGCCTGGAGTTTCATGCGGAAAAAGTCGGCAAACTGCAGGATGGTGACCCTGTCCCAGGAGCCGTCGCTCAGCTGGGGCCGCAGCCGCTCGGCGAAAGCGAAAGGCAGGATGGTTTCGGCATCGGCAGCGAGGACGCCGGGTGGCAGATCGGGGAGAGGCTGAAAGGCATAAACCGTCACCTTGTGGCCGGCTGCGAGCTGGGAGTTGAGGCAGGTCTGACGGAGCCGGTTCATCGGGCCGTGCCAGAAGGTGACGATGTCAGGCAACATTTGTGTGAGCCCAGCTCTGCAAAAGCAACTGGCGCCATTGGCCGGCCTGCCCCCCGGGGGCCGCGTTTCATCCAGGGAGGGGGGCGGTATGCCGGTGTGGAACCCTTGAGGTCGGCGCGCACTGCCCGGCGGCGCCGGGCGAGGTCTTTGAAGGGTCGCGCCGGCTGAACTCCGTCACCCCTTTCGGCTGAAGCGGCCGGGAAGCGCAGCCGTCAAATTCCAGGGTTTCACACCCATGCACGTTCACGCAGCATATGGTCTTCAAAAGCGTCGATCGCCTGCGCCTTTTCCATGGTCAGGCCGATGTCGTCGAGACCATGGATCAGACAATGTTTGCGGAAGGGGTCGATGTCGAATTTGACCGTGCCGCCATCGGGGCCGCGAATCTCCTGATTGGGCAGGTCGATGGTCACGGTGGCATTCGATCCGCGGCTGGCGTCATCAAACAGCCTGTCGAGATCCTGCTGGCTGACGCGGATCGGCAGCACGCCGTTCTTGAAGCAGTTGTTGTAGAAAATGTCGCCGAACGACGTCGAGATCACGCAGCGGATGCCGAAATCAAGCAGCGCCCAGGGCGCGTGTTCACGGCTCGATCCGCAGCCGAAATTGTCGCCCGCGACCAGCACTTTGGCGTTGCGATAGGCCGCCTGGTTGAGCACGAAGTCGGGATTTTCGCAGCCATCGTCATTGTAGCGCTGTTCGGAGAACAGACCCCTGCCGAGGCCGGTGCGCTGGATGGTTTTGAGATATTGTTTGGGAATGATCATGTCGGTATCGACATTGATGATCTTCAGCGGCGCGGCAACGCCTTCCAGGGTGGTGAATTTTTCCATGACGCGGGCTTCCCGGAAATAGGGGCAGGACGGGGTGCTGTGTATCGCGAAAGGGCAGCGAATCATAGGCCCAAATGCCCCTGAATACCGTCAGGCCTGCCCCCCCTTGTGCTCAATCATGGCCATGTCGTGGTCGGACAGCCCGAAATGGTGGCCGATTTCGTGGATCAGGACGTGGCGCACGATCTCTTCCAGGGTGTCGTCGTGCTCGGCCCAATAGTCGAGAATGGGCCGCCGGTAGAGCCACACCATGTTGGGCAGCCGGGGCACGTCGCTGACGCTCTGATGGGGTAGGCCGATGCCCCGGAACAGGCCGAGAAGGTCGAATTCGCTGTCGCAGCCGACCTCGTCGAGGTCGTCGGCCTGCGGGAAGTCGTCGACATGGATGACGAGGTCCTGGCACAGGGCACGAAATCCGGGTGGCAGGGATGCGAAAACCGCATGCGCCATGGCCTCGATATCGGCAAGCGAGGGGGCCTTGCGTTTGCTCAACATGGCAGGTCTCCATGGCAGGTCTCCCGCGACCCCGGACGTGGGCCTTCCAGCACCTTCCCGGTCCGCGCCCCAAGGCACGTGCGGGATGGCAGCGGGAGGAGAAGAGCGCCGCAACGCCTCTGCCCTCGCGGCCGTGCGGCGAAAAGCGTCACATGGTCTCTGGCGGCCAGCAACAGCGAAACAGGGATAGCGGATCGGCTGAGGTTGTGGCGAAAGCGCAGACCAGCACGGCGAAAAAAATGGGGATGCTGGCGGCACCGGCGCGGGCCGCGACCGCGGGCCGCGGTTTGCGGCTGGACCAGAGCGGGATCGAAGATCCGGCGCCACGGCGGCGGCCGCGCAGCCGGCTTCATGTTCGTCGCTACGTAACTGCCCAGGTCGGACCAGAGGTAGCTCGCACTCGGCTCGAAATCCTTCGAAAAATTGCCGTTGTCCAACGGGATGGTCATCCATTTGCCACGAATCACCTCCATCCCAGAAGGCGGCTGGGCTTCGACAACGTCAAAAAGGGGCACAGTCAGTCGTTCCAGAAATGGAATGTGGGTAGAAACGTCGCTACTACGATTCGGATTATCTCCATCCCGGTTGTGACGCGGTGCGGGACTGCGGTGTCGCCTGCGAGCGGGAATTGCGCCCGGGCGGCACCGTCATCGTGCTGCGCATGACGTGCGGGTGGCGCTGGCGCTGATTCGGGCAAAAGCGCTGGATAAGGCGTTTTTCCATGCGGACCGTTCATGACGCATTCACGCGTCATTTGATCAGATAGGGCAGTTGAGGCTGAACGATGTCGCGTGCGACGGAGACGATCAGCCTCACAACACGGTTCAGCTCCAGCGGAGGGTTTTTGATGGTGAAGATTCAACGTTTCGCGTTCGGTCTCGGAATTGTGGTTGTCGCAGCATTGGCGCTGGCTGTCGGCAGCGCCCGTCGTGCCGAGGCTCTGACACTGCCCAACTCGGCGACCGTGCCTGGCACCGCTGCGGCGGACAGGATGATCAATGAGGTTCGTGGTGGTGGTCATGGCGGCGGTCATGGCGGCTTCCATGGGGGTGGTCACGGTGGTTTCCGTGGCGGTCACGGCGGCGGTTTCCGTGGCGGTCATTTCGGCGGCTTCCGTCATGGCGGCTTCCGCCGCGGTCATTTCGGCGGCTATCATCGCGGTGGCTATCATCGCGGGCACCGTTATGGGTATCGCGGTTACGGCTACCGTCATCGTGGCTATGGCTACCGCGGTTACGGCTGGCGGCATCACCATCGCTGCCGCATCGTCTGGACCTATTATGGCCCGCGTCGTGTCTGCCGCTGGTATCCCTGGTACGGCTACTACTGGTGATCGAAGAGTTATGTGTCACGCCTTGAGCTTTCGCAGGCGGGTGTGACGACAGGCTCAAGACGACAAAACCCGGTGGACATGCGAGGTCTGCCGGGTTTTGTTTTGCCCTGAAGTGCGGTCGCCCCGGGAGGGGCGATCGCCTGGGTGCGCGATGGCAAGGCGTCTAGCGCCAGTCGCGCACGTCGACGAAATGGCCGGCAATCGCGGCGGCTGCGGCCATCGCCGGGGACACCAGATGGGTGCGGCCCTTGAAGCCCTGGCGACCCTCGAAATTGCGATTCGAGGTCGAGGCGCAGCGTTCTTCGGGGGCGAGCTTGTCGGGGTTCATGGCAAGGCACATCGAACAGCCGGGTTCACGCCACTCAAAGCCGGCTGCGATGAAGATTTTGTCGAGCCCCTCGGCCTCCGCCTGCTGTTTTACGAGGCCCGAGCCCGGCACCACCAGGGCGTTGACATTGGCGCTGACATGCTTGCCGGCAGCGATTTTTGCCGCAGCACGCAGGTCCTCAATGCGGCCATTGGTGCAGGAGCCGATGAAGGCACGATCAATTTTAATGTCGGTGATGTGCGTGCCCGCAGTGAGGCCGAGATATTTCAGGGCGCGGTGCTTGGAGATGCGCTTGGCCTCGTCGGCGATCTGATCGGGATCGGGCACGACACCGGTGACCGCGATCACGTCCTCCGGCGAGGTGCCCCAGGTCACCAGAGGCGGCAGCCTTGCGGCGTCGAGATGCAGCTCCTGGTCGAAACCGGCGCCCTCATCGGAGCGCAGTCTTTCCCAATAGCGCAGCGCTGCGTCCCAGGCGTCCCCTTTGGGGGCCTTGGGACGATCCCGAAGATAGTCAAACGCCTTCTGGTCGGGCGCGATCAGCCCGGCGCGGGCGCCGCCCTCGATCGACATGTTGCAGACCGTCATGCGGGCTTCCATCGACAGCGCGGCAATCGCCTCGCCGGCATATTCCAGCACATAGCCGGTGCCGCCAGCGGTACCGATCTCGCCGATGATGGCCAGGATCAGGTCCTTGCCGGTGACGCCTTCGGGCAGCTGGCCGGAGACGGTGACCCGCATATTGCGGCCCTTTTTCTGGATCAGGGTCTGGGTGGCGAGCACATGCTCGACCTCCGAGGTGCCGATGCCGTGGGCCAGGGCACCGAAGGCGCCATGGGTCGAGGTGTGGCTGTCGCCGCAGACGATGGTGGTGCCGGGAAGGGTGAAACCCTGCTCCGGGCCGATGACATGGCACACGCCCTGGCGCAGGTCGAATTCATCGTAATATTCGAGGCCGAATTCCTTTGCGTTCTGCGCCAGCGTGCGGATCTGTTCGACGCTTTCGGGGTCCGGATTGGGCTGGCTGCGATCCGTGGTGGGCACGTTGTGGTCGACCACGGCGAGTGTCCTGTGGGGCGCGCGCACCTTGCGGCCCGAGGCGCGCAGTCCTTCGAAGGCCTGGGGTGAGGTCACCTCATGAACGAGATGACGGTCGATATAGAGCAGGCAGGTGCCGTCTTCGGCCTGGTGCACCAGATGGTCGTTCCAGATCTTGTCGTAAAGCGTATGGGGCCTGGACATGGGCTTTTGAGCTCCGGGAAATTGTGCAGAATCAGGGGGCTTTTGAGAAACGCGGCAAAGCGGCTGGCGCGACGATCACCGCGCCATCAGGGCGTCCTGGAAGTGGCCGAGGTGGCAAAGCGGCCGAAGAACCGGCCCGGCAGACGTGCGTGATCATCAATCACGATGGGGCGGGCGCTTGCGGGATTGCTGTGAAACATGCCCCATTATAGCGAGACCCGTGGCTAAGTGCGAGTGGCTTTGGAGGGCTTCGGGAGCCTCGCCAGGCTGTTGCAGAATTGCAGCACCGGAAGCTTCGGGGCGTCGTCCGGCGCACAGCACGCTGGCTGCTCCTGTTTCAGATCGTCCGGGAGGGCTGAGGCGTGGCAGTCCCGCGCTGATCCCGACCGGCGAGCCCGGGGGCTGGCTGATCCGCCGCCAGTTGCCCGAATACCGCCCAGTCGATTTGGGCCGATTCCTCAAAGCCACGGCGCACCGCAGCTGTGACGCGCTCGCCGGCGGAGTGCTTGAATTCAAAGCAGGGTTGGCTCAGCACAGATGGATGGGCGAGCTCGATCGTGGTGCATGTCTTCACCAAACCGTCGTCACGCGGATCAAACAATACGATCTGTGGTTTGTGCCACCGCCCGCCTTTGCTCACCAGCCGATCTCCCTGCTCATTGCAGCCGAAAGTGCCCTTGGCGGGAAGTCCGCGCAGCACCGCGACCAGGTTGATATCTTCAGTCCATTCCTTCCCGTTCGAGCTGAATTCAATCCTCCCCTTCGAGCCTTGTCCGGGATTGGGGGGATGAGGTTCGGGTTCGGAGCGATCGTCGCGGAATGATTTCGTCATGAAAATCCCCTATCTCAGAGTTGAGATGCCGTCGCCTGTTGGGCCGCAGCGGCGCAGGAAGTGATGCAGAAATACGCTGTGACAGCAGAGTTCCTGCCCGGATGGAGGCGTCGACCGCCTTCGCGCGTTGAAGATTCAACCGGTGGGCAGAGTTGCCTGCGATTTTACCGCGTCCATCATCGTCACCTGTCACCTCTGCCCGGGAAGTGGCTCTCCCGCATGGTTTGCGGATGGAGTGCGACGGCCTTATTGCCGTTGTACCCCGGCCACCCCGGCCTCCTGGTGTGGAGTCGCAGCAGAGTGCGACAGCAGGTCTGTGTCGCATCCTTGCGCCGAGGACGCCGGACGGCAATAATGCTGCGGGCGGCGCAGTTGGTGCTTGCTACGGGGGCACCCTGGAATGGGAGGAAAGCGCACTCGAATCGCAGCCGGAGAGGGATTTCAGGATGTACCGCAGTCAATGGCCGTGGTTCAAGCTGTATAAGGCTCTACTCGAATACGATGGCAGCGACGCCTATGCCGATGTGCTGGAGCCGTGGCCGCAGCGGAACCTCGAAGAATGCGCGTGGCTTGCGGAATTCGCGCAGCGCCCGGACCGGGCGGCGGATCATGAAGATCTCTGCAGGCTGTACGCAGCCTGGCGGGTGACGTCGATCCTGCTTCTGCGTTTCCAGTCCGGGCGCGCCGCCGGCAGCCACTATCCGGGGCCGGCGATTTCGCCGGAAGGATTCCGGCGCTTCCATCAGGCGCTCGGTCTGCGCCTTCCACAAAAGCCGCGCTTTCATCCTTTCTTTCACGAAATCGTCGGCGTCGAGCCGAGGAGCCCGGATGCGAGCCCGATCGAAGTTGTGGATGAGATCTGGCCGCCCGTGATGCTCGGCGACATGATGTTCTGCCGGGCCGGCTCCATCGTCTCCGGCGGAGAAGAGCACGTCATCAAAGATGTCGCTGAATGCAGCAGGCTCTACTGGATCTTCCGGCGCAAGGATCGCCCCTATGAGGATGAGTCGCATGGCTGGGGAGATAACTCGGAGTGGCGAACCTGCTTCCGGCGCGACTACCAGTCAGCCGGTGCCTTTCTTTACAACGTGGACGGGCCACGTGACTTGAATGCGGCAACCGGAAACATCGATGGCATCCGTGTTGCGACCATGATCGAACTGGTCCGGAACCGTTACCTGATCCGGTCGGTGGCGGATGATTCGCCTCTATCCGTATCCATGGAGATATATCGAGGCAGTCGGAACGGGGAACGCGGGCGGGGTGGCAGGGTGCGCACCATCATGGAGAGGTCCGTGATCAGGCAGCGATGGGCGTCCTCAGCGGGGAAATCGTGGCTCACCAGATCCGTGAGATCCGCACATGCCTTGAGCATTTTGAGAGAGACGAATTCGTCGAAACATCGTCCACACCAGGAATGACGGTCGCCGTCATGCCAGAGGAGGGCCACCGCCGGCGTGCCGTCCGGGAGCGGGACCAGATTACCCAGACTATAGGAGTCGCCGGCACCGGTCTGGGCAACGGGCAGAAAACGTATGCCGGCGCGGCAGTTCCGGATGGAGCCCGTCGTCCATGACCTCCTGCGCGCAGGCAGTCAGCACCGATCCACTCGAAATCGCGAGCCGGGATCAACAGCGGGTGGCGCGGACAGCATTCTCTCGCCAGGTCTCCTTCCAGTTCATAGAAGCTGTCAGACCGGCGTTGAGCCGGACTTGCGTCAGATCGCCCGGAAGCCGTGGGCGCGGCACGATTGCGCCAGTTCCTGAAACTCGCGGCACCAGCCTCTCGTCGGTGTCGTGCCGGTTAACGGAAAGTGACAAGAGGAGCCGAAAACGGCACGGCCAACAACAAAGCCCGCGCGAGCGCAAAATGCTGGCGCGGGCAAATCGGGTGTCAGAACGCAAAGCCGCTTTCGCGGGCGGGCGCCTGGAATGGCGCTCTCAGCCGTTGGCGGCGTTGGTGCGATCCTGCTTTTCGGCGATACGGGCGGACTTGCCGCGCAGGCCACGCAGATAATAGAGCTTGGCGCGACGGACCTTGCCGCGGCGCACCACCTTGATCGAGTCGATCATCGGCGACAGCAGCGGGAACACACGCTCGACTCCCTCACCATAGGAGATCTTGCGCACTGTGAAGCTTTCGTTGATGCCGCCGCCGGAGCGGCCGATGCACACGCCCTCATAGGCCTGGACGCGGGTGCGGTCGCCTTCAACGACCTTGACGTTGACGATAACGGTGTCGCCGGGTGCAAATTTCGGAATGGTCCTGCCCGCCGAGAGCCTGTCGAATTGCTCTTTTTCGAGCTGCTGTATCAGATCCATGGGGTATCTCCGTCGGCGCGCCCGGCCACAGCGGGGGGCTCGCGCAAATTCCTTCTATCCAGCGATCAGCGGATGGAGCGCCTCCTATAGGACAAAGGATAACGTTTGTCACCCTTTAGCGTTGTCCTTTGGCGCTTTTTGGTTGCGGGCCGCCCACAGGTCGGGCCTGCGCTGCCGGGTCAGCTCTTCGGCTTTTGCCTGCCGCCAGGCCGCGACTTTGGCATGGTCGCCCGAGATCAGGATCGCCGGGACGCCCTCGCCCTCAAAACGCTGCGGGCGGGTATAATGGGGATATTCCAGAAGGTTGCCGGCGAAGCTTTCCTCGCTGGCGGAGACCTCCTTGCCCATCACCCCGGGCAACAGGCGCACACAGGCGTCGAGCAGCGCCATGGCGGCGATTTCGCCCCCTGAAAGCACATAATCGCCGATCGAGACCTCTTCGAGCGCCCTTTTGTCGATAACCCGCTGGTCCACACCCTCAAAGCGCCCGCAGACAATCAGCGGAGCCGGTCCATGCGCCAGTTCCACCACCCGTGCCTGGGTCAGAGGCCAACCCCTTGGGCTCATCAGAAGGCGGGGCCGGGGTGCCGCATCGAGGGCACAGGCGCTGTCGATGGCAGACGCCAGAATATCGGCGCGCAGTACCATGCCCGGACCGCCGCCAGCAGGCGTATCATCGACACTGCGGTGGCGGTCGGTGGCAGAGGCGCGGATATCCCGGATTTCAAGGCTCCACAGGCCGTTTCCCAGCGCCCGGCCGGCCAGACTGACGCCGAGCGGCCCCGGAAACATTTCCGGAAACAGGGTTAAGACGATGGGCCGCCAGGCTGAGGAATCGGTCATGGTGCCGGGGCTTTGCCGGCGATCGCATCGCCGGGATTGATCACCACGCGTCCGCTGGCAAGATCGACTTCAGGCACCACCGGATCCGTGAAGGGCAGGAGCAGAGAGGGACCGTGCGAGGGCGCGATCTCCAGAATGTCGCCGGCACCGAAATTATGGACGGCGACCACCCGTCCGATCGGCTCATTGCGGGTTGTGACCGCGGAAAGTCCGATCAGGTCGGTGTGATAATATTCCTCTTCCCCGGTAGCGGGCAGGCGGTCGCGTCCGACATGGAGTTCGGTGCCGTTGAGGCGCTCGGCGGCCTCGCGCGTGGTGATACCTTTGAAGTTCACCACCAGGAAGCCCCTGCCTTCACGAAGCGCGGTCAGTTCGAAGCTCCGATCCCCCTCGGCAGTCAGGAGCGGACCGTAGTCTTTGACCGCGAGCGGATCGCGGGTGAAGGTCCATAACCGCACCGCGCCCTGCACGCCATGGGCCGCGCCGATCCGCGCGATGCAGACGAGCCGGGCCATCGCGTCGGGCTTACTTCTTCGCCGCAGCTTCTGCCCGTGCCTTGCGCTCCTTGCGCGGCACCGCCTTTTCCGGGTTGTTGCGGGCTTCCCGGGTCTTGATCCCGGTCACGTCAAGCAGGCGCAGCACCCGGTCCGAGGGCTGCGCGCCCTTGGCAAGCCATTCCTTGACCTTGTCGCTGTCGAGTTTGAGGCGGGTGTCATTGTCCTTGGGCAGCAGCGGGTTGAAATAGCCAAGCCGCTCGATGAAGCGGCCGTCGCGCGGGGAACGCGAGTCGGCGGCGACGACATGGTAGAACGGGCGCTTCTTGGTGCCCGCACGCGCGAGGCGGATAACGACTGGCATTTTAGTCTCCTTGAAGAAAAGCAGGTGTTGGGAAGGATGTTGTGAGTTGGCGCCTGAGCCGTTGTCTCGATGAAGAGTTAAAGGGTGTCAGAGCGCGAGGGGGTGGAAAACGGATTGCGCTGGCGAGGTCCGGAGGTCTCCGGCCCGGCGACGCTCTGGAGCTATTTCTTCTTTTTGGGTCCGCCTCCGGGCAGGTTGGGACGGGTGCTTTGTCCGGTGATCCCCGGGAAGCCGGGCAGACCACCAGGAGGGAGTCCACCGGGTCCAAAAGGCGGGCCTTTGAGCGCATCGCCCTGCATTTTCTCCGCCATGGCCTTGATCTCCTCAGGGCTCGGGGGTTTGACGCTGCCACCCAGACCCATCGATCTCGCGATCCCGGCGAGCGGTCCGCGCTTTCCGGAGTTGAGGGCTTTCATCGCGTCGGCGGTGTTGCGGTGCTGCTTGAGGAGCTGGTTGATCTTGTCGACGCCCTGGCCGGAGCCGGCGGCGATCCGCCGTTTGCGGCTGGCCTTGAGGATCTCCGGCTGACGGCGCTCCTCTCGGGTCATCGAGTCGATGATGGCGATCTGGCGTTTCAGCAGCCGGTCATCGATCCCGGCGGCGGCAATCTGGTTCTTCATTCTGGCGATGCCGGGCATCATCCCCATCACCCCGCCGAGGCCCCCGAGCCTGGTCACCTGAAGCATCTGATCGCGCATGTCGTTGAGATCGAACTGACCCTTGCGCATGCGCTCAGCGGTGCGCGCAGCCATCTCGGCGTCGATATTGGCAGCGGCCTTTTCCACCAGCGACACCACGTCGCCCATACCGAGAATGCGGCCGGCGATACGGGTGGGATGGAAATCTTCCAGGGCATCGGTTTTTTCACCGGTGCCGATGAGCTTGATCGGCTTGCCGGTGACCGCACGCATGGACAGCGCCGCGCCGCCGCGGCCGTCACCGTCGACCCGGGTGAGCACGATGCCGGTCAGGCCGACCCGCTGGTCGAAGGCACGGGCAAGATTGACCGCGTCCTGGCCGGTGAGGGCGTCGGCGACCAGCAGGATTTCGTGGGGGGCGGCTGCGGCTTTGATGCCAGCGGCCTCCGCCATCATCTCTTCATCAAGTGTGGTGCGGCCGGCGGTGTCGAGCAGCACCACGTCATAGCCGCCGAGTTTGCCAGCCTCGAGGGCGCGTCGGGCGATCTGCGCCGGCTGCTGGCCCGGCATCACCGGCAAAGTCGGGATATCGAGATCGCGGCCGAGAACCGCGAGCTGCTCCATCGCCGCCGGGCGGTAGATGTCGAGGGAGGCCATCAGTACCTTGCGCTTGTCGCGCTGGCTCAGACGGCGGGCGAGTTTGGCGGTGGTGGTGGTCTTGCCGGAGCCCTGCAGGCCGACCATCATGATCGGAACCGGCGGCACGGCATTGGTGTCGATGGTCTGGCCCTCAGTGCCCAGGGTCGCAACCAGCTGGTCGTGAACGATCTTGACCACCATCTGGCCCGGGCTCACCGATTTGATGATGGTGGCGCCGATGGCCTGCTCGCGCACCTGCTCGGTGAAGCTCTGCACCACTTCGAGCGCCACGTCGGCCTCAAGCAGAGCGCGCCGCACTTCGCGCATCGCGGCGTCAACGTCCTTCTCACTGAGCGCACCGCGCCCGGTGAGGCGATCGAGGATGCCGCCAAGTCTTTCCGACAGGTTGTCGAACACGATACGCTGTCCTTACATCACCCTGCTGGCGCCGGGTTTGCTGGTTGCTGTGTCACGTCCCCCGATCGGCCCCTGCCTGGCGACCCCTTGCCCGGCCAGCCCCTGCCCCCGGAATCAGGGCGGAGGGACGTGCCAAACAGCGGTGGCGCCCGAGAACGCATCGCGCTGTCGGACGTTGGCCTCCGGCGCCAGGGCACCGGTCGGCGGGTCGAAAAGAAAGCCTTTCCGAGAATTGGCAGGACTTAGAGCCGCAATGCGGCAAAAAGTCAAGTTTTGAAACTCGCTGGCCTCGCGGCTGTCATGTTCCAGCCGCGATCCGCGGGATCGGACTGCGATCGAAGCCGCATCCTCCGGATCGGCTCCGGGCGACCCTTCTGGGGGGCGACGCCCAGCGGGTGAGGCGACAATGGGGTCTCTCGACCGGCCAGCGGCCCCGCTTTGCGTGGTGCTGACCAGCTGCCGCCTGTGCAGCGCTGCCAGATTCCCCCCTTTAAGGCCATGACCGCAGAGAGAAAAAGGCGGGCGGTTCTGCCGTGAACCGCCCGCCTGTCATGAAGCAGACCCTGAAGCGGGGACGTGGGGGGGCTATTTCAGCGGCACATAGACATTGATCACCAGCTTGTCCTCGGCGGTGGTCAGAGGATCAACCGTATATTCCTCAATGAAGCTTTCCTTGGCTTCGAGTTTCTTGTCGTCGAGGTAATTGGTGATGGCTTCGTAGGTGCTGTCCATATTGTCGTAGGAACCGCGATGGACGAATTTCAGGGTCTTGCCGTCGGGGGACAGGCCGATGCTCATGTCCTTGGGCAGTGTGGTCGGTTCCTGGTCGATCGGGATCTCGGCCATATAGGTGAAACCGTTGTCGTCGGTCGAGGTGTAGACGATGGTGGGATTGCCCAGCGCCTTGATCGACTGTTTGTCGAGCAGGGCGTTCATGTCCTTGAGCGTGTCGGTCAGGGTGTCGAAGGCCGAATCCCAGTTGCCGCTGCCTTTGGCGACCAGAACCTTTCTTGGCTGCAGCGTCACCTCTTCGGCTTTGATGTCGACGGGCGCGGCCTTCTCACCGCTGGCGGCCGGAGCGGCGGCGTCGGCCGGCGCCGGGGTCGGGGTCGGGGTCTGTGCTGGCGCGGCACCGACAGAGAAGGCCGCTGCGATCAGGGCTGCCAGGGAAAGGCGGAAAAGGTGGGCACGTTTCATTCCGGAATTCTCCCGCTTGCTCGTTCTGTCTGCTCTGCAATGAGGCCAAGGCAATGCCTCGGATGGGGGGCGCGAAGCCCTCAGGTGATGTTCTGCGGCGAATCGTCATCCGTCGGGAACCCGACCGCTCCCCGGAACCTTAGCATTCCTTTTCGGGTTTCGTAACCATCCCGGTTGCGCGTTGCAGCTGGAACAGACCGGATGCAGATGCGCAATGCGCGAGCGGCCGCCGCCTGGCGCTTCGTTAACGGAAGGTGAAGGAAGATCGCTCCGGTTTGCGTCAGCGCCCGGACAGGAGCCAGCTGCGGCGGTGGGCCTGGCCTGATTGTGCCCGGTTGCCTGAGGCCTGGCGGGGCGCGGTGACTGGTCAAGCGCCTCGTGCGACGCCATATAGGCCGGCAGGCGCCATCAGGCGGGCTTTTGGGAAAAAAGGGCTTCTGGCCGTTTCGAACTCCGGAAAAATTTCATGACCGTGCTGGCCAATCGCGGCTTTGCCAAAATGAACGGCATCGGCAACGCCATTGTTGTGGTGGATCTCCGTGACGGGGCCGGCCGGGTCAGCGCCGAGGAGGCCCGGGCGGTGGCCTCTCCGGAGGGGGTGCCGTTCGATCAGCTGATGGTGCTCTACCCGCCACGCTGTGTCGGCACCGCGGCTTATGTCGGTATCTATAACAGCGACGGCTCGAGGTCCGGAGCCTGTGGCAACGGCATGCGCTGTGTGGCCCGCCTTGTGTTTGAAGAAAGCGGCCGCCGGGAGGCTCTGTTTGAGACCGATTCGGGTCTGATCCCGTGCCGCCAGACCGCTTCCGATCTCTACAGTGTGGACATGGGGGTGCCGAAATTCGGCTGGCGCGACATTCCCCTGGCCGAGGAATTCCGCGACACCCGCTATATCGAACTTCAGATCGGGCCCATCGATCATCCCATCCTGCATTCGCCATCGGTGGTCTCGATGGGCAACCCCCACGCCATCTTCTGGGTCGACGATGTCGCCGCCTATGATCTCGCCCGTTTCGGCCCGCTGCTGGAAAACCACCCGATTTTCCCCGAGCGAGCCAATATCACGCTGGCCCGTGTGGTCGACCGCACGCATCTCACCATCCGCACCTTTGAACGTGGCGCCGGCCTCACGCTGGCCTGCGGCTCGGCCGCCTGTGCCAGCGTGGTGGCGGCAGCGCGGCTCAGGCGCACAGAACGGGTGGCCGAGGTCACGCTGCCGGGCGGGAAACTGGAAATCGAGTGGCGGGTGAGCGACGACCATGTGGTGATGACCGGGCCGGCGGCGTTCGAATATGAGGGCCGCTTCGATCCGGCGCTGTTTGTCCCGGCAGGGCCATGAAGGACATTGAGATCGTCAGCTTCGGCTGCCGCCTCAACCGCCATGAGGCCGACGTGATCCGCCATGAGGCGCGAGAGGCGGGGCTCACCGACACCATCGTGGTCAACAGCTGCGCCGTGACCGCGGAAGCGGTGGCGCAGACCCGTCAATCCATCCGCCGGCTGCGCCGTCAGCACCCGCAGGCGCGGATCGTGGTGACCGGTTGTGCCGCCCAGACCGACGCGGCGATGTTCGCCGCCATGCCCGAGGTCGATCGTGTCCTCGGCAATGCCGACAAGATGGGCTCTGAAGCCTGGCGTCAGGCGCGCGAGGCGCTGGATGGCGGGGCTGGCGACAAGGTCGCCGTCGGCGATATCATGACGGTGCGGGCGATGGCGCCGCATCTTTCGAGCCGGACGGTCAGCGCATTGCCGCGCGCCTTTGCCCAGGTGCAGAACGGCTGTGATCACCGCTGCAGCTTCTGCATCATCCCCTTCGGGCGCGGCAATTCGCGCTCGGCACCGCCCGATTCCGTGGTTGGACAGGTGCGCGCCCTGGTCGCCCAGGGCCATGCCGAGATCGTCCTAACCGGGGTTGATCTGACGAGCTATGGCACCGACCTCGCAGGCTGCCCGCGGCTTGGAGCACTGACACGGCAGATTCTGCGCGAGATTCCCGAACTCAGGCGGCTGCGGATTTCGTCGATTGATTCGTTCAAAGCCGACGCCGAGCTGCTGGATGCCATCGCCACCGAGGAGCGGCTGATGCCGCATCTGCATCTTTCGCTGCAGGCGGGCGATGATGTGATCCTCAAGCGGATGAAACGGCGTCATAGCCGTTCGGATGCCATTGCACTCTGTGCAGAATTGCGGCTT
The DNA here is from genome assembly GCA_009781045.1 of Alphaproteobacteria bacterium. Classification (GTDB taxonomy): domain Bacteria; phylum Pseudomonadota; class Alphaproteobacteria; order Rhizobiales; family Xanthobacteraceae; genus Bradyrhizobium. Next base: position 23,778 of record WQYW01000049.1, read on the forward strand.
CTGCGACCCGATATCGCGCTCGGGGCCGATCTCATCGCCGGCTTTCCGACGGAGACCGAGGACATGTTCCGCCGCTCCCTCGATCTGGTGGAGGAATGCGGCCTGACGTTTCTGCACGTGTTTCCGTTTTCGTCGCGCCCCGGCACGGTTGCGGCACGGATGCCGCAGCTTGCCGCAGGCGTGATCCGCGAGCGCGCCACGCGCCTGCGCGCGGCCGGCGCGGCGGCATTGACGCGCCGGCTTGAGAGTGAGCGGGGTGCGAGCCGTGCGGTGCTGATTGAGAGTTCAACTCAGGGGCGCACCGAGCATTTTCTCCCCGTAGCGATTACGGGGGCCAAGACAGGTGAGGTGATCACCTGCCGCATCGCGGGCCATGACCGGGAGCGGCTGCTGCTGTGAGGTCTTCACAGCAGCTTGCGGACCCAGTTGGCGGGGTCGGGGGCGCGACCGGACTGGATATCGACCAGCTGTTTGCGCAGGCCCATGGCCACCGGCCCGGCACAACCGCCGTTGATGAGGAAATCACCTTGTCTCGAGCATACTTTGCCGATCGGCGAGATCACTGCGGCGGTGCCGCAGGCAAAGGCCTCCTTCAGCCGGCCGCTGGCGGCGTCGTTTCGCCACTGCTCGATGGAATAGAGTTCCTCACGCACTTCGGTGCCGGCAGCCCGCGCCAGAGTGAGGATCGAATCACGGGTGATGCCGGGCAGGATGGTGCCGAGCGGCGGCGTCAGAAGCGCGCCATCGTCGAAGACAAAGAACACGTTCATGCCGCCGAGCTCCTCGACATAGCGGCGCTCCCGCGCATCCAGGAACACCACCTGGTCGCAGCCATGGGCGATGCCCTCGGCCTGGGCGCGCAGGCTGGCGGCATAATTGCCGCCGCATTTGACCGCTCCGGTGCCGCCGACGGCGGCGCGGGTGAAGTTTTCCGACACCCAGATCGAAACCGGAGCCGGACCGCCCTTGAAATAGGAACCGACCGGGGAGGCGATGACCGCGAAGATATAGTCGCGCGAGGGTTTGACGCCGAGGAAGATCTCGCTGGCGATCATGAAGGGGCGCAGATAGAGGCTGCCGTCGCCGTCCGGGATCCAGGCGCGATCAATCCGCACGACCTGCTCGACGGCGTCGATGAAGGTCTCCTGAGGGATCGGCGGCATGGCCAGGCGCTCCGCCGAATCATGGAAACGACGGGCATTGGCGTCGGGGCGGAACAGGTTGACCCCGCCATCGGCGGATTTATAGGCCTTGAGGCCTTCGAAAATTTCCTGGGAGTAATGCAGGACCGCGGCGGCCGGATCGAGCTGAAAAGGGGTGCGGGCGCAGATTCGGGCGCCATGCCAGCCGTTGGCCTCCGAAAACTGCACCACCGCCATGTGATCGGTGAAAACCCGCCCGAAGCCGGGGTCGACCAGCCTGTTGCGGCGATCGGCATCGGATGTCGGCTCTGCCGCTGGCTGAATTTCAAATTGCAAACTCACTCGCCCGTCCTCCTGCTGCCCGAAGTGGTCATGTCTGGTGGGCCCTGCCTTGAGATTGCGCCGGATCAAGTGGCCCGGAGACGGTCAAGTGGCCGCGGCGCAACCCAAGCGTGCACGGTTTTCGTCGCTGTGATGCTTTTGCCCAAGGCAGAAGTCCAGTATGTTTTGCCAAAATGCCGCCCGACGATCGCATGGTCAACATTCCGGCTGTCGTCATTTCCATGGGCTCCTTCGGGTATTGCCACCCGGAAGGCCGTGATGTGAAAATATTGTTCAGGTTGCCGGTTTCATAACATCAAACCGAAGATGTGTCAATATGACTGACGTAAATTCTGCAGTTTCGTCCGCAGATGCAGGCGAAGCCAGACCCGCGAGCGCGGATCTGGAGGCCCTGCATTGGGACATTATTGAATTGCTGTTTTTTGCCTATCGGGACTTCGTCGGCGACCCCGATGAGGAACTCAAGGCCTTCGGTTTCGGGCGCGCCCATCATCGGGTGATGCATTTTGTCTTCCGTTATCCCGGACTGACGGTTGCCGATCTCCTCAATGTGCTGCGCATCACCAAACAGTCGCTGGGGCGGGTGCTCAAGCAGCTCCTGGACGAGGGCTGCATCGTGCAGAAGACCGGCGACAGTGATCGTCGCCAGCGTCTGCTTTATGCCACCGACAAAGGCGAAGTCCTGGTGCGCCGAATGGCCGGCCTGCAGACGGTGCGTCTCAATCGCGCGCTCAAGGGCCTTGATATGGAGAAGGTCGCCATGATCACCTCTTTTCTGCGCGCGATGATCGACCGCGATGATCCGGACCCGGTGCTGGCGACCATCTTTGCCAGCGCCGAAGCACCAGCACAGGAGTGAGCGTGCCCGAGAACTCCGCTCCAGCATTGCCCGCCGACGATGCGCCGCATCTGTTGCTGGTCGATGACGACCGCCGCATCCGCGACCTCCTGTCACGCTTCCTGCGCGACAAGGGTTACCGCCTCACCACGGCGGAAAGTGCCAGTGATGCCCGCGCCAAGCTGCAGGGCCTGCATTTCGATCTTCTGATTCTCGATGTCATGATGCCGGGCGAAAACGGGTTTGAACTTGCCCGCTTCATCCGCCAGTCGTCCTCGGTTCCGATTCTGATGCTGACGGCGCGCCACGAGACCGCGGACCGCATCGAGGGCCTGGGAATCGGGGCCGACGATTATGTGTCGAAGCCCTTTGAACCGGATGAACTGGCACTGCGGATCAAGAACATCCTGCGGCGGGCGAGGCCCCAGCGCACGACCTCGCGCAAGGAGACGGCGTTCGGCAGCTATCGCTTCCACCTTGAGCGCGGGGATCTGCGTCAGGGCGAGGAGGTTGTTCATCTCACCGACCGTGAGCGCGAGATGCTGCGCATTCTCGCCGAGGCGGCGGGCGAGACCGTGCCCCGCAGCGCGCTGACCGGCAACGGCACGGTCAACGAACGAGCGGTGGATGTGCAGATCAACCGGCTGCGCCGCAAGATTGAGCTTGATCCAGCCAATCCCTTGTTTTTGCAGGCGGTTCGTGGCATTGGCTACCGTCTGATGGTGGATCCGTGAGGGCTTTTCGAGCCCGGGTCGGGTGCGTGGGCAAAACAGCCTTCTGAGCCGTGCTGCAAATTCCCGGCACCCTGTGCCACGAGGTCAGGAAAGCGCGAAGGGAGCCGTTTGCCAAATCCGGGCTTGGACTGTCGGGGCTTGGACTGTCAGAAAAATTGACCCGGTTGGGGCGCCACACGTGATTCGTTTATTTGTAACTGCCCAGGTTGGATAAAGGCGGACAAGGGCAGTTCCCACCCGGCTCGAAATCCGGGAAAATTGCCTATCTCCAACCGGGATGGTCATCCATTTGACACGAATCACCTCCATCGCGAGCGGTGACTGGACCTTGACAACGTCAGAACGGGCACAGTCAGTCGCTTCCAGAAATGGGACGTGGGTCGAAATATCGTGGAGATGATGGTGACTTTGGATGCTGTCCGGGATGCTTTCCCGGGGTGATTTCCCCGGGATGCAGCCCGGACTGGCCGGGATGGCTGGCGTCGCTGGCGGCCTCCTGGCGGTTTCCTGTTGGTTTCCTGCGGGTCATGGCCCAAGGAAGGCGACTGGGCTGTTGTGGCGGCTTTGCGCTGGGACGAAAGCGGAGCGCGGGATCATGCGTGCGCTTGACATGGGGTTGAGGCTGCTGCGTCGGGGGACCGTGCTGATCGCGGCCTCCAACGCCTGGATCGGGAACGCCTTCAAGGGCTGGATGCCGACCGGGCTTTATGCCCGTGCGCTCCTGATCATGATCGTGCCGATGGTGGTGCTGCAATCGGTCATTGCCTTCGTCTTCATGGAGCGGCACTGGAATACGGTGACCCGCAAACTCTCCGCTGCGGTGGTGCACGACATCGCGGCCCTGATTGATGTCTATAAAAGCAATCCCCGCGACAAGGACCGGGAGCAGATCCGTCGCATCGCGCTGCAGCGGCTGGGCATGGTGGTGGATTTTCTGTCCCGTGACGAGATGCCGCCGCCGGGACCGAAACCGTTCTTCTCCCAGATCGATCAGACGCTGTCGATCCAGCTCAGTCGCCAGATCGGCCGCCCGTTCTGGATCGACACCGTCGGCCGTTCCAAACAGGTGGAGATTCGCGTCCAGCTTGATGACGCGGTGATGCGGGTGTTCGCCGACCGCAGTGCGGCTTTCGCCTCCAATTCGGAGATTTTTCTGCTCTGGATGGTCGGCACCTCAACCATCCTGCTCATCGTCGCGGTTCTGTTCCTGCGCAACCAGATCCGGCCGATCCTCCAGCTTGCCAATGCCGCGGACAGTTTCGGCAAAGGGCGCGAGGTGGCGAATTTCCGGCCGCGGGGGGCAAGGGAAGTGCGGGGCGCCGCAGTTGCCTTCCTCGAAATGAAGTCCCGCATCGAGCGCTCGATCGAACAGCGCACCGCCATGCTTGCCGGTGTCTCCCACGATCTGCGCACCATCCTGACCCGCTTCAAGCTGGAACTGGCGCTGATCGGGGACAGTCCGGAATTCGATGGCATGCGCAAGGATGTCGACGACATGTCGATCATGCTGGAGGACTATCTGGCCTTCGCACGAGGCGACTCCGGTGAGCAGGCGCAGCCCACCGACATGGCGCAGGCGCTTGAGGAACTGCGCAGTGACGCCGAGCGCCATGGCCATGAGGCCAGTGTGTCGTTCCATGGCCTGCCGGTGGTGACGGTGAAGCCGGCTTCGTTCAAACGCTGCCTTGCCAACCTGGTCTCCAACGCCGCACGCCACGGCATGACCATCGCTATCAGCGGGCAACGCGATCATCGCTATCTGACCGTCACGATCGACGACGACGGTCCCGGCATTCCGCTCAAGATGCGCGAGGAGGCGTTCAAGCCGTTTCTGCGTCTGGATAATGCGCGCAACCAGAACCAGGGCGGTTCCGGTCTGGGGCTGGCGATCGCCCGTGACATCGCCCGCTCGCATGGCGGCGACATCACGCTGGGCGACAGTCCGATGGGCGGACTTCGCGCCAGCGTGCGGATTCCGGTCTAGCGGCCTGGGTCCGCGCCGAGACCGCTGTGACCTATTTCAGCAGGTCCTTGAGCTTGTTGATGCCCTTGTTCACGTCCTTGATGTTCATCTTGAGGCCGCCGAACAGGATGACATCGCCCGGTTTCTGGTCGGCCTTGCATTCGCCCACCCACTTGGCTTCGACCTTCCCGGTCATGTCGCGCCCGGTCTTGCCGGCGCTGCCGCCATGGACATGGGTGGCAGTTGTCATTGTGAAGGCCGAGTCGAAATCGCCCGTGATGTTGGAATGGGTGGTCATGGTGATGCCGGCGGCGGTACATTCCGATTCGACGGTATAGCCGGCGTCGGTCTTGTGGACTTCGTGTTTCGAGCACTGGTCGATATGCCCGTTCTTGCCGAGAATCTCGGCGAACATCTCTTTTTCAACGCTGGGGTCGGTGCAATGCTGAGCGTTCATGCCCGGCATTCCGGAACTGATCACGCGGATGTCCCACAGACCCGCCTTGCGCATTGGCAACTCATCGGCCCGCGCCCCCGTTGTCGCGGCCAGCGCGATCAACAGACAGCCACACCCTACAACAGACTGCCGTCTCATCTATCAAACTCCGAAAATAATCAGCTCGCTTGCGATCAGTGACGTGGGCCCGGGTTGGCCTCATAGGGCACCCAGCGGCAGGCGAAGGAAATATAGCCGCCATCATAGGCCTGCGCCCCGAGGAATTTCGCGACCTTGCCGTAGCGCGCGCAGTGCTCGACCGCGATTTCCCGTACATCACTCCGGGTCGCCACCGAATAGGCGATGATGCCGCCGGTGTCGTTGCCCTTGACGGGGGGTACCGGCAGGATGTCGGCGCACGCCGCACCCGCAAAGACCGCGCTCAAGCTGAACGCCACCAGACCTGCCGCGATGATCCGCCTCATCCCGCACTCCCATCCATGATCAGATTTCCCGGGACACAGTTTACGGCGCACCGGACACGGTGAAAAGAGTTTAAACTGGTTCCCTGAAACCTCTCTATATCTCAGAAAATCTCGGGAACAAAGCGATTGTCGGGGCGGGATGGTGTCCTGTCACCGCCCGGATGCTTTGACGGATGTTTCCGGGACACCGGCCTCAGGCAATCCTGGCCACAGGGAATCCTGGCCGGAGGCGGAAATCGCTCAAAAGGCGAGAGGCGGGCAATGCCGCATGTGGTTTTCGTGCTCCATAACCGGCGAAATCCGCTTCAGGATGGGGCGATTCGATCTTTCCGCCTCACGGGATTCGGCAGGTCTTCCCGGTTCGGTGCTCCCATGGGGGCGCCCTTTGGCCATGAGGGGGCGCCCCCTGGGCCGTAAGGGGGCGCAGCCCTGGGCCATGGCGGGGCGCACGCGGGCGTTGCCCGATCGCGGCGCCGACCAGGCGCTGGACACCTTGTTCGGATGGCTGTGGTTTTGCCTCGCGGACGTCTCCCGGCTGCGGGCAGGAAGGCCGGAAATGGCGGCGTTTGCTGGGAGCGGCAGGTGAGCCGGCGCGATTGCGACATCTTTGGAGGTGGGATGGTCGCAGCCATCTGCGCATTATTGTGCCGGAGGAGATCGCGAGCAGGCCTACGCGTGGGCACCGGGATGGCCCCTCACAAAGTGGTTTTGCGTGGATCGGTTGAGAAACGCGCACGCCCGCTCTATGCAGGCGGAAGTCGAGGGCAGTGCGAGGGTGGCGGACGTGGGGCTGTTGGGAAAGCTGTTTGGTTTCAGGGGTCGGATGCAGCGAAGCCCCTATTGGGGCTATTCGATTGCGGCAATTGCTGTTTTGAACGTGATCGTGCTGCCGATTTTCTTCGTTTTCCGGGCCATCGGAATATCCGCTACACTCGCCGCGGCGATGGCTCAGATGTTTGCCATTCCCAGCCTGCCGTTCCTGTGGATCCTGCTCAGCCTTGCAGCGAAGCGTTGCCACGACAGGGACAGGTCGGCCTGGTTTCTGCTGGTTGGGCTTATCCCGGTGATCGGCTGGCTCTGGCTTCTGATTGAACTCGGCCTGCTGGAAGGCACGGCGGGTGAGAACAGGTTCGGGCCTTCGCCGAAAGCGGTGATGTCAGATCAGGGCCGGATTGCTCCGTGACAGCGCATCGCAAGCAGCCTGGCTTTCATCGGCAGGGATGAATGAGGGATGTCCGGAGGAAATGCAGCCTATCGCTCCATCTCTCGCATTTTGCGACGGGCGGCGGTATCTGCCAACCGCCTCCTGAGCAGGTCACCCCTTAGCCGGCGGTGGGCGCGGATGTCGCCGGGGCGCAGCACGCGCCGGCGATGTGGGGTGCGTCTGCGGCCGACTCACGGTTTGGGGAAGGGCGTGGCAGAGTGCTGGGCCAGTTCGCAGATCTTCTGCCGCGATGCCTCGCTCTTTTCATAGAGGTCCTTGACCTGGGGGGCGACCTCCGCCGGAATGCCGCATCTGGCGCCATTGCTCTCGACAAATTTCAGCATCTCGGACATGGCGCTGGCGAGAGACCCATAGGCGGTGCAGCCCTGCTCGGACGTCGGCCGGTGCGCCGGATCGGCGGTCAGGGCCTGCAGGGCCTGGCCGCGTTCTTCGGTCTTGTGGCGCAGCTGGACAAAGGTCTTCATGCATTCGCTTTCGGGCTGCGAGGGCCTGGCGGGGTCCATGTTGTCAAGCGGAGCGGCGCCGCGGCTGGGGAAGGATCCTGGAGGCGGGGGGGCAATTTGCTTCGGGGGCGGCGGAAATGGCTTCGGTGTTGTGGTGCCCTGGGCGAGTGCTGGAGCGGAAAAACCCGGGCAGAGAGCAGGACCAAGAGCAAGACCGAGAGCGAGCGTGAAGGCACGAGAAAAATTGTTCATAGATGCGTTTCCTGTGGGATCAGGGGATCGTCAGGTGATTCTGTGGCCCGGCGTCGGAGCGTTCCGCCACGGAACTCAAAGGCGCCGGGATGGATGCGACAGACTTCGGATTGACGTGAATGGAGGGTTGAACATGCGGACACTGGAAGACGGCGGAGCTGGATGATGGCGCTGAGACCAGGTTTCAAGGCCCATGGATGACGGGAGCCTGGCGGCAACAATGAAATAGAACAGCTCAGGCGCGCGATAACAATAATGTGTTCGCTCGCCCGATGGTCAAAAAAGTGACACGCCATTCCGGATCGGTGGCCCTTGAGACCGTCGCAGCCGCCGGCGCGAAAACCGCCCGTGTATCGGTTCCCGCTTCGGGGCCGCAACTGGCGTGCCGCGCGGCGGAACCCCCGGTGTTCATTTCGTATTTGGTGTGATGAGAGCCCTTCGATCCGCCCTGGAGCGGGAGGGTGGAAGCCGCCGCTGTCCGGCACAGGATAGCGGCTTCAATGCGGTGACCTCGGGTGAGGGAAGGGTTGTGGCGGCGGCTTCACGCGCCTTGCGCC
>WQYW01000050.1 GCA_009781045.1 Alphaproteobacteria bacterium
AGACAGAATTCCCGTCTCCCGGGCGGGCACAGGCTGGGCCTGATGTCGAACATACCCCGGGAGGCGGTGGTTGTCCGGCGGCGACCGCCTGGCACCATTCCCACGACTTTTTGACCGATTACCAAAAATCTTCATCTTTGGAACTGAAGATGACCTTCGTGGAGCCTCTCTATAATCTCGTCAGCATCGGCCTGCTGAATATCGAGCCGCCTGATCAAACCGCGTTCCACCGACTTGTCTCATTGGGGACAATACGGCTGAAGGACGCGCACAGCGAAACGAACTCGGCGGAAAGCCGTTTTGATCTCACGTTCAATGCGGCCCATTCCCTCGCCGCGGATGCGATGGCATGGCTATCGCCCGGTTCGGCAGCGTTTCAACGTGTTTCAGGCGCTGCAACATGGTTTGGGATTGCCTGTAAGCCAGTGGCGCATAATCGATCAGGCACCCCGCATCAGAAATCAGGCTGAGCGGGAGGGCCAGTTTCGTATCGACGTACAACTGCAGACGGACTTCTAAAGATTGCGGACGTCCCATCCACCAGGATCGCGGAACTTGATCCTGTTGAAAACCACAGCCGCACCGCGGAAGCCGAAAGCACAGCCTGTGACAAGCCAAAGCCCGCCCGCGTGACGCGGCACAGAATCCCTGGCACCTGCACCACGTGCCGTCGGAGAGGTCGCGCGCAATCCTGCACGATCTCGACACCGGCGTCCGTCGACGATGCCGATTCCTTTGGCCTTTGGCGTGATCCGACCAGGCCCTGCACACCCAGCCACTTTGAACTTTCGTAACTGCCGAGGTCGAGCAAAGGCGGTGGGTACCCGGCTCGAAATTGCGCCTCTCCATTCGCCACGAGCCACCTCCATCAGGGCAGCCGACTGGGCCTCGACCGCGTCAAAATGGCGCACAGTCAGTCGCTTGCAGAAATGGAACGTGGGTAGAAACGAATTTTCAGCGGTCCCTGGCGCCGCTCGGGCACAGACCGGCTGCTTCCACTCCCGCCGGCACAATCGCGATCACGGCTCCGTGATCGCAACCGCATCCGTCATACCCGAACCCAGCCCACTACCATGTGCGGTTCCGCTCCAATCCCGGATCTCATGACTTGACAAAAGGGGGCCCAGCGATCCCCGCCTGCGGCCTGCGCTTTTCACCAGGCTTCCAGTGTGCGGCTTCTGATTTGAGACTGAAAGAACCCTCCGTGATGTATGGCAACGGCTGCGTGCGTGTCGTCGCGGTGGCGGCCGCCCGAGGCTTGACGCCTGTGTCCTTGCCTGACTCAAGGACCGCAGGATGCGACCTGCGGAATCCCGCACCTCGCCACACCGCTGCCGCAATCATGTCCGCAGACTTGGCAGGCCTTTCATCGGGCTCGCCGCTGATTCGCCCGTGACCGGTCTGCTGGCGAACCGAAGCTCGAACAGTCCAGGCACAGTGACTCGAAAATCCAATGGCTGCGTTTTTCAGATTCGGGGCGCGCGCGGGTGCCAGGTGGGACACACGTGATGGTGAGCAGGAATTATCGGCGGCCGGATATCGCGGCGCACCGGGCATCGCGGAGACGGACCATCGCTATGCCAGCACCGACGAACAAAGGGACCGACCATGATCACGGGCATGTCCGTGCTCACGACTGGCGGACAATTCGGCAAAGGCGGTCACTCCGGGCCGTTTCATTGCGCCGGGGATCGGCATTGAATTCTTACGTTTTCTGCACACCGCACACCAGTCACGGAGTACGCCATGAAGATGATTCCCCGCGTTGTTGACATCTCGCATTATGAACGCGTGGGCGGGACAGGCCCCGCTTCCGCCGGTTTTGCGAAGGCGGCAGCCTTCGGCATCTGGGGCGTGATCCACAAATGCACGGAGGCGCGCGGCATTCTGGACGTCTTCTACGCCAAACGGCGCCAGCCGGCGCTTGACGCCGGCCTGCTCTATGGCGCCTACCACTTCATGCGCCCGGGTGACGTGCAACAGCAGGTCGATCATTTCCTCGACTGCGCCGAGCCCGACGCAGCCACTTTGCTGGCGCTCGACCATGAGGACCGCGACGTGCCCCTGACAAATGCTCGCAAATTCATGGAACTGGTGAAGGAGAGGGTCGGCCGCTACCCGGTTCTCTACAGCGGATTCCTCATCAAGGAACAGCTTGGCGACAGAAAGGACTCCTTCTGGAGCAAACGCCGCCTCTGGCTCTGCCATTACGCGGTGACCCCGAAATGGCCGCGGGCCTGGCAATCGCCGTGGCTGATCCAGTATACCGGAGACGGCCGCGGCCCCGAGCCGCACAAGGTGCCAGGCATTGATCTTGGGCCGAAGAATGCCGAGATCGACGTCAATCACTATGGTGACACGCGCGATCAGCTTGAGGCGGAGTGGGCGTCCTGATGGCTCTGGTTCCACCTCGCCTCTCAGCTGCACCACGCTCTGACCACAGAGGGCCACCAAAATCGGGAACGGGGTCGGAACACCGGGCCCGCCTGCCAGTGTGCAATCGTGACGTCGAAAGCCCACCCTGACGGGGGTGGCGCTGATCCCGCGCGGCAAGCGCTCTTTGGATCGCACGGCTGGCGCAGATGCTCTGCAAGCGCGGCAGGCGTGCGGGTTCTGAGCCACCCTGCCGCATCCTTTCGTCACTGTTGCCCGATCCGGTCAGTAGCTCTTGCGGCGCGGTGGCCAAAGCCCGCACTGCTGGCTTGCCGCGCGGTTTTTTTCTGGGATGGCAAATTGCACAATCACGCCGCGATTGACCTTCGGGCGTCTCACCTTGTGCGACAGCGACCCATGCTCCAGGGCACAGATGCAGCCTTGGCAGGAAAGCCAGGCAGAGGTGGCGCGCGACTCTTCGCGGCATCCGGTCTGTCCAACAGGACAGAACGGCCATGCACGATAAGGTGACACGCCCCCTTGAACGGGGGATTGCCCGGGATGCGCGGCATGGCGTAGCGCATACGTCGATCCGCATCTGCCGCTCTCAGCGAAGTTCAGAGTTCGAAAATGCCGACAGCCTTCATCGTTGATCCTTTTGAAATTCTCGACACCGGGAAGCAGACCGTCCTCAAGAAGCGCCTCGAGACCCATTTCGCCGATATTGCGACAATGGGACACACGCCCCTGTTCAAGGTCCAGATCATCAGTGGTGCAGCAAGGCTGGGTCCGGATGGAGATCCGACAGCCAGCGATGTCATCGTGTATATTTCGCCGGACGAATATTCGATCCTGAGGGATTTTGGTGATGGCGAAAGGGGTATGGTTCCCTTTTACCCCAAGCGGGATGGCCTGGAGACAGGCGGACGCGGCCTGCTGGCTGAGGGCGATAAGCGTGCCGCGGCATCGGAGATCTTCCAGTCGTCCATCGCCGATTTGAACTATGCGGCGGCAGCAATCGTGCATGAAGCATTCCATAACCGGCTTTTCCTGGATAATGGGATGCACAAACATGGCGGCATCGAAGACAACGTGAATTCAGCCACCAGGGTTTCGGCCGCCAATGCCCGACACTGGGCGGCTGCGGCGAAAAATCCGGTTGTGCAGTGGAAAGAGGGACAGAAAACCGCGCTTGCACGCAAGGCGCGACGGGACCACGGGGACAAACACTGGTTCTGGTAGGTTGGACATCTGCGGGCATCTCGCGAAAGGATTTCGATTGCGGATCCTCGCCGCTCAGCCCCCGGCGACAATTCAGGAGCTTTTCCAGGGATGACCACAGCTGACAGGATGCCGACTGGCGTTTTCTCCCGGGGTGTCCAGATCTGCGGTCGTGAAGCCGACAAGGAGGATGACCATGCCGACACGGAACGTGGTCCTGACCGACCACGACGACAACATCATCAATGTTCTGATACGATCCGGACGCTACCACAACGCCAGCGAGGTTCTGCGCGAGGGCATCCGTCTGGTCACGCAGCGTGAGGCGCTGGATGCTGCAAAGCTGGAGGCACTGCAGAAGGCGGCGGCCCAGGGCTTCGACGATCCCGACGCTGGCCGCTTCATTGAAATTCCCGGCGACAGACTGGAAGATTACATTGCCGACCTCGGGCGGAAAGCTGCCAGCGAAAGTTGACACGCCAGGCGTTTGCCGAAATCGCCAGGAGATGCCTTCCTCTTTCCCGGTCGCCATCCGTGCGTCGGTTGTCGTGAGCTTTGAACCGTCCAGCTTCCTGTGAGCCGTTGAGGTGCCATCGCGCCTGCCAGCCCGGTCCCTGAACACAGCCCTCGCGCCCCGAGGAGCGCTTCATTTCCTTTTCGCCGACGCCTTCGTTCTACCCTCTCTTCCAGCCTCTCCTGCAGGTTTGACCTGTCCTGCCGCCCTGGCCGCCTCCCGGGCCCTGCCCTCTTTTATCAACCCCTCCAACGCTTTGAGCAGCTTTTTCATCGCCCTCGCATGCAGTTTTCGTTCTTCATCCGCGTTCATCGCTGCTCTGCCAATCTTCCATCTTTTGACCGCGGGCGATGTTAGCAGGCCCCTGCCCGGCGTGGGCACGATCCTGCCCGCACCCGCGCGCCAGTCCACAACAGACTCAAGGCCAAGGCCGGGTCCCGACCGCCGATTGGGAGGAAGGATTTTGCCAGCGCCACTGTTTCTGCCCTGCCCGCCGACCGACAAGCGACCCGGGAAAATCCCGGCCGCCTGACAAGGCTTTGCGAAAGCGGGGCTTTCTCTGTTTGCGCCGGTCGCCGATGGGGGTTTGCACGCGGGCCTCGCCGCACCTGCCCGCCGTCGTCACGACAGCGATGGTTCACCCGTCGCCATCTTTTCTCCCTGACCTGCCAGGCGGCGGAGCAGACAACGACAATGTGAATGAAAAAAAGCCACAGTTCTTCTTACATTTGCGCTATTCGCACGAGGCATCCCCGCCCGCTTTCGGCTCCCCACCTCCCGCAGGCGGGCCCAGCCACATCTGGTGTCGAAGTCCCCGATATGCTGTCCCAACGTTTTGCGCCCCCCGCCGAGATACCCGGTCTCGCCGCGCGTCGCATCGCCGCCGACATTATCGACGGCGTGATCCACAAACGGCGCACCCTCGACGAACAGCTCGACGGCCGTGGCGCCCATCCGGCGCTGAAAACCCTCGGGGATCGCGACCGCGCTTTGATGCGCCGCCTGGTGGCGACGGTGCTGCGCCAGTTCGGCACATTGTCCCATCTTCTGTCCCGGCTGCTCGACAAGGGCATCCCTGCGGATGCGCCGCGGGCCCAGAGCGCGCTGCTGCTCGGTGCCGCCCAGATCCTGTGGATGGAGATTCCCGATCACGCCGCGGTCGACCTCTCGGTCCGCCTGGTGCAGAGCGATCGCCGCGCCGGCCGTTATGCCGGCCTCGTCAACGCCGTGCTGCGCCGATGCACCCGCGAGGGCGCAGCCCTGCTTGAGGAAGCGCAGGATCATTGCCTCAACCTGCCCGCCTGGCTGGTGAAGCGCTGGACCACACATTATGGTGGAGAGGCCACGGCTGCGATGGCGCGAGCGCTCTCTTTCGAACCCTCGCTCGATCTCACCGTCAAATCCGACCCGCCCCACTGGGCACAGCGCATGCATGGCGAAGTGCTGCCGACCGGCAGCGTACGCTCCCTGCTGTCCGGGCCAATCACGCTGTTACCGGGTTTCGAAGAGGGTGCCTGGTGGGTCCAGGATGCCGCCGCCGCACTGCCAGCACGCCTTTTCGGTGACCTCGGCGGTAAATCCGTGGCCGATCTCTGTGCCGCCCCCGGCGGCAAGACCGCGCAGCTGGTCTCAGCCGGGGCGAGCGTCACCGCCATCGACCGCTCGGTGGCGCGCATGGCGCGGCTGAGGGAAAATATGGCGCGGCTCTCGCTCACCGCCACCACCGAGGTTGCCGATGTCATGGAATGGTCTTGTGCACCGGAGAGTTTTGACGCAGTCCTGATCGACGCACCCTGCACATCGACCGGGACCATCCGCCGCCATCCTGACGTCGCCCGCCTGCGCTGCGAATCCGATATCGCCCCGCTCGCCGCACAACAGCGTCGGCTGCTGCGCCGGGCGGCAGCGCTGCTCAAATCCGGCGGCACGCTGATCTACTGCACCTGCTCGCTGGAACCCGAGGAAGGCGAGCAGGCAATTGCCGACACGCTGGAGGCGGAAACCGCACTGCGGCGGCTGCCGATCAGCCCCTTTGAGGTCCATGGTCTTGACGAAATCGTCAACAGCGCCGGCGAACTGCGCACCCTGCCCTGCCATTTGCCCCACGCCGATCCGCGGCTCGCCGGGCTGGATGGTTTTTTTGTCGCGCGTCTCGTAAAATCCTGACGCTGTCGGGATTTTGCACAGGTTGATTCCGACCGCCGGGTGGAAAGCGGGTGCCCGCCCGCCGTTCCGGGGATAACGTGGAAAGATTCGACGAAATTCTTTCCGTAAATCAAGGCAAGGCGTGTCCATCGCTCAACGTCAACGACTGCTGACCGTGATCGTGAACCGCCTGGCGCGGAACGCGATGACACGGCTTGGCGGCGGCTGGACCCTGGCGCAGCTGTGGCCGTCGCGCGGCGAGCGGCTGCTCATCACGCCCCATGACCTGCGTACCGCCGATCCCAGCCTCGCCACCGAAATCTATGCGGGACGCTTCGTCTTCGGCGGCAAGATCGTCAACTGCCATGGCCGCTCGATCTTCGATCTCGATCCACCCTCGGAAGACTGGGAGGTGGCCCTGCTCGGCTTTGGCTGGCTGCGTCATCTCCGTGCCGCCGAGACCATGCTGACGCGCGCCAATGCCCGCGTACTCATCGACGACTGGCTCACCAGTCCGCTTGCCCGCCGCCGCGCCATTGCCCGCCGCCCCGACGTGGTGGCACGCCGGGCGATGTCGCTGCTGTCGCAATCCTCCTTCGTGCTCGGCGACGCCGACAGCAAGTTCCAGCGGCGCTATCTCAGGGGCGTGTCCTGCGACATCCGCTATCTGCGCCGCACGCTGCGCAGCATCCCCGATGGCGTGCAGCGGCTCCAGGCCATCATCGCGCTCTGTTATGGTGCCCTCTGCCTTGGCAACCAGAGCCGCTTCCTCCGTGACGTCTCGGGCCGGCTGTCCGATGAGCTGCTCCGTCAGATCCTGCCCGACGGCGGTCATATATCGCGCAATCCCGCCGCCCTGATCGAACTTCTGACCGATCTGCTGCCGCTGCGCCAGACTTTTGCCGCGCGCAACCTGTCCCCGCCAGGCGCCCTGCTCAATGCCATCGACCGCATGATGCCGGCGTTGCGTTTCTTCCGCCATGGCGATGGCAATTTTGCCCTGTTCAACGGCATGGGTGCCACGCCCCTGCATCTGCTGGCTACGCTGCTCGCCTATGACGACACCCATGGCACGCCGATGGCCCATATGCCGCATGTCGGCTACCACCGCATGGATGCCGGCCAGACCACCCTGATCATCGATGCAGGCCTGCCGCCGCCGCCCAATCTCAGTCGCGAGGCCCATGCCGGCTGCCTGTCCTTTGAATTGTCGTCCGGCAACAGCCGCATCATCACCAATTGCGGCGTTCCGAACACCAGTCGCGACAACTGGCGTTCTTACGCCCGCGACAGCGCCGCACATTCCACCCTGGTGTGCAGCGATACCGCCTCCTGCAGCTTCGTCGAAAATCAGGCTGTCCGCCAGCTGCTCGGCGGCAGTGTGGTGGTCAGCGGGCCCGAGCAGGTCGAAAGCCAGCGCGAGGCCGTCGAGAACGCCACCGTCCTGGCACTGTCGCATGACGGCTATCTTTCCCGCTTCGGCATGCTGCACCGGCGCATGCTTATGCTGGCCGATGACGGCCTGCGACTCGACGGTGAGGACACACTGGCACCACCGCAGGGCCGCCGCGCCAAACGCCAGTACGACTTCGCGCTGCGCTTTCATCTTCACCCCCTGGTAAAAGCCAGTCCTCTCACCAACGCCACCACAGTCATGCTGACGCTGCCCAATCGCGACGTCTGGGTCTTCGAGTCGCCGGACTGTCCGCTCAATCTTGAAGAAAGCGTGTTTCTCGCCGGCAATGAAGGCCCCCGACGGACGACACAGATCGTCATCCGCCAGGACACTCGGGAATTTCCCTCCATCCGCTGGAGCCTGTCGCGTTCGCAGGCGCCGGAACCGGATGACGCCGAGGCCGAAGCACCGATCGATTCGTGATGCTCCGTGCATTATACTTCGTTTCAACCCGGGTTCCGTTTCTGCAGGCGACTGACTCTATCCCCTTGCCACGCTGGCGAGGCCCCAGCCAGGTTTCGGGAGCGGGCTGATTCGTGGCAAAGGGGTGACCATCCGGGCGGCCGCAGACCGGTTTTTCCGTATGTCGAGCCGATTGCGAGGCGCCTCTGGTCCGACCTTGTTCAACTTGGACAGTTGCTGTGCATCACAGCCCCTCACAGCCCCGGAGTACGATTTCGCGGGCAGCGAAACCGTGCTAGTAGCTGTTCGCACAGCCCGACAGCTTTGAGAACCTGCCATGGAGAAACTGCCATGACCGACACCACCCGCCCGATTGCCCGCGCCCTTTTGTCCGTGTCCGACAAAGCGGGATTGACCGAATTCGCCAGAGTGCTGGCGGTCCGCGGGGTCGAACTTATCTCGACCGGCGGCACCGCCCGCGCCATCGCCGCCACCGGTCTCAGAGTGAGGGACGTCTCTGAAGTCACCGAGCTTCCCGAGATGATGGACGGCCGGGTGAAAACCCTGCACCCGCGGATCCATGGCGCGCTGCTGGCGGTGCGCGACAACAGCGAACATCAGCAGGCCATGAGTACCCATGGCATCGCCCCGATCGATCTCCTCGTGGTCAACCTCTATCCCTTTGAGGCCACCATCGCCGCCGGCAGCTTCGAAGACTGCATCGAGAATATCGATATCGGCGGCCCGGCTATGATCCGCGCCGCAGCCAAGAACCATTACGATGTCGCCGTGGTGGTCGATCCGGAGGACTATCAGGCCCTGCTCCAGGAGCTTGCCGCCAATAACGGCGCCACCACGCTGGCACTGCGCCGCCGCCTGGCGGCAAAAGCTTTTGCCCGCACCGCAGCCTATGACGCCGCGATCTCGAACTGGTTCGCCCGCCAGACCCAGACCCTCACGCCCGACTTCCGCGCTTTCGGCGGCAAGCTGATCCAGACGCTCCGTTACGGCGAGAACCCGCACCAGAGCGCGGCCTTCTACGCCTTTCCCGAGAACCGGCCCGGGGTGGCGAGCGCGCACCAGCTGCAGGGCAAGGAACTTTCCTACAACAACATCAATGATACCGACGCCGCCTATGAATGTATCGGCGAGTTCGATCCCTCCCGCAGCGCCGCCTGCGTCATCGTCAAACACGCCAACCCCTGTGGGGTTGCCGAAGGGCCGGATCTCGTCAGCGCCTATCGCAAGGCGCTGGCCTGCGATTCCACCTCCGCCTTCGGCGGCATCATCGCCGTCAACCGCACGCTTGATGCCGACAGCGCAGCCGAAATGACCAAGATCTTCACCGAGGTGATCATCGCCCCCGATGCCACCGAGGAGGCGATCGCGCGAATCGCCGAGCGCAAAAATCTGCGCCTGCTGCTCGCCGGCGGCCTGCCGGACCCACGCGAAGGCGGACTGACCGCGAAATCCGTTGCCGGGGGCCTGCTGGTGCAGAGCCGCGACAATGCCGTGGTGGAGGACATGGAATTCCGGGTGGTGACCAAACGTGCGCCAACGGAACAGGAACTTGCCGATCTCAAATTCGCCTTCCGGGTCGCCAAGCACGTCAAGTCGAACACCATCGTCTATGCCCGCGATGGCGCCACCGTAGGGATCGGTGCCGGGCAGATGAGCCGGGTCGATTCGGCACGCATCGCCGCACGAAAGGCCCAGGACGCCGCAACAGAACTCGGCCTCCGCGAGCCTCTGACACGCGGATCGGTCGTGGCCTCCGACGCCTTCTTCCCGTTTGCCGACGGCATGCTGGCCTGCATCGAGGCCGGTGCCACCGCCGTGGTGCAGCCCGGCGGCTCGGTGCGCGACGAGGAAGTGATCCGGGCCGCCGACGAGCACAATATCGCCATGGTGTTCACCGGCGTGCGCCATTTCCGTCACTGAGCAGCGGGCGCTCTTCGATCGACCCTGACCGCGCGCGCTGGACGAAGGCGCCTTTCGCACAGACGCGCCGGTTTTTTATGGAGTCCCGGGCCGATGGAAAATCTCAAAACCCCACCACCGAGCCATTGCCGTCTGTCCGCGTCAACGGTCTCCATGCCCGTTCCCAGGACATGCTGCTGAACGCGCGGGGCCCCTTCGCCCCGTCTTCCGGCACAGGGCGCACCGACTGTGGCCGGCCCCGGAAAAGGGCCCGACAACGACAATGTGAATGAAAAGCCACAGTTCTTCCTGCATATGCGCTATTCGTGACGCATCGCCGCCGCGCTCTTCCAGCCCCCGCTGCCGCCGCGGGCACGGCCACACTGGTGTCGAAATCGATATGCTGTCCCAACGTTTTGCGGCCCCCACAGAAATCCCCGGTCTCGCCGCGCGTCACAGCGTCACCGACATTCCTGACGGCGGGCGGAATGAAGGACGGACGTTCGACAACAAACAGCTCGACGGCCATGGCGCCCATCCGGCCCTGAAAACCCTCCCTGATCACGACCGCGCTTTGATGCGCCGCCTGGTGGCCACTGTGCTGCGGCCGTTTGGCACCCTGTCGCATCTGCTGTCGCGCCTCCTCGACAACGGCGTTCTCGCCGATGCCGCAACGGGCGCAGAGCTCGCTTCTGCCCAACACCGCCCAGATCCTGTGGATCGAGGTCCCAGCCGATCTCCCAGTCCGCCGCGTGCCAGCACAGTGCGTTTGAAACCCTGCTTTCCAGCTCTTGCGGAGTCCTAAAGCCCATGGCCTTTTCCCGCCGCGATTTTCTCGCCGCGCTCGCCGCCCTCACCGCAGCCCGGGGTCGGCCGGCGACAGCCGGCTCCGCCGCGTCCGGCTGGGTAGTGGCGCAGGAACGACATGCCGCCGAAATCGGTGCCGACGTGTTGCGGGCCGGTGGCAATGCCGTCGACGCCGCGGTTGCCACTGCCTTTGCGCTTGCCGTGACCTATCCCCGCGCCGGCAATCTTGGTGGCGGCGGCTTCATGGTGATCCACCAGGCAGCGGGAGCGCGCAACTTTGCCATCGACTTTCGCGAGCGCGCCCCTGCGGCCGCCACGCCTTCCATGTTCCGCAAACCGGATGGTTCGCCGGATGAAGTGAGTTCACGCCAGTCGGCACTTGCCATCGGCGTGCCCGGCAGTGTTGCCGGGCTGACACTGGCGCTGGAAAAATTTGGCTCGTCGCGCTTCACGCTGGCACAACTGCTGGAGGCGCCAATCGCCGCAGCCCGCAGCGGCATCCGCATAGACGATGATCTGGCCGACACTTTGCCCCAGGCCCATGACTGGCTGGCGCGCTGGCCGTCCTCGGCGCGGATTTTTTCGCGATCCGACGGCAGTTCGCTGGCCCCCGGCGACCTCCTGGTGCAGAGCGATCTTGCCGACACCCTCTCTCTGATTGCCGCCGAGGGTCCTGCCGGCTTCTATCACGGAGCTGTTGCAAAGCGGATTGCCGGCGCCATCCGCACTGCCGGCGGCATCCTCACAGAGGAGGATCTCGCCTCCTGTCAGGCCCGCATCGCCGAGCCGTTAAGCGGGCGCTATCGCCGCTCGGAAATCGTCGCCATGCCGCTGCCCTCCTCGGGCGGCGTTGTGCTGCTGGAGACCCTCAATATACTGGAGGCTTTCAACCTCACGGAACTCAGCCAGGGCTCGGTCGCCGCCTGCCATCTTCTGATCGAAGCCATGAAACGCGCCTATGCCGACCGGGCACGCTTTCTCGGCGACGGCAGGGTTGATGCGGTGGCCCCCCTCATCGCCAAAGACTACGCCGCACGGCTTGCCGCCGGCATTGATCGCGCCCGTGCCACGCCGTCTTCCGCCCTCGATCCACCGGGACGGCGGCTTGAACCGCCGCGGGAAGGCACCAACACCACGCATTTTTCGGTGGTGGACAGCGCCGGCAACGCCGTCAGCACCACCGTGACCCTCAATTTCAGCTATGGCGTCGGCCTCGTTGCCGACGGCACAGGCGTCCTCCTCAACAACGAACTCGACGATTTCACGGCGGCGCCCGGTGCCGCCAACGCCTTCGGCCTCGTCGGCTTCGAAGCCAACCTGCCAGGGCCCGGCAAAAGCCCGCTGTCGTCGATGGCTCCGACCATCGTGCTGCAGGAGGGACAGCCGGTGCTGGTCACCGGCTCACCTGGTGGCAGCCGCATCATCTCGGCGGTGCTCCAGGTCATCGTCAACGTGCTCGACTTCGATATGGACATAAAGTCTGCGGTCGCCGCAGCCCGGCTCCATCACCAGTGGCTGCCCGATGAAGTCCGCGTCGAGGCTGGCATTTCCGATTCCGTGCGCGAGGGCCTGCGCAGTCTGGGGCACACCATCACCGCACCGCTGGGCCAGACCTCGGCCAATTCGATCCGCATCACTCAGGACGGCGTCGTTGCCGCGCCCGACCCGCGAAGCCGCGGCGCCGCGGCGGCAGGCCCGTGAAGCCTCCGGCCGCGGCGCTTTTTCGCTCTCGCCTCATTCCTCATTCCACCAGTTTTCCGGCACTGGCCATTCCGGCGTCTGCGCCGAAACTCGTGCAGGGCGCAAGCTGAATCTCAGCCTTGTCATAGATCTGGATGACGTGGGCCGCGATCTGGAAGCAGCCACCGGATGGCAACGCCGGGGCCTGGCTGCTGCCGTAGATCGAGACGTTCCCCATCGGGCTGTAGATCAGGCCCGAGAACACCGTGGATGAGGTCGGGGACTGGTAAATGCTGGTTGCGCCGTTGCTGGTCGATCCCTTCGGGGCGAGCAGCGCCAGCATCACCTCCTGGTAGCCGCGCCCCGGTGTACCCGGCGTGGACGCCGCCATTGGTGCGGTGATCTCCAGCGGGCCGGAACCGGTGAGATAGATCGTCCCGCCAAGCAGGCCCACCGTATAGCCCCGGGCAATGAACCCGCCGGCGGTGGCCGTGACCGCATAGCTGCCGCCCTGGAGATAGAGCGCGCCATTGCCGTTGACCGGATCGCCGTCGGGGCCAAGGGTCCAGATGCCGTAATTCGCAATCGACCCGCCCTGGAACCAGAGATCGCCGACACCGAAGACATTGACCGAGTTCTGGCCGAAGAGCAGGGATCCGCCGTAGAACCAGAAGGGACCGTCGCCGAAGGTGGTCTTCGAATTGGGACCCGTGGTGAAGCTGCCACCCTGCAGGTAGAGCGGACCATTGCCGAAGATCATGGTGCCGTTATTGGTGATGGATCCGCCATAGAGATAGAACGGACCATTGCCGACCTTGAGGGTCGAGGTCGGCTGCAGCGTCCCTATACTGCCGCCCCAGAACCACCACGGACCGTTGCCGAAAGTGAGTGTGGCATTCGGTTCGACATAGACCGTGCCACCCCGGATGATCGTGGTGAGATCGCCGAAAGTGACATTGCCGTATTCATACATCGATCCACCGGCAAGCAGGAAGACCACCGAAGCCCCCGGAACAACTTTGAGATCGACGACGCTGTCGGTATTGGCCATAAACGTCGCCCCGACGACATAGCATCCCGAATTGAAAGTGACGGTATTTGTCCCGGTGAAATTCCAGCTGCTGCGGAAGGTGGTCGGATTGGTGCAATCGGGGTCCGGGCCGCCCGAGCCCTCGAAGGTGATGTTCGAGGATGTTGCGTTCAGCGTGCCATAGGCATCCTTGGGCAGCGTGACATCCTGCGACACATAGGTCAGGGTCGCGTTGGCGGTGACGGGCACTGGAAGCGGAGGCACCGGATAATTCGGGTTCGAAGCCACCGGCAGGCCGAAATCCCACGTCGGCACCATGTTCTGCATCGTGGTCTGAAGCGTCGCGATGCGCGGATCGGAATTGATCGGATTGTCGAAGCTGCTGGCTGGCTTGGGGGTGTTATACTGGATGCCGCCCGGGTAGACCAGGGACGCCGTCGGCATGGTCAGATAGCCCTTTTCCACGGGCTGGGAAAGCCCGACCTGGATCCTGGAAAGGGTCACGTTGGAATAGTCGCCGGCTTCGAAATAGCTGACGGCCCGCGCCCCGCAGTTCGGCCCGTTGACCACCGCATGGCCCGAGATATTGATATCGCCGTCGAGACCTCCGCCCTCGACTCCGATCGCCCACAGGCACGGCATCGCCGCCGCAGTCACCCCGGCATAGGCGTTGGCGGCGACCGTGCCATGGCCGGTCGGCGACAGAAAGGCGAAGCCAAGAGAGACATCGTTTTTGATTGTGGTCTCGAGAACCTCGCTGCCGTCGCCACGCGGCGACAATGTCGCAATGGTGGTTACGTCACCGGTCTGGTAACCGTTGATCTGCCCGATATTCGCAGCGGTGGCCACTGCCTGCGGCGAGACCTCTGTGCCGGTAATCGGACCTGGCGTCCCTGCCGCGGCGATCACGGCAGCGTCGGCCACGATCTGGGCGCGCTGTCTGGCGACATAGAGCATGGAGACATCGATGACGAGGCCGCCGACCGCCAGCATGCCGAGAAACAGGCCGAGCCACAGGATCGCGCCACCGTCCTCATTGGCCACAAATTGCCGGACCCGCCTTTTCCGCCCTTCGGGCCGCGCCACAGCCCACCAGCACGACGGTCCTGCTCCCGGCGTTTCGCTTTCGCCGTCCGCAGCTTCCGCGCATCCCGCCTCGAGCACAGAGCTGGCGCGGGCCGCGCCCGATTGATAATCGTCTTCGCAGATTGCAGCCTTGCCGTAACCGGTCGCGCGCCGCTCCGCCTCTGCCTGGTCTCTGTTCTGTCTCATTTCCGACCTCGCCTGGAATTCAGATTTTCCCTGACTACGCGGGAGGTTGGGCGCGGAGATATTAAACCGTGGCTAAATCCCTCAGCGAAACCCGAGGGTATATGGCGACTACGCGCCCTGACCCGGCCCGAACCAGCGCAGCTCTGCTGCGCTCCGGTAACCTCCCGGCTGCGATATCCTTCACGCACCGGACCGCGAGCTGCCCCATCCCCGCTCCGTCGGGCTTTCGCCACCACCTCATCTTCAGGCCGTCCTGAAGCCGCGCTGCGCCAAACCGGAAATCTCCAGAGTTTCAGCGCGATGCGCCAACCTGCGCGATCCCTGACCGCGCGCTTTCCGCGTTCCGCAACCATCGGTTGCACCGCTGCAAACAGGCTGCTCCCGATCCTCATCCCTCCCCCTCGCCTGCCCACCCGCGTCCCGGCACAGCCACGCCATACAGCACGCTATCAACCATGATCGGCAGAGTTATGTGGTGAATATCGGACTGACGAGGATGGAAGACCCGGGAGGATGAAAGCTGCCGGCGCGATCCACCCGCACAAACGCACCTCGCCGCCGCCGGCGCGGCGGCAGTCCTCGCATCACGGTTCTGAAGATCCGGCCCTCGACCCCTGCGGTATTCCTCAACGCCCGATGAGATCCACGCCAGTGACAGCAATACCCGCAGGCATTCCCTTCCGGCGATCTGACCCGATGGGGCCCCAGGATCTCTTAAGGATATTCAGGCGGAACCCACTGCACGCCACCCTGACGGCGCAGGCGGCGGCGGCCCGGAAAGCCTGCCGCCGCAATCCCCTTCGGCTCACACCTCATTCCACCAGCTTTCCAGCACTGGCAAGCCCGAGTAAGCTGCTGAAGCTGGTACAGGGCACAATCTCCACATTGGCGTGGTCGTAGATCTGGATCACATTGGCAACGATCTGGAAGCAGCCCCCGGGAGGCAACGCTTTGGGCTGACTGTAGCCATAGATCGAGACATTGCCCATCGGGCTGTAGATCAACCCTGACAGGA
This sequence comes from Alphaproteobacteria bacterium, assembly GCA_009781045.1. Taxonomy (GTDB): domain Bacteria; phylum Pseudomonadota; class Alphaproteobacteria; order Rhizobiales; family Xanthobacteraceae; genus Bradyrhizobium. The sequence continues at coordinate 15,836 of WQYW01000050.1, forward strand.
TCGCCGATGACGCCTGCGCCTGGTAGATCGAGGTTGCACCGTTACTGGTCGATCCCTTCGGCGCCAGCAGGCCCATCACGACCTCCTGGTAGCCGCGATTGGGCGTCCCCGGCGCTATTTCCACCATCGGTGCCGTCACCTCCAGCGGCCCGGAACCGGTGAGATAGATCGTGCCGCCAAGCAGGCCAATGGTATAGCCTCTGGCGATGAAGCCGCCGGCCGAGGCCGTGACCGCGTAGCTGCCGCCCTGGAGATACATCGTGCCATTGCCATTGACCGGGTCGCCATTGGCACCCAGGGTCCAGATTCCGTAATTCGCGATCGAGCCACCCTGGAACCAGAGATCGCCGACACCGAAGACGTTGACCGAGTTCTGACCAAAGAGCAGCGATCCGCCGTAGAACCAGAACGGACCGTCGCCGAAAGTGGTGGTCGAATTCGGACCCGTGCCAAAGCTGCCACCCTGCAGGTAGAACGGGCCGTTTCCGAAGATCATGGTGCCGTTGTTGGAGAACGACCCGCCATACATATAGAACGGGCCGTTGCCGATCCTGAGCGTCGAGGTCTGCGTCGTCGTTGTGATACTGCCACCCCAGAACCACCACGGGCCGTTGCCGTAGGTGAGCGTGGCTCCCGGTTCCACATAGACCGTGCCACCCCGGATCACCGTGGTCATGTCATCGAACGTGACATCGCCGTATTCGTACATCGATCCGACGGCGAGCACGAACACGACGGAAGCATCGGGCGCGACTTTGAGTTTGACGACGCTTCCGGCATAGGCGAAAAAGTCTCCCGAGACTACATAGCAACCGGAGTTGAAAGTTACGGTATTCGTGCCGGTGAAATACCAGCCGGAGCTGAAGGTGGTAGGATTCGTGCACTGCGGGTCCGGCCCACCCGAGCCCTCAAACGTGAGGTCGGAGCTGGTGGAATGGAGCGACCCATAGGGCGCGTGCGGCAGCGTGACACCGGTTTGCGAATTATAGGTCAGGGCGGCGTTGCCGGCAGCAGGCACCGGAATTGGCGGCTGCGGATAGTTCGGATTCGACGCCACCGGCAGGCCGAAATCCCACGTCGGCACCATATTCTGCATCGTCGTCTGAAGTGTCGCGATGCGGGGATCGGAATTGAACGGATTGTCAAACACCGTCTTCGGAGGTGCGACATTGTAGTCAACACCACCCGCGTTTACCAGCGTAGCCAGCGAGCCTTTGAGATAGCCCGCTTCAACACTCGGCGAGATTCCCACCTCGATCTTGCCCATCGTCACGTTGGACTGGCCGCCGGCTTCGAAATAGGTCGTTGCCCTCGCGGTGCAGTTCGGGCCGTCAACCACGGCACTGCCGGCAATGTTGATGTCGGCCCCCAGCGCCCACAGACAGGGTAGCGCCGCCGGGGTCGCCCCGGCATAGGCGTTTGCACCGACCCTGCCCTGGCCGGTCGGCGAAAGGAAGCCAAATCCGAGAGCGACGTCGTTTTTCACCGTGGTCTCAAGAACGATGCTGCCATCGCCGCGCGGTGATTGCGTGGCAATGGTGGCTACATCACTGGTCGGATAGCCGTTGATCGTCCCGATATTGGCGGCGGTCGCCACCGCCTGGCTCGAGGCCGCGGTCCCGACAATCGGACCTGGCGTCCCTGCCGCGGCGATCACGGCGGCGTCGGCTACGATCTGGGCGCGCTGCCTGGCAACATAGAGCATGGAGACATCGATCAGCAGAGCACCGACGGCAAGCATGCCAAGAAACAGGCCGAGCCACAGGATCACGCCACCGTCTTCGCTGCCTGCGAAACCGCCGGCGCCTTTGCGATTGTGGCGCCGCGCCACGGCCCACCACGACCACGGTCTTGCCTGCGGCAGCGCTCTCAGGCTGCCGACGACGTCCGCGCTTCCCGGCTGCCGCTCACATCTGTCACCCTGTTCGGCGATTTTGGCAGGACCTTCATAAAGGGCGCCCGCGCCGCACCCCTCCGGCGCTGCCTGAGCTGGGTTTCGTATCATTTTCGACCTCGCCTGAAATTCGCATCTTTTCCAATCCGCCGGCGAGATTGGGCGCACAGATATTAAACGCCGGCTAAATCATGGAGTGAAACGTCAGGGTATATTCGCCAACCTGCCACCGGCTGTGCGCAAACACCTCGCACTGTGACTGCGAAACAGCCTCGCTGCCCCGGCACGGGTGTTGCGTCACCGCGACGGGACCTGAAGAATAATTCCTGCCGGCTCTGCGGCAGCGGCTCCAACCGATGCCACTGCCCCTTCCGTGATTGCTGTTTTGGCTCTCAGGGCGTTGAGGCGATTGAACGATGAGGTCGAACACAACAGGCCGGAACCGCCCGTCGCCACGCCGGGACGGTGAGAGAGCACCTCATTCCCGCAACGCGGCCCTCCCCCCGTGGTGACACCCGCGTTTATCAACCATGATTGCCGCTGCTATATGGTGAATAGGAAACGTCAGATGCCGGCCTGAAGAACCCCACATAGCCACTCTCGCCACCCGCGTCCCGGAGCCGCACCGTTGAGCTGGCACCCTGGCTTGCGCAGTTTGCGTGAGCCACAGAAAAGAGCTGGTGCGGAGATTAAGGATTAAGGGTGCGGATCTGCCCGGCCGATCGGGACTCGATCCCGGCCATAATGCACTCGAGGGCGCAACGTCGCCTTTGGCAGCCCCGCTGCCGGCACCGGCAATGCGATTTCCATCACCCATGATTGCCATGGTGAAGCCTCCCGCGGCTGGAGAGACGACAAGGTGGGCTTTGCCCTCCTTTGCCCTCCCTTGACGGTTGCAAATCGCCGAAGGAAGGAGCAGGTGGTCCTCAGGTCGTCCTTGGGTCGCTGGCGATGGAGTGAGACGGATGCGCATTCTTGTGGTCGGAGCCGGTGCCACCGGTGGCTATTTTGGCGGACGGCTGCTGGCGGGGGGGCATGATGTCACCTTCCTGGTGCGCGGTGCCCGCGCCAGCCAGCTTGCCGAATCGGGTCTCGTGATCCGCAGTCCCAAGGGCGATGTCACCCTTGAAGCTCCGCCTTTGACCCAGGCCGGAGAGATCACCTCCCCCTTCGACGTCATCCTGGTGAGTTGCAAGGCCTTCGACCTCGACAGCGCCATCGCTTCCTTTGCCCCCGCGGTCGGCCCCGACAGCGCCATCCTGCCGCTCCTCAACGGCATGCGCCATCTCGATCTCCTTGATGCGAAATTCGGCCCGGAGCACGTGCTCGGCGGACTGTGTTCGATCGTCGCGACCATGAACGACAGACACGAGGTCGTGCATCTGCAGCCGATGCAGTCGATGCGCTATGGCGAGCGCGACGGCAGCCTGTCAAAGCGGGTTCGGGCGATCGACGCCATCTTCGGCAGCGCCATTGCGGGAGCTGGCGCCAGTGAAACCATTCTTGCCGACATGTGGGCGAAATGGGTTTTCCTCGGCTCTCTCGCAGCGACCACCTGCCTGATGCGGGCCTCGATCGGCAATATTCTCGCCGTCCCCGGCGGCAGGGCGTTCATCCTCGCCACACTGGATGAGGCCGCGGGCGTTGCCACCGCCTGCGGCTTCTCTCCTGGCGGCCCGTGGTTCGAAGAGACCAGGGCGATGCTGACGGCGCAGGGAGCACCGACCACGGCATCTATGTTCCGCGACATCGAAGCCGGCCATAAGGTCGAGGCCGATCACATCCTCGGTGACCTTCTCACCCGGGCCAAGGCACATGGCGTCCCGGTTCCCAATCTCCACCTCGCCTATATCCATCTCAAGGCCTACGAGGAACGCCGCGGCTGACTGTCGCACGCCGACTGCGACAGGCGGAGCAATCCACAGCCCACTGCTCTATCGCGCGCTGCGCGCAACAGCGTCCCGCCTGCGGGGTGCGGCTTTCTGTGAAAATATCAATAATATCAATGCGGCATGTATTCGCAGGTCGGCCCGGGCACAACCCGGATCCAACCCTTACCCGGTGCTTCAATGCAACGGGCAATGGCCGATACTGGACGGCAGCCGTTCAAGGCACCCGTGGGCCCCGTGGGCGGAATCGTGTGTTCGGATTGCGAGATGGCGACTTGCCGCCCACACCCGGACGCATCCGCCCGCCGCGAGGTGAATCTTTGACACACCACGGTCGGCGCTTCCCCGAGCTCGCCCTGGTCAGGCATCACCTCACCAACCGCGTCTTCTGACCTCGCTTTTCGCCCTGGTTTATCCGATCAAGGGGATTGACCAACGTTCCCCGTTGGCTGTTCATACAGTCTTTCGTGCCGATCAGGTTTGCTGGGGGAAGCGGAATTGACGCCTGATGAATTTGTCCGAAAGTGGAACAACGTCGAGCTCAACGAGCGTGCAGCAGCTCAATCCCATTTCATCGATCTATGCCGCATGCTCAACGAGCCGGCCCCCACCGATGTCGATCCCAGAGGCGATTGGTATGCGTTTGAGCGAGGCGCCACCAAGACCACCGGTGGCGAGGGCTGGGCAGATGTCTGGAAACGCAACCATTTCGGCTGGGAGTACAAGGGTAAGCGGAAAGACCTGAAGGCCGCCTTTGCGCAACTTCAGCAATATGCGCTGGCACTGGAGAACCCGCCGCTGCTCGTCGTCTGCGATATGGAGCGGTTTGAAATCCATACGAACTGGACCAATAGCGTTTCGGCGGTTCATGAATTCTGTCTCGACGATCTACGCGACGCCAACGTTCGGCAAAGACTCAAATGGGTGTTCAGTGATCCCGAGCAATTGAAGCCGGGCAAGACGAGACAGGAACTCACCGAGCAGGCCGCCGCCAAGTTTGCCGAATTGGCGCAGCGCCTGCGCGAACGGAAACATCCTGCCGAAGGGGTAGCGCGTTTCATCAATCGGCTGGTCTTCTGCATGTTCGCCGAAGACGTTGATCTTCTGCCAAACAAGATGTTCAAGCGAATGCTTCAACATGCCTCATTGCGGCCCGAGGAGTTTCAGGAGCTTGCGAGCGACCTCTTTAGAGCCATGCAGTCCGGCGGGAGGGTCGGCTTTGAGCATGTCGCATGGTTCAACGGCGGCCTTTTCAATGATCCAACGGCGCTACCGCTGGATCGTGACGACATCTCCCTGACACTGGCAGCGGCCAGGTTATATTGGGCGGAAATCGACCCGTCCATATTTGGTACGCTATTTCAACGCGGCCTGGACCCGGACAAACGATCTCAGTTAGGCGCGCACTATACGGATCGGGAGAAGATCATGATGATCATCGATCCTGTCATTGTGCGGCCATGGCTCGTTGAGTGGGAGGCAACAAAACTAAAAATCGCGGAGGCCATGGCTGAGGCAACCGCAGCGCAGCAGAGGAAGCCCACCAGGCAATCCGACGCGAAAATTGTCCATGCGACAGCCCGTCGGGCGGAGGAAAGGGCAAAGCGATTCGCAAACAGCCTGTTCATCGGCTTCCTGGACCGACTACGAAGATTTCGGGTTCTTGACCCTGCTTGTGGCTCCGGGAATTTTCTTTATTTGGCCGTCCTCGCCCTCAAGGACATAGAACACCGCGCAAACATTGATGCGGAGTTACTCGGGCTTACGAGACAAGCGCCTGGAGTTGGCCCGGAGGCGGTGCTCGGGATCGAAATAAATCCATATGCGGCGGAACTTGCGCGAGTCTCGGTATGGATCGGAGAGCTCCAGTGGATGAGGCGAAATGGGTTTGGCGTCTCCGACAATCCCATCCTGAAACCGCTTGATAACATTGAATGCCGCGACGCCATCCTCAACGACGACGGTTCTGAGGCACTTTGGCCTCCCGCTGATGTGGTGATTGGGAATCCGCCATTTCTCGGTGACAAGTTCATGCGAGACAGGCTCGGCTCGGCATATGCAACCGCTCTGCGTAAAGCGTATTCGGGCAGGACGCCAGGCGGTGCCGACCTGGTCTGTTATTGGTTTACCAAGGCAAGCGACCATATCGCGGCCGGCAAAAGTCATAGGGCTGGTCTCGTTGCCACCAGTTCTATTCGGGGCGGCGCCAACAGAGCTGTATTGGAGCGCATTGTTGCAGATCAGCATATCTTTGAGGCCTGGTCCGACGAGCACTGGACCGTGGAAGGTGCGAATGTTCGGGTATCCCTGATTTGTTTTACGTCCAAAAATGCCGAGTTGAATGACTCTCTCAATGGGCAACATATTGGAGGGATATTTGCTGACTTGACCGCCGGAGCGATCGATCTGAGCACGGTTCGGTCGCTGAGCGAGAATGAGGGGGTGGCCTTCAATGGCATTTCCAAAAAGGGAAAATTCGACATCAGCGGTGATGTCGCTCGGTCGTGGCTGGTATTGCCTGCAAATCCCAATGGACGGAAGAACGAGGATGTCGTGCGCCCGTGGATCAATGGAATAGATGTTGTCCGCCGATCGCAGGATATGTGGCTTGTGCACTTTGGAGCGATGTCTGAAGCTGACGCAGCGATGTTCGAGGCACCCTATGCGTGGGTACGCAAATACGTTTACGCCGAGCGGGCCAAGAGCAATTCGAGGATGGAGCGTCGTGATTGGTGGCTGCTGGCGCGCCGTGCAGACGCCATGCAAAGCGCCATCTCACCGCTTCAACGATATATAGCTACGCCGGAAGTCTCAAAACACCGGATATTCATTTGGGTCGATCCACGGATTGTTCCCGATAAGAACGTGGTCGTTATTGCGCGGGAGGATGATACATCTTTTGGTATTCTGCAAAGCAGGTATCACTCAGCATGGGCACTAAGGACCGGAACAAGCCTCGAAGATCGTCCGCGTTACACCTCCACTACGACCTTCCGAACATTTCCGTTTCCCGACGGATTGACACCTGACGTTGCTGCCGCGTCCTACGAAAACGATCCCCGTGCGAGGCAAATTGCCTCTGCTGCCAAGAAACTTAATCAGGCTCGCGAAGGTTGGCTGAATCCGCCTGATCTCGTGACCAGTAGGCCGGAGGTTGTGCCGGATTACCCACCCAGACTGGAGCCGAACGATGCGGCAGCCTCGGCTATTCTGAAGGAGCGCACCCTCACGAACCTCTACAACGAGCGCCCGACATGGTTGGTAAATGCCCATATTGAGCTGGACGCCGCCGTAGCCACCGCATACGGCTGGCCTGCTGACATTTCTGAAGGGGATGCACTCGTGCGACTGTTTGTGCTCAATCAGGAAAGGGCCTAAGGAATCACTTATCCGCCAGGTACCGTTGCGCACCCTTGCAAACGCCGCGAGGCGAGGTTCGGCAAGGGCCCCGCAATGGATTTGATGTATCGAATGTGATCTCGGAATTTCAACAACCTATCAACCAAAAGAGGCGGGCGCACATGGCTCCAATCATCTCATTATTCAATCACAAGGGTGGCGTTAGCAAGACTACCACAGCGTTCAATTTGGGATCGGCTTTGGCCGACCGAGACAAAAATTCTGATTGTTGATGGTGACCCTCAGTGCAATTTGACCGGCACCGTCCTTGGATTTGGCGGCACTAACGATTTCAGCGCATTTTACAAAAAGCACCCAAATGCTAATATCAGCACATGCTTGGAGCCGATCTTTAGAGCAACTGGTTCGAATCTTAAGGCGGCGAAGATTACTAAGACTGGCCATCCAAACCTTTTCCTTCTCGCAGGCAATATCGATCTTGCTGAGAACGAGACGCAAATCTCGGTGGCGCTTTCGACGAGCTCTGCTATCCCGGCGTTGCAAAATATTCCGGGAGCCGCATGTGCGCTGCTTCGCCTGACAGCTAAGGCCCATGACATCGATGCCGTGATAGTGGACATGAGTCCAAGTGTCGGCGCTCTTAACGAGTGTCTTTTGATGGGAAGTGATTATTTCATCGTTCCTACATCGCAAGACTATTACTGTAATCAGGCAATTTCCTCGCTCGCACGCGTCGTTCCTAAGTGGAACGCCGCGCTGCAACTCTTTAGAAATGCATCGTTGCTTTACCCAGTTCCTGCCAATCCACCCAAATTCTGTGGGATTATATCGCAACGCTATCGGCCACGTTCGGGAAGCCCGGCACAGTCCTTCCAGCAATGGATCGATGTAATCAAACAAACCGTCTTGAAAGAGCTGGTCCCGGCATTGACGTCCGTGAACATGACTCTGACCGTGGCAGAGTTCAACGCTGGATCACCGGGAGACACGCCATTTAACTTAATCAATATCGCAGATTTCAATTCCTTGATCGCGCAGTCTCAAAAATTCAACGTTCCGATTTTTGCATTAAGCGACACTGAGATAGAACAGGCTGGCATCATTCTGCAAACCATGAAAGAGAGCAGAGATAGTTTCAGAGCGACATTTTCCCAATTGGCGAATACAGTCCAGTTGATTGCCGGAATATGAGGGCGCTCATTCGCGCCTTCCTTTGACTGCCGTGAAGAGCTTGCTGTCACGACGGAGGACGTGCGGCGGCTGCGCCTCTTCCGTGCGGCTGGATTTACCTCGTTGTCGGATCACCACTCCGGGCATCTGCGCAGGTTACGGCGGTGGGTTCAGGGTTCCACCCCTTCCCCACCCACATGAGCAATTGCATTTGGCGGCCATTTCCGAATCTCCACAGAATCCTGCCGGAGCTTTGTCCAGACAAGGTCTGTTCGAGCGATCCACAATCACCGCCCTCGCTTTGAGGGCCTCTCCCCGTTGACCCAGGGGGGGCCACAGGTGAGGTGAAAAGCCGCAGTCCGTGCCGATTTTCTTCGCGGGCAGTGCTGCGGAGGGCCAGGATCGGGGTCCATGTGGCTTGCCCGGCGTTTTTCGCAATCGGGCGCGAGCCCGCGCGTTGAGGCGCGATTACCCTCCTCACTCACGCTGGCAATTTCGTGCAGATTCGGGGGCCGCAGGGAGCGACACGGGTTTACCGCGCACCGAAAATTGCAGAACCAACGCGGATATGGGTGGCACCGAGAGCGATCGCGGTGGCGAAGTCGGAACTCATGCCCATCGACAGCAGCTTGACACCGTTGCGTGCGGCGATCCTCGCAAGGAGCGCAAAATGTCCAGCGGGCGGTTCATCGAAGGGTGGAATGCACATCAGGCCGGAGACCTGGAGCCCGTAATGGTCGCGACACCGCGCCAGGAACGCATCGGCTTCCGTCGGTGGCACTCCGGCCTTCTGCGCTTCCTCGCCAGTATTGATCTGTACAAAGAGCAGCGGTGTCCGCTGCTGCGCTTCGATTTCCCTGGCCAGGGCTTCACAGATGCTGGGGCGGTCAATGGAATGGATGGCATCGAACAGCGCCACCGCCTCGCGCGCCTTGTTGGACTGCAGCGGCCCGATCAGATGCAGGGCGATGGCCGGATTTTCCTGACGAAGCGACGGCCATTTCGCCCGTGCCTCCTGGACCCGGTTTTCACCGAAGATGGTCTGACCGGAGGCAATCACCGGCGCGATCGCCTCCGGCGGCATGGTCTTGGACACCGCGACCAGGGTGACAGAACTGCGCTCCCGTCCCGCGTCCTGGCAGGCGCGCAGAATCTGTTGCTCGATCACCGCCAGTCTGTCCGCGGCGGCAGGTGAATCATTTGCCGGCATGTTGTTCGGGAGATCCTGATCTCTGAAAGGGGTGATGGAACGTTCAATCACGCCTTTGGGTGAAGGGTGGTCAATGAGAACGGTCGAGGTCGGACAGGGGCCAGCTCGCACGCCGCTCGAAATCGGGAAAAAACTGCGCCTCTGCAACCGGGATGGTCATCCATATGCCACGAATCACCATCCTGAAAAGCGCCGGGGCTTCGACAGCGTCAAAAAGAGGCACGCTCAGTCGCCTGGAGAAATGGAACGCAGGCAGAAACACAGAGCCGTCAAGGCTAAAATATCGTCTTGCCGCCCCCCTCTTTTCACAAGGGCAGGGCTGTGGCTGTTTCTGTGCCGGGGACCGCAGCCCAAGGGCGTCTGGTCCCCGATTTTCGGAAGTTTCGGACCATTTGCGAACCGCTCTGTGCGCTTGGAAAACCGCCCGATATCGACCCGGCGACCGGCTCATTTCGACCCGGCTCCTCAAGGGACGGCGTGCAGGTCTGAAAAGGGCCCCATGAGATCTCTGCGCTTTCAGACCCACACCACTTCATGGGCTTCCAGCACGCTTGGTGGCTCCCATTTGCCAGCGAGATTTTCAATGACGCGTTGGGGAACAATGCGCTCGCGCTGGCGGTTCTGCCTGAGAATCGTGGCAAGTGGGGTGTCGATGGCGTGGATTGCGACATGGGCGTCATAGGCCCGCGCCAGACCGATGATCTTCTCCCGCCGGGAAATGGTGATGTTGGTGGCGTTCCAGATGAAGTCGCGCTTTGCGCGCAGATGCTCCCGTGCGCGCTCCAGGGCGGCCTGGATCACGCGACCCTGATCGTCCTCGGGCTCGACCTCCATGCGCTCGCGGATGGCGTCAAGGCTGACGATCGGAATTTGCGGGAACGTGGCCCGTGCATAGCTGTCCTTGCCGGCGCCGGGCAGGCCGGCCAGCACGATCACCCTGCTGCCCCGCGGCGGTTGCGCCGCATAATGGGGCGAGCGCCCCGGCTTTTCGAGATATTCGCGCCTTGAGGCATCGTCGGCAAAGGCATAGGCGCTTCTCAGCAGGCCCTGTTCTTCAAGCCACAATGTGAGCAGCGCGAACTGCTCTTCAGTGGCGGCGACATTGGGCGAGAGCCGGCCGCGATTGTCGGCTCTCGCCAGCATCAACAGCTCGTGCCAGTTGCCGACCAGGGAGAAAATGATGGCACGGCGCTCCATGTCGGGTTCGTTCCAGAGATGGAAGGGCTTGATGTGCCAGGCGATCAGCCAATAGACCGCGAGGCGCTCGCTGCGCTCAAAACCCTCCCGGGCGAGTTCCTGCCAGGCCATGCGGGCGCCGAGACGGGCGTGTCCCGGCTGGCGGATGCGCATCCTGTTCTCGCTGGCATCCCATTCCTCTCTCGTGGTCAGGGGCTTGGCAATGTCATGGAGAAGGGCGGCGAGGTTCAGGACGCGCTGGCGGGAAGGGGGCAGGCACGGATAGTCGCGGTCGCAATGCAGCGCCTCGACCACCCGTCTTGTATGGGTCCAGACATCCCCCTCGCCATGGTGGATCCAGTCCTGCGGACAGGCGGCCATGGCGGCGGGATGCGGAAAAGTGGATGCCAGCCGCTCCCAGCCGATCGGGTGATCCAGTGCCTGCGTCAGCCAGGTCATGACGTGCCTCCCGCGAACAGGTCAATGCCAGGGGCGAGCCGGTTCGGCAGGATGGGGCGCTCGCGCCAATGCGAACCGGAGTCGAGAATGGCCTGGCAGAAATCGGCCCGGACATATTTGTAGCGGCCGATGACGCGATCTCCGTCCTCGTGCTTGACGTAGAGCCCTTCGGCCAGATCGCTGGCATCGGTCTCGGCGAGGACGCGGGCAACATCAAGCCCGGCAATGGCTGCGGCATCTTCGAGCGCATCATGCCAGTGGTGTGACTTATAGAGCGACCGGCCGATCAGTCTGCGCGGGGAGGTGCCTTTCGGCAGGTGACCGTGATGGAGCACCGGAACCGAGACGATCGGAGTTCCGTCGAGCATGCGCTGCCGGGCGGCCGTCGACAGGAAGACCTCGCGATTGCGATCATAGATGTCGAACTCGTGGAAGAAATGCGGCAGCGCATCGTAGAACACTGTGTGCTTGGCGAAACACCACTCCCCGAACAAGACGAAGCGCCCCTCCAGCAGGTCGCGGAACATCGGCTCCTGTGCATGCGCCCAGGCTTTGAACAGGGCGAACTGGGCTTCGCTGGCGCCGCCATGGAGGACGTGGCCGCGCGACTGCAACATCAGGCGCCGGCCGGCGTCGAAGCTCACAGCGCAATTGGCGCCGTCGATCTTTTCCTCAAAGATGAGATCACCGCCGGTGATCTCCGCAAGCGAAACCTGCCCGCTCGTCGAATCACCTGGCTGCAGCCGCGAACCCGCCAGATGCGGCGTCCGCGGATATTTCATGAAGGACATCGGGAAACACCCTGAATAGAGGCCAACCACATTCGTTGCGCCGGCAAAGAGAGCGCGAAGCGAGGAATGCAATTTCTGGATGGCGAAGCGGCTGGTCCTTTTCGCCGGCCGCGAAGGGTGCGTGATTACATTTCTGTCTCCAGGCGTCCCGACTAGGCGCGAGAGAAAGCGCCGTCAAGGTGGTGACGGCGGCGGTTCAAGCAGATGTGACCCGGGATGGCGAAGGAGATGTTGTTGAGGGCCGCCGTACGGCCTGGAGCAGGTTACTGCAGCGGCGGGTCGCCGCTGGTGCGTTTCTTGGCAATTTCCATCTCGGTGATGGCGATGAGGATTTCAGCCCGGGTCTTGAGGTCGGGGGCCTCGAGCATGGCCTGTTTCTCGGCAGCGCCATAGGGGGACATCATGGCGAGGGCGTTGACCAGGGCTTCATTTGAGGCGTTTTCCACCCCCTGCCAGTCCACCTTCATATTGTTGACCTTGAGATAGGTCGTCAATGCCGCCAGCAGCCCGTCGCGGTCGACGCCCTGCTCCCCGGTGCGGGCGGTGAAATCGCTGATAAAGGGGAAAAAGTCGACCCGGCACTGGCGATAGGGCGTCAGCACGTCGAGCTCACCGGCCACGGTGAAACGCGCAATGCCGGTCAGTTCAAGGATATAGCGCCCATCGCCGGATTCCGCGAGCTGGGTGATGCGGCCAGCGCACCCGATCCTGAACAGCGCTGGCTTGTCGACATCGGTGGAATGGGCCACATCCGGCTGAATCATGCCGATGACGCGGTGACCATCGCGGAAGGCGTCATCAATCATGGCAAGATAGCGCGGTTCGTAAATATTCAGCGGCAGCTGGCCGCGCGGCAGCAGCAGGGCGCCAGTGAGCGGAAACACCGGGATGATCTCCGGCAGATCGGCAGGCCTTCGATATTCCACATTGATCGGCATCTCGCGCCCTACCCTTCACTTCTCAGGCGTGGATTTCAGCGACAGACCGCTCCGTGTCAGGAAAACAGCAGGGTTGACAATCGCTTGCGTCCCTCGACCGTAGCCTCGTCAGCGCCGCCCCAGGCGTCGAAGAACTGCACCAGCTGTTTGCGGGCGCCGTCATCGTTCCATTTGCGGTCACGCCGGACGATCTCAAGCAGATGCCCGGTGGCCGCCTGTCTGTCGCCATTGGCGTTGAGAAGACTGGCGAGGTCAAAGCGCGCCTGGTGATCGCCGGCGTCGGCGGCGAGCCTGCGCTCCAGTTCCGCCGCCGGCGGCAGGGACAATGCCTGTTCCGCCAGATCAATCGAGGCCTGGACCGAGCTTACGTCCCGGTCGCCACGTTTGGCTTCCGGAACCATGGCCAGCGTCTGTTTCGCCTGCTCCAGGGCACCGGCGGCGACATAACATCGGGCCAGCCCGGCGAGGGCAGCGATATTGGTCGGGTCGGCAGCCAGCGCCTCACCATAGATCTGGGCCGCCGTTGCCACGTCGCCCTGGGCGAGAACGGCTTCGGCTTCCTTGAGAATGCCGGCCACATCAGCTTCACCCCGTGCTGCCACACCTTTGGTGATGCGCTCGATGAAAGCGTTCACCTGGCTCTCCGGCACCGCCCCCATGAAAGCGTCGGCTGGCTGTCCGTTAACAAAGGCGACCACCGCCGGGATGGATTTGATCCCCATCTGTCCCGGGATCGCAGGGTGGTGGTCGATATTGAGCTTGACCAGCTTGACCTTGCCCTTTGCCGCCCGGACCGCCTTCTCGAGGGTTGGAGCGAGCTGGCGGCAGGGGCCGCACCATTCGGCCCAGAAATCAACCAGTACCGGCTGGCGCCGCGATTCCTCCATCACGTCCTTCACGAAGTTCTGTGTGGTGGTGTCCTTGATCAGATCAGGCGCAGTCTGGCCCGCTGCTCTGTTGTCCTGGTCAATGATGCTCACGGGATCCTCGTGCGATGGCGTTTGGGTGAAGACTGTCTGCCGCCCGGAAACAGCAGCGCGGCATGAAACGCTAGATTTGGGCGCGATGGGGTATTTTTCAATATACAAATACCGCTTTTGAGCGCACCGCGCCGCAAACCGGAGCGCGACCGAGGGTTATCCAACGCTCCAGCCGGCTTTCATCCCGGGGAAAACCCGCTTCCGCCGCACGGGAAAACGTGGAGACAGTGAAAGCGTGAAATGCCGGGTTGCCACAGTGGACCGCTTTTGTTCGGCGTCGGGAAGAAAGCCCTGGCGGACCGGAACCGACGCTTCCACAGCCGGTTCGCGCCTTTCGGGGGCGGATTGGCCTGCCCTTTTGCGCCCGGTTTGAGGGATTCTCCAGCTCCATCCGGTCCGCTCCAGCGCAAGCCTCGGGCAAAACCGCCCTCGGCGATGTTCCCGGGCGCCAGATGTGGAAAACCCGCCGGGCTCAAAGAAGGGCGGCAGGAACGGCGCTGAAGACGATGGCACGTGTGATTTGAGGCAGCACAGGCTGTGGCCCGGAATTGGTCCTCACGGTTCTGCACAGGGAGAGAAGTCGGTCATCCACTGCCGAACCTGGGCCAAAGCGCCCGGTTTCGCAAGGGACAGTCACATTCCAGCCTCACCTCACGGCGATGTCGGCGGGCCGGACCGGCGAGGCGCCGCGGCTGTTGCAATTGGCCGCGGCATTTGGCATAGCACAGGCGCCGTCGGCGCCTGGTCGCCGACGACGGATGCGGGTGTAGCTCAGTGGTAGAGCACGACCTTGCCAAGGTCGGGGTCGAGGGTTCGAGCCCCTTCGCCCGCTCCAGTTTTCCCGCCCGCACCGGATTTGATCCGATAATTCAAACAACTGATCCCTTGGGGAAACAGATCGCTTTGGGAAAACAGATCCCTGGGGAATAAGGCAGCCGCAGCTGGCAATTGTCCGCCCCCCGGAGCCGACCCCTGCGAACTCCTGCCGCCAGGCTGCGCTGCCCCAGCCTGTGCTGCCCGATGTCAGGAGAAAGGGCCCCCCTGCAGGCAACCCCGGCCCGGATTGGGAGTTCCCTTCGGGAAGCAGGCGGATCGCAGGTCAGGGGCGCTGACTTTTCCAAAGCACGGTCTGGAGGCGCTCAAGGCAGCCGCTGCGGCCACGCTGTCGCCCGACCATCATCCGGCCGTCGCGCGCATTGCCGATGGTTTGCAGCGTCGCTTCACGGCTCTCCTGCTGAAACGCCGATGTGAACCCGGGCAGAAACTGCCGCCAGCCTGCGGGTATGGCGCTGCGCCGGGGACCGTCTTTCATTCCAGGGGGCTGGCGGGCACAGCGGTGGGAAACACACACCCGGATCCGCTTTGCGGGTGACGACTGAGCCGCCACAACCCGCCACCCTCAACTCGCGATCCTGCACAGTGAACACCAGGGGTTCCGGCCTGCGCCGCAGGCCGGTCAGCCAATCACGATCCGGGTCGCCCGCCCCAGGCGAGGCAGCAGCCGCAGCATCGCCCGCCGTGCCATGGCGACACAGCCGGCGGTCGGCGAAAGCCTCGCGGTCGCAAGGTGGATGAATATGGCGCTGCCCCGCCAACGCACCACCGGATCCGCGTTGTGGTCAATTTCTATCAGGAAATCATAGAGATGGTCGGCGCGTCGGAGCCGGTCTGCGGGCTCGTCGGGGCGCGGCTGAAACGGGCGGTTGTAGCGCCGATCGGCTGGATTCTCACACCAGGCGTCTCGCGGACCGATGGCCCGGGTCGGCAACAGGGTCGGCGGCCGCGGACTGCGGTCGGAGCGCCACCACAGGCACCGGGGCCGGAAACATCCTTTCGGGGTGGCCCCATCGCCCTCGCGCTTGTTGGCGCGGATGCCGCCGCGTCCCAGGGCCACCGGGATGTTTAAATCCCCTGCCGTCAGCAAGCCCCGCTGGCGACTTCCGGCACAAGGCCTCACCCGAATCAGGGAAATCGCTCGAGGCCCTTTGGCCTTGCAGCAACATGTTGAAATCCTGTAATTTTTCATGGTAACTGCGATGGTCGGGAGCGCGCCGGATCGGGCCATGGCCGCGATCTGAAGCCATGGCTTGTGAATTCGTAACGATTCGCTAATTCAACAGGCAAAATCGGCTGCTCACCAACTTAAGTTTTGACGGCTCTGGCGCAACATGGCGCCTGACAAGCCGGAGTGAAAAGGAACTGGACATGCCCACTGCCCGCAAGATCCTGATCGTGGACGACGACAACGATCTGCGTGAAACGTTGGTGGAACAATTGGCACTGCACCAGGAGTTCGAGGCCGCC
>WQYW01000051.1 GCA_009781045.1 Alphaproteobacteria bacterium
CGCCTCGATGCTGGCGAGGGTTGGTTCCGGCGCGGCGATCTCGTGAGTTGCGGGCACAGGCGATTCGCGGCTTTCGCTGTCGGCATTGGTACTGGCGAGCGGTTCCACGGCGAGGCTGAGAGCCCCTGCAGCTTCGGACTCGCCTTCGTCGCCGGATTGTGCTGCCGGTTCCAGCCCGGTGCGCGGCGGGACGGCATTATCGTCAGCCTCGATGCTGGCGAGGGTTGGTTCGGGCGCAGCGATCTCGTGAGTTGCGGGCACAGGCGATTCGCGGCTTTCGCTGTCGTCGGCACCGCCACCGGTACCGGCGAGCGCTTCCACGGCGAGGCTGAGAGCGCCTGCAGCTTCGGATTCGCCTTCGTCACCGGGTTGCGCTGCCGGTTCCGGCCCGGTGCGCGGCGGGTCGGCGGCATTATCGTCAGCCTCGATGCTGGCGAGGGACGGTTCAGGCGCAGCGATCGCGGTGCCGCTGTCGGCAACATCGTCACGTTCTGTTTCAGCCGCGTCCAAAGCCGGGTCGGGCAGCCTGGATTGGCGGGAGGACGGCTCGCCGCACTCCGGCTCAGACTCAGGCGCAGTGGCAACAACGCTCTCGAAAGGCGGTTCGCCGTCCTGAGCAGCCTGCGCCTGCATCCGACAAGGGTCTGCGTCCCTGGCTGCGAGGTCAGGGACGTCACTCTCCACCCTGCGGTGCGCAGAGCCCGGCGGCTCTTCAATGGCGGCGGTCACAGTCTCAGGGCCTGGTTCGGCGCAGCCTGCGGGCTCCAGCGAAAACATGGCGTCGCTGATTTCAGTGGCGCTGTCGGCCACCAGGCCGGAGACCTCCTCAGCCCTGTCGCTGGCCATGGCCGGGAGCGCATCGCAAGCCGGATCCGACTTCGGATCGAAGCCCTGCACGGGAGTGGCGGCAACGCTCCCAGCGGCTCCTGCATCGCTGTCCTGTCCGGGCGGCTGGATCGGGGTGGCATGCTGCGTGGAGCTGGGAAGTGCAACCAGGCTCCGCGATTGCCACGCGGCAACCAGCGCGCTGTGCGAACCGGCTGGCAGCGGCCTGTCGGGGGCGGCTGTCACAGTCTCACCATCGGATTCGGCGCAGCCTTCGGTCCCCGGAAAAACTCCGGTGGCGCTGTCGGCAGGTGGGTCGGAGACCCTGGTGAGGATCGCCGGGACCATGTCGGAAGCCGGATCGGAGACCTGCGCAGCAGGGGCGTGGGGAAGCGGTGCCGCAACGCCTTCGCCAGACACGTCGTCTTCTCCGTGCCGGGCTGGCAGCGCTTCTTCGCCGGAAGCGGAAACGGCGATCGGCGCCTTGTCCAGGTCGGCCGGCTCCGGAACGGAGGCGGTGACGTCATCTTCGAGGTGGTATTGCGGCGGATTGGCCTGTGTGTCGTGGTGCAGCGCGACGGGGGCATCGTTGTGCTGTGACGGAAGCGGATCCTGGCTGTTGTCGGGCCGGGATCCGTCGTCACCCGTCTCGACGTGACGCAGGCGCGGCGTTTCAGGAGCCATCTCCAGGGCGGGCGTGGCTTGCGGCGTGACGGCCTCCACCGGTTGGGCCCCATCCGACATTGCCGCGGACTGCGCGGCCTCGGCGCTGGCGAGGGCAGGGACCTGCGGGGTGTCAGCGCCGCTGTCGAGCGAGGGATCAGCAACAGACTCATGGTCGCTGGCGCTGATTTCAGGACTGTGTGCCAGGTCGGGTTCAACCTCCAGCGTTACGCTGTCCGATGTTGTTACGCGGTCCATCGCGGGCTCCGGGGCGGCATGATCAGGGAGGGGATCAGAGAGCGGCACCGCCTCGGGCGCATCGCTCTGCGTCGCGGCCCGATGCGGCCGGAGCATGCGAAGAAGATGTTGAAGCAGTCTGTGCAGCCACGTCATCAGCTGTTTCTCCAGTGTCGGACGGCTCCGGCGATCGTGTAGCTGTCAACCGCGACCAGGCCGGATCACTTTCAGGAGTGTCTAAACGGAAACGAATCGCAGCGGAATCCGGAACCGCGCGTCCTGCGTGGATCGGTCCGTCGGATGTCGCCGCAAAATCACAGAAAGGCCGTTGACACCTGCGGCAGACGCGCATGTGGCCACGACCAAACCCCTCAACGGTGGCGGAATCGCAGCAGCGCGCTCCACTGCGGGGACAGAAGCTCTTTCGCCGACATGTGGAGGCATGCGCTGTGCGACGACACCGCTGTGATTCGCCGCGCCAGACGGTTGCGCGGTCAACGATTGCGATTGTGGAAACAAAGCGACCTCAACACACCGATACCTGCCGGGTCCCCGGGGGGACGCAATCGCCACTGCTTCCCATGGTTGCTGGCAATTGTTGTCGGCGACTCATGTTGGCGAATCCCGGGCGCAGGCGAATACCACACGCATTGCCCGAAAAACAGACCGCAGACCGCAGCAATTTCCATGCTGCCGGAATTCCACGAAATTCCGGCAATGTCTGGAAGGGCAGCGTGGATATCCACCGTTTTGTGGGGCTGGATTTCATCTGTTGCTGGACAGAGCGGAACGGATGCGAATCGCATCGCGAACGAACGGGCCGCCGGTTGTCGCCGGTGGCTGCGGTGTCATCGGTGCGGTCTCGGCAATCAGGGGCCGACCTCTGGCGGGAAACCCGGGCGGGGTGCGGGAGCGCCGCATTCGCTGCAGGCAAAGTGCGAGGGGGGCGGCAGCGGTGGGCCGCAGGAGATGACGAAAAACCGGCAGGACGGGCGCGATGCCGCAGCCCCCTGAAGCTGTGCTATTTCGGAAACCCCGGTGCCGGGGGTCCTTGTTCTTCATTGGCAACGGGGTCACAGAATCAGCCGTCAGGGCAGATCTGCCGCGCTTGCGCGGATTGTGCTGTTCGCGCGCCAGCCGATCGTCCAGGGGGTGAGCGAGGCGGCGAGAGAGGCCTTTTGCGGATCTCGCGCGTCCGTTGTAAGCGTGAACTGCGCCCGCCTGGTCGGACGCGTCAAGCCGGGGTTCCGGTGCCATCGACCGGCGGGCGCGTCAAACCGCCTTCGCGGAAAGGTCCGTATCAGGATACCTGACGGTGGCGCGCCAGAGCAGGCTGGTCCTGTGGAGGCTGATTTTGCAGGTCACAATCGAGTGATCGTGCAGGGTCCTCTGCCCCCCCCGGTTGTGACTTCGGATGGAACCTGCCACAGGTAAATCTGGGCGTACAATTCTGAATTCCGTACAGGGGCCTGGCAGGTGAACCAGTACAACAAGACCACCCGGTTCTTCGCAGCTGTTCTGGTGATCGGCGGTGTGGTCGGCGTCTTCAACATCGCCTGGGTGATCTATTCGGGGTTCGGGCTGCGCTATTTCCGCCCCGAAGGACCCGATAAGAACGGCGTCGAATTGTGGCTGATCTTTTTTGCAGGAATGTATATCTGGGCGCTCGTCACCGGCCTGCTGTCCTGGCAGGGCACCCCCTATGGGCGGCGATGGGTGCTCAATCTCTTTGCTTCCCAGATTCCTGCTCCGATCCTGCCCATTCTGAAATTTCAGTGGTTCACCGGTGCGCAATGCACTGTCTTCCTGGGCGAGGGCACGAGCTGGAACGGGAGTGATATCCTGAATTTTGTCGTATCTTTCGGTGCCGGCTTCGCAGCGCGCTTCTGTTGTGGCCGGCTCGATGAATATGGCATCGGGGTAAATCTGTTTGCCCTGCTGGCGGTGGTTCTGCTGGTGGCGGCCCGGAAACGGTTGCGGGCCACCCGGGCTGCCGAGGTTTTCTGAAATGCCTTTGTCGCGGGACCGCTGCACGGCTTCCGTTGCCGCCGGGAGAGGGCGCCGGGGGCCGGCAGGATTGGCTCCGCCTGGCTGGGCGGCTGGCCACCAGGGGCTTGACTGGAGTTGGAAAATGCCAGCTAAATCCATGCCAGCGGCTTGGGAGGGCTGGCAACGAGGACATGGAATCTCGGCAAATGTCGGTAAACCTCCTCAAGGGCCGGCCGAAGCTTCCGAGTTTTGTCGGTTCCGGCGTTATTCGGGATCGTTGGCACAAAAATCGCCGCATTCGGGTGGCAGAACGCGGACCGATTGCTTGGTATGGAATTTGTTCGATTCAGAATCCCGCGAAAACGGCTCAGGCCTTCGCGTGAAATCGCCCAAGCACGATGCACTTGAAGCTGTTTTAGAGAGACCTGTCGGGAGTTCGAGATGAAGAAGTTGTTGTTGGCGTCGGTGGCTGTGCTGTTTATAGGCGGCGCAGCGCAGGCAGAATATGTTTTTCATTATGAGGGACGCACGATCCGGATTGATCCGGATCACGGCAAGGTGTCGATCCCCGGGGTTTACGACAACACCGGGCACCATGCGAAGAAGAAGGGCAAAGCCGGGGAGCCCGATACCCAGAAGGACCCCGCTCAGGAAGCGGGCAAGGAAGCGGGCAAGGCACCGGCTGCGCATGACGACGCCCCGGCCAAGGATGCCAGGGCACCCGCAGCTGCGGCCCCCACGCCGACCACGACCGCCAGCAACGCGCCAGGTACGGGGCTGACCCGCAGCACGGCCTCGCCGCTCGGGGTCTGGGCGGGCGGTGAAAAGGATGGCAAGGTCCGCATCGAGCCGTGTGGCGCCGTGCTCTGTGGCTATGTCGTGGATGCCTCCAATCAGAACCGCGAGGTGGTGCTGTTCAATATGAAGCCCGGTGAGGACCAGCAGTGGACCGGGCGCATCGTTGATGCGAGCAGCGGTTCGACCTATGAATCAACCATCGCGCTGGATGGCACCGACAAGCTCAAGGTGCAGTGTTCGTCGAGCGCCGAGTTCTGCGCGGAGCGGACCTGGTCGCGCGCGAACTGAACGCAGGGCCGAAAGTCGCAAGGCGGCCGTGGCAGAAAAATGAAAATCCCGCTCAAGGCGTGTCGTGCCTGAGCGGGATTTTTTGTGCCCTTTTTGTCAGCGACCCCTGGTCTATTGCCAGCGCCCGGCGCGGTGCGTGGCGTCGGGGGCGTGAAGCACAATGCGGCAGGCGGGAGGCATCTGCGCCAGCGTTATCGGCGGGCGCGCTTTGTGCGGTTTTGCCGCTGGCCTGGGATGGAGCACCCCTTCGGAGAACCAGTGCGCCAGATCCTTCGGCGTGCAGCCCTCTTCGCTTGAGGCTGGCGGCTGATCCCTGCATTCCGCGGCACCTTCCGGACAGCGCATGCGGATATGGAAATGATAGTCGTGGCCCCACCACGGCCGCACCTTGGCGAGCCAGCTGCGGTCTCCGGTGGCCTCGCGACACAGCGCGGCCTTGATCGCGGCATTGACGAAGATGCGCTCCACTGCGGGCTCGTAGGCGGCATCGCGCAGCACGATGAGATGGCCCGGGGTGAAAACCTGGGGATCAATGTCGCGGCGGTCGGGCCGCACCATCATCACCGCCGACATGTCCTCGCGATCGGTGCGCGACAGCGCGCGGTTGGGCATCGGGGTCAGCCAGATATCGGCGTCGAGCCCGATCTGATGGCTGGCGTGGCCGGTCAGCGCCGGTCCGCCGCGCGGCTGGCCGATGTCACCAACCAGAATACCCGGCCAGCCGGCATCGCGGTGGGCGTTTGCGGCAAGGCGCTTCAAAAGCGCGATCAGCTGGGGATGGCCCCAGTAGCGGTTGCGCGACAGCCGCATCACCTGCCAGTGCTCGCCGCTGAAGGGCATCTTTTCCGCCCCGCCGATGCAGCCTCGGGCATAGGTGCCGATGACCCGCACCGGGCCGCGCGAGGGCAGCAGGCGGCGGGCGAAAAGTTCTTTGGCGCCGATATGGGGATCGTTGGGGTTGGCCAGCGGTGGCAGCGGTTTCGGGTTCACGCTGCCCCTGTCCTGCGCCAGAAGCGGCGTGGACGCGCACAGTATCAGTACAAGGGCGATGAGAGAGCGTGAACTCATGACTACCTCTCTAATGTCGGAATGATGACGGGGCCTCGACCGGGAGGAGGGAAGGGGAGGCTTGCGGATCGCTCAGCTGTCGACCTTGAGCGCGGCAATGAAGGCTTCCTGCGGAATGTCGACCTTGCCGAACTGCCGCATTTTCTTTTTGCCTTCCTTCTGTTTCTCCAGAAGTTTGCGTTTGCGGGTAATATCGCCGCCATAGCATTTGGCGGTGACGTCTTTGCGCAGCGCGCGCACGGTTTCGCGGGCGATCACCTTGCCGCCGATTGCGGCCTGGATCGGGATCTGAAACATGTGTGGCGGGATCAGTTCCTTCATTTTTTCCACCATGGCGCGGCCGCGCCCTTCGGCCCGGGTGCGGTGGACCAGCATCGACAGGGCATCCACCGGTTCGGCGTTGACCAGGATCTGCATCTTGACCAGATCGGCGGGGCGGTAGTCGGTGAGGTGGTAGTCGAACGAGGCGTAACCTTTGGAAACGGATTTCAGGCGGTCATAGAAATCGAACACCACCTCGTTGAGTGGCAGGTCGTATTTGACCATGGCGCGGGAGCCGACATAGGTCAGTTCCTTCTGTGCCCCGCGACGGTCCTGACACAGCTTGAGGACGGCTCCAAGAAACTCGTCCGGGGTGAGGATGGTAGCCTCGATCCAGGGCTCGTTGATCTCGGCGATCTTGACCACATCGGGCAAATCGACGGGATTGTGGATCTCAAGCGCGCTGCCGTCGGTGAGGTTCATCCGGTAGATGACGCTGGGGGCGGTCGCGATCAGGTTGAGATTGAATTCGCGCGACAGCCGTTCCTGGATGATCTCCAGATGCAGCAGGCCAAGGAAACCGCAGCGGAAACCGAAGCCGAGTGCCGCGGAAGTTTCCATCTCAAAGGAGAAACTGGCGTCGTTGAGGCGGAGTTTGCCCATCGCCGCACGCAGGGTCTCGAAATCGTCGGCGTCGACCGGAAACAGGCCGCAGAACACCACCGGGATTGCCGGCTTGAAGCCCGACAGCATTTCTGCCACCGGCTTTTTGTCGTCGGTGATAGTGTCACCGACCCGTGTGTCGGCCACTTCCTTGATGGCGGCGGTGATGAAACCGATCTCGCCGGGGCCGAGTTCGTCGACCTGCTGCATTTTCGGGGTGAAGAAGCCGACGCGTTCGACGTCATAGGCCGCACCGGTGCCCATCATGCGGATGCGCTGACCCTTGCGCATAACGCCGTCGACGACGCGGATGAGGACGACGACGCCGAGATAGACATCGTACCAGCTGTCGACCAGCAGCGCCTTGAGTGTGGCGTCGCGGTTGCCCTGCGGCGGCGGCAGGCGCGCGACCACGGCTTCCAGCACATCACCGACGCCCTGGCCGGTCTTGGCGGAAATCATCACCGCGTCGGAGGCGTCGATGCCGATCACATCCTCGATCTGCTTTTTGACAGCGTCGGGTTCGGCGGCGGGCAGGTCGACCTTGTTGAGTACCGGGACGATCTCGTGATTATTGTCGAGGGCCTGATAGACATTGGCCAGCGTCTGGGCCTCAACGCCCTGGCTGGCGTCGACCACCAGCAGTGAGCCCTCGCAGGCAGCCAGCGAACGCGACACCTCATAGGCGAAGTCGACATGGCCGGGCGTGTCCATGAGGTTGAAGACGTAATCGCGGCCGTCCCGGCTGCGGTATTGCAGGCGCACCGTCTGGGCCTTGATGGTGATGCCGCGCTCGCGCTCGATGTCCATGGAATCGAGCACCTGCTCCTTGCCGGCCATCTCACGTTCGGTGAGGCCGCCGGTCATCTGGATCAGGCGGTCGGCAAGCGTCGACTTGCCGTGGTCGATATGGGCAACGATGGCGAAATTGCGGATGTGGGAAATCGGCGTCATGGGGCGGGATAGCATCCGGTTCCGGATCCGGCAACCACTTGCTGCGGCAACCATGTTGGCCGAAATCGGTCCCTCCTGGCGGCAAATCAGCCCCCCTGGCACCATCAACCCGATACCACAGCCTGCCGGGATTCGCTATACAGCGCGCCATGACGCCCCCGAAGACCTCGCCCCCGAAGACCACGTCCCCTGCCACCTCACCGGATGACACCGCTCCGCGGCCGTCAAAATCACGCCTGAATTTCGCCCGCTTCCGGGCGGTGCTGGTCGGTGCCGCCGTCAGCCGGCACAGCGGGCCCTTTGTGGTGATTCTGCTGGCGCTTCTGCACGGCCTGACCTGGACGGTGATTCTGGTCAATCTGAAGGCGTGGCAGGACATTCATATGGATGTCGCCGAAGCCTTTGGCTGGGGCCAGAAATTCCTCATGGGCTACGGCAAGCATCCACCGCTGGCGGGCTGGGTCGCGGGGGTCTGGTTCCAGATTTTCCCGATCCGGGACTGGTCGACCTATGCGCTGGCGATGGCGACCGTGAGTACCGGCATGGTGCTGTGCTGGCGCATTGCGCTCCATGTGGTCGATCGCCGCCGGGCCTTTTTCGTCCTGGTGATGCTGGCACTGTACCCGCTGTTCACCTTCAAGGGCTTCAAGTTCAATCCCGATCTGCTGCAGCTGGTGACGCTGCCGCTGGTGGTGCTGGCCTATCTCCATGCCTTCAGGAAGCGCAGCCTGGTCTCCGGGGTCTGGCTCGGTCTGGCTGCGGTGGCTGCGCTGTTAACCAAATACTGGGTGCTTACCATGATCGGCGCCATCGGGCTGGCGGCGCTGATCGATCCCCTGCGTATGAAATTCCTGCGCTCACCGGCACCATGGGCCGCGTTCGCCACCTGCGTGGCCGGCATCACCCCGCATCTGATGTGGCTTGCCGGGGTCGGTTTTGTGCCTCTGATCTACGCCGGCGAGACCTACTCCCGCAACGATCGCTCCGTGGTGTTGCGGATGGTGATCAACTATGTTGAGCACAATGCCGCGATGCTGGTGGCACCCCTGGTGCTGGCGGCGCTGGCTCTGGCCCTGGTGCGGCCGTGGCGCCCGCTGTCGCGGATCATCACCGGATCCTGGAAGCGGGGCGCCAACCGGGCGGTGAAGGCGGTGGCGGCGCGACAGGTCTGGATCATCCAGATCATTGTCGCCATCGGCCCGCTGATCGGGGCGATGGTGGCGGATGTCTCGGTCAAGACCGACTGGGGCATTTCGCTGTTCTTTCTGGTGCCGCTTGCCGTGGTGGCGATTCCGGCGCTGCGGCTGCGGCGCGCGGCGCTGTTCAACATCACCGCGATCTGGCTCACGGTGACGGTGGGGACGCTGCTGGCATCGCCACTGATCGTCAGCGCCGTGATCGCGGCCAATAGCAACAATATGGCGACCTATGGTGCGCACTCGGAGCTGGCGCGTGAGCTGACCCAGCTCTGGCACCGGCGTTTCGGAACACGCTGGGAAGTGGTGGCCGGCCCGATGAATGCGAGCCAGACCATGGTGTTTTACAGCCCCGATCATCCCCGCGCCTTCATGCCCCTGGAGCCCTGGGGGTCCGGCCTGACGTCGGTCGATGACCTCCGGCATTACGGGTTTATCGCAGTGTGGGAGGCCTCTGACGGCCGCGCGCCGGCATTGGCAAAATGGCTGACGGAGATCGCGCCAAATGCCCAGCGTCTGGTGATGACGACGCGGCGCTATATCCGCAGCCAGCCCGGGCCCCCGATCACCTGGGATGTGTATGTCGCCCCGCCGCAGTAAGGCCTGAGGAAAAATCAGGGGAATCGCCGGCAAGGGGGCCAGGCGGTGGCGCGGACTTTGCCGCAGCCGCCGACGCCGGCGCAGGTCAGGTGCCTTCCTCGTTGAATTTGGCCTCGACCAGTTCGGTCAGCGCCGCCAGCACCGCCGCGGCGTCCTCGCCGCTGGCGGCGACCAGGATGGATGTGCCGGGGCCGGCGGCGAGCATCATCAGGCCCATGATCGAGATGCCGCCGACGGTTTCGCCCGCACGGGTCACCCACACCTGGGCGTTGAAACGTTCCACGGTCTGGACGAATTTGGCGGAGGCGCGGGCGTGCAGGCCGCGTTTGTTGGTGATGAGAAGTTCTGTGGACAGCGCGCCGGCGGGAATCTCGGTCCCGGTCGGGGTTTCGTCACCTGTGTCGTGCTCGCTCATGTGGTCTTGTTCATGTGTGCGGATCCGCCGCTGGTTCATCGTTTGGCGCTGGCGAAGACCCGGCTGGCGATGGTGACATATTTTCGCCCCGCCTCCTGAGCCAGAGTGATGGCGTCGGAGAGCGGGCGCTCCTCGCGAACCTTGGCGAGCTTCACCAGCATCGGAAGGTTGATGCCGGCCAGCACCTCCACGGTCGGCCCCATGCAGGATATCGCCAGATTGGAGGGGGTGCCGCCGAACATATCGGTGAGAATCACCACGCCGTCACCGGTGTCGACGCGCTCCACCGCCTCAATGATATCGCCCCGGCACAGATCGGAATCGTCGTCGGCACCGATCGTGATGGACTCAATTTGTTTCTGCGGACCCATCACATGCTCAAGCGCTGCCCTGAATTCGTCAGCAAGGCGCCCGTGGGTCACAAGTACCAGACCAATCATCGGAGAACTCCTCGCGAACGCGCTTGTTGCGTCTCGCGAACGCGCCACATTGACCATCCGGTGCCGTCGCGCAAGGGGGGACTTGCGAATTGGCGCGAATTTGCCGCCCCGCGACGAGGCCGACACCGAAAACACGCGCCGGAATTGCCGGGGGGGGGTACGATCATGGGACGGATATGGTTACCATCTGTTTTCGCATCCCCGCCATTGGATCGGGCACAAAATCAGGCCTCCTCGGTGGTCAAAGCCGCGATTACCAGAGAGAGCGCCGGAAAATCCGTCATCACAGGGATCCGTGGCACCGTGACACCGAGAATTCGCACCTTCAGCGCCGCGGCAGAAGGCATCCGGGCGCCGTCAGGGGCGGCGAGATCGACCACGAGGCCAAGCTTTCCAGCGCCGACATGGGCACAGCGGCGGATGCCCAGGCCCCGGATCTCGATCCGCCCGGCGATGCTCTCGACCGCAGCGACCTCGATGCCGTCGCCGCTGCGCCCGAGGCGGACCCGGTCATCGCTGATCAGAAACGTCGGCGCGATCACGCCGCTTCGCCCCGCCAGGACCAGGTTGAAGGCGAGCTGCGACTTGCCGGAACCGGAGGGGCCCCGGATCAGAACCGCAAGGCTGCCGACCTGAACCGCCGAGGCGTGAACGCTGTCGCCCATGGATCTTCTCTTTCCTTCAGATGGCGGGCAGCCGGACCACGAAGCGCGCCCCGGAAATGGTCGCCGTGCCGTCGCTGTCGGCGGCTCGAATGCGGTTCTCGGCCCAGATGCGGCCGCCATGGGCCTCGATGATCTGCTTCGAAATCGACAGGCCGAGCCCTGAATTCTGGCCGAAGCCCTGATGGGGCCGGTCGGTATAGAAACGCTCGAAAACCCGCTCAAGGGCATCTTCGCGGATGCCGGGGCCGTCGTCATCGACCACGATCTCGATTTCGCTGCGCAGCCGGCGGCACAGGATGCGCACTTTGCTGCCCTGGCTGGAGAAGGACTGGGCATTGGACAGGAGGTTGGAGATCACCTGCCCGAGCCGTGAATCATGTCCGGACACCAGGAAGCCGTCATTGCGGTTCCGGCCCTCGAAGCGGACCTCTACGGTGACGTCATGACCGAGCCGGGTTTCATTGGCGATTCCCACCAGCGTGGCCAGAAGCAGCCGCAGATCGACCGGGACGGTGTCCTGGCGCTGCAGTTCGGCATCCAGCCGGCTGGCATCGGAAATGTCGGAGATCAGGCGGTCGAGCCGTTTCACGTCATGCTCGATCACTTCGAGCAGCCGGGAGCGGCTTGAGTCGTTGCGCGCCAGCGGCAGGGTTTCGACCGCCGAGCGCAGTGACGTCAGAGGGTTCTTGAGTTCGTGCGCGACGTCGGCGGCGAACATCTCGATGGCCTCGATGCGGCGGTAGAGGGCCGCGGTCATGTCGCGCAAGGCCCCGGAAAGATGCCCGATCTCATCGCGGCGACGGGTGAAATCCGGGATGTCGACGCGGCTCTTGATGCGGCGGCGGACATGTTCGGCAGCGTCGGCGAGCCGCCGCACCGGGCCGGCGATGGTGCTGGCGAGCAGGAGCGACAGCACGATCATGACCACTGCGGCGACGCTGCCGACGCGGAGGATGGCCAGCCGTTCCGCGGTCACCATCCGATCGATGTCGTCGCCCTGGGTCGACAGCATCAGGGCCCCGTGAATGGCTCGCGACCGGATCACCGGCGCCGCCACCGAGACGATGACTTCGCCGCGGGCAGTAACCCGCACCATGCTGCGCTTCTGGCCGCGCAGCGCATCGGCGACTTCCTCATAGCCGTTGCCGTTGGCGCTGCCGAGTTCACGGTAGAGCGGCAGGTCACGGCGGTTGAGCCAGTTGCGGGCCTTGGTCCAGAGGTCGTCGATGTGGGAGATGGCGGGTGAGGGCAGCTCGACGCGCAGCACATTCTCCAGGTTGCGGCTGTCGACCAGCAGGCTGCCGGCGGGGTCATAAATCCGGGCCCGGGTCTTGGTCGGCGAAATCAGGGTGCGCAGCAGCGGCGTCACGCGCTCGGGATTGATGGGAAAGTCGAGCGGGGAGTAATCATCCGATCCGACGGTGGATTCGCCGGCCTTGAGGTCCATCCAGCGGTCAGGATCGATGGTGATGGCGTTGGTCTGCACGGTTGCCGCGCCGGCAATGGCTCCGGCGATGATTTCGGCCTGGACCAGCAGGCTCTGCGCCCGGGCATCAATCAGGCCCTCGCGGAACTGGGAGAGATAGAGCACGCTCGCCACCAGCGCCACCAGACCAGCGAGGTTGAGCGAGAGAATGCGTCGTGTCAGGCTGGAGAAGCTGAGGGCGAAGAAAAACTGCCCGGCGCGGATCAGCCAGCGCAGCGGCTGCCAGCGCGACGGCGGCGGGGTCTCGGCAGGGCTGTCGTCCTCAAGAGTGGAAGCGACGTCCTCGGTCTCAAGACCGGCTTCAGACTGTGGCGGCTCCTGCACCCTGTTTCCCAAGCAAAAAACGTTTCCCAAGGCAGAATAAAGTGTTGCCCGAAGTCTTCAGAAGCGCTCACCCCCCTCGACAGGGTCGTCAGCGAGGCGACAAGGTCCGGGATCCGCAAAAAAAACCGCGGCCACCGAAATTTCGCGCTGGAGGGCGCCAGGAGCCGCATTTTTTCCGTGTCCGGCACCGCCCGCGGCTTTTCCCGGTTTTCCCTGACCGGTGTGCGGTTTCCATCGGTCCCGCCCGCGGTGCGCCTTGCCCCGCTGTTTCAGCCGGCTTCCTTGAAGCGGTAGCCGACGCCATACAGGGTCTCGATCATCTCGAATTCGTTATCGACGACCTTGAACTTCTTGCGCAGCCGCTTGATGTGGCTGTCGATGGTGCGGTCGTCGACATAGACCTGATCGTCATAGGCGGCATCCATCAGCGCGTTGCGGCTCTTGACCACACCGGGACGGGTGGCGAGGGCCTGCAGGATGAGGAATTCGGTCACCGTCAGCGTTACCGCCTCGTTCTTCCAGGTGCAGGTGTGGCGTTCCGGGTCCATCCGCAACAGGCCGCGGTCGAGCGCCTTGGCGTCGTTGTTTTCCTTGGGC
Organism: Alphaproteobacteria bacterium; assembly: GCA_009781045.1. GTDB lineage: Bacteria > Pseudomonadota > Alphaproteobacteria > Rhizobiales > Xanthobacteraceae > Bradyrhizobium. Next base: position 13,470 of record WQYW01000051.1, read on the forward strand.
AGCGCGGTGGGGTCCCGGGGGGCGGAACGGCGCAGCACCGCCTTGACGCGCTCGACCAGGAGACGCTGGGAAAACGGTTTGCGGATGAAATCGTCGGCACCCATCTTGAGACCGAACAGCTCGTCGATCTCCTCGTCCTTGGAGGTGAGGAAAATCACCGGCAGGTCGGATTTCTGCCGCAGCCGCCGCAGGGTCTCCATCCCGTCCATGCGTGGCATCTTGATGTCGAGAATGGCGAGATCGGGCTGGGCGCTGCGGAACCCGTCCAGCGCCGAGGCGCCGTCGGTATAGGTCATGATGCGGTAGCCTTCGGCCTCCAGCGCGATCGAGACGGATGTGAGAATATTGCGGTCATCGTCGACAAGGGCGATTGTTGGCATAGGCAGCCTGCTTTTCGTTGGGACGGACAGATCGTCTGGATTGGCAGAACGGCGGATCACGGAGCAATGCAAGCTGGGCCGAAATGTGACCACATCGGAAAAACAGCATGTTCCGGACACCTTTCGGCCTTCAACCCGAATTCGGGTTTAGCCGAATGTGGGGCTGTTCTGCAACTGTCAAGCCCGGGATAGGCTTTCCGCCCGTCCTTTCAGGGTGATGGAAAACAGCTCCTTGATGTTGCGATCCGCCTCGACCCGCCGCCGCAGGGGGACGGGAAGGGCCGCTCCCGGCCTGTGGTGGTCCGGGCGCCTCGATTGCGCAGGGACGAGGGGGCTGCCATCCTTCTGCTTTTGAACGATCGGAGCACAAGGCGGGGCGAAGGAGCATGGCGGGCCTCCGGCAAAGCAGGCTCTGGCAGTTTCCGGGGGCCTTGCCGCAGCCTTCCCGAGGTCTGGCAAAAGGAGCGGCGCAGGACGCGGGATTTCAGGGTTCAGGCCAGTCGGTGGCAGGCCCGCTTTGACGAAAATCCGCCATTGGGGGGCCGGCTCCGCTTCTTTTATTTCGCCTTGCGCGCCTTGCTGTTTCGAAAATTTCGTGGAACCGGAGGAAAGCGCCATGCCGGGTTGTCCTTCCTGACGTGGTAGCTCCCCACCCCACGCGTCACGCGACGTTCACAAATAGCATCGGATTGCGTTCGTTCACCTTGGCAAATGCGTTGTTCATCATTAATAGCTCAATCATCCGAGGCCTGACATTTGCAGTCAGGGCTGCCGCGATGGTGGCGCTTTGACCAGACAGCGCCTCAGGAAAGCGGATTCAGGAGGTTCTCGTGCAGGAAACAGGTGTGCGCAACGGTGCCTTTGGTGCCGAAAAGTTCGGTTTACGGAATTTGAAAGAGGTGGTTTGGAACCTTGGCGCGCCGCAGCTCTATCAATACGCGCTCGGTGCCAATGAGGCGGTGCTCTCGGCCGACGGCGCCGTCTGCGCCGATACCGGCGTATTCACCGGGCGCAGCCCCAAAGACAAATATACGGTGCGCGACGCCACCACCGAGGAGATGTGGTGGGAGGGCAACCAGTCGATCACCGCAGCCCAGTTCGAGGCACTCTACCAGGATTTCCTCACGCATGCCGAAGGCCGCAGGCTTTTCGCCCAGGACCTCTATGCCGGGGCCGATCCGACCTTCCGGATCAAGACCCGTGTCTTTACGGAGCTGGCCTGGCACTCCCTGTTCATCCGCACGCTTCTGATTCGTCCCCCGGTCGGCGACCTGCCGGGCTTCGTGCCGGATTTCACCATCATCGACATGCCGAGCTTCCGGGCCGATCCGGCGCGTCACGGCTGCCGCTCCGAGAATGTCGTGGCGATCGATTTCGCCCGCAGGGTCGTCCTGATCGGGGGGTCCTATTACGCCGGCGAGATGAAGAAGTCGGTGTTCACCACGCTGAACTATTATCTGCCCAAACGCGGCGTGATGACGATGCACTGTTCGGCCAATGTCGGTCCGCAAGGCGACGCGGCGATCTTCTTCGGTCTCTCTGGAACCGGGAAGACCACCCTGTCGGCGGATCCCAACCGTACCCTGGTGGGGGATGACGAACACGGCTGGAGCCCGGAGGGAATCTTCAATTTCGAGGGCGGCTGCTATGCCAAATGCATCAAGCTGTCAAAGGAGGCCGAGCCCGAGATCTATGCCGCCTCGACGCGTTTCGGTGCGGTGCTGGAGAACTGTGTGCTTGACGACATCACCCGCGTCGTCGATTTCGATGACGGCTCCAAGACCGAGAATACCCGCTGCGCCTATCCGCTCGATTTCATCCCCAATGCGTCGCGGACCGGTGTGGCGCCGCATCCGCGCAACCTGGTGATGCTGGCGGCCGACGCCTTCGGCGTGCTGCCGCCGATCGCCAAGCTGACGCCGGCGCAGGCGATGTACCACTTCCTCTCCGGCTATACCGCCAAGGTCGCCGGTACCGAGCGTGGCCTGGGGGCGGAACCGCAACCGGAATTCTCGACCTGTTTCGGCTCGCCCTTCCTGCCCCATATCCCGAGCGTCTACGGCAACATGCTGCGCGAGCTGATCGCCAGCCATAATGTCGACTGCTGGCTGGTCAACACCGGCTGGACCGGCGGCAAATATGGCGTCGGCCACCGCATGCCGATCCGGGTGACACGGGCACTGCTGTCGGCGGCGCTTGATGGCAGCCTGCGCAATGTCGAGTTCCGCACCGATAAATATTTCGGCTTTGCGGTGCCGACCGCCCTGCCGGGTGTGCCGAGCGAGATCCTCAATCCGGTCAATACCTGGGCCGACAAGGAGGAGTTCGACAAGACAGCGCGGGCGCTGGTGGGCATGTTCCAGAAGAACTTCACCAAGTTCGAGGCCAGCGTCGATGACGCGGTGCGCGCCGCCGGACCGCGCGCGCCCTGAACCCGATAAATGCTGAGGCGCGGTGGAAACCCGCGTTGACGCAGGAAAAAGGGCGGCTCGCGAGAGCCGCCCTTTTCGCTCCTGATGGATCGGGTCGGACGGGTGCGGATCGGCTCGGCCGGGCTCATCGACGTATCGAAGTCCAGAAAAAGGGCGCTCTCGCCAGCGTGTGAGGAAGTGGAACTGGCGGCGGGTCTTCGCCCGCGACACCGGGGGCAGTCCGTTGGGTCTGCCCGGGGGGGGCTGTCGCAGGCGTCCGCGCGCGCTCTCACGCCCGGTAATCCAGGCGCGTCAGGGAGACGTGCCACGGGGGCTGCGCCCTTTGCGTCTTTGCCTCCTCCCGGTTAGGCCTGTTATGCATTATAAGACCATAAGGGCCCTCGACCGCCAGCCTGCCGTCAAATCTCCTGGAACGCGCCCTCTCGCCTTGAAGAGTGGCAGCAGCACTGGTTTGCGGTTCAGGGCGCGGTTTTTTGGACGATGGTGAGAGATGAGGTTGAGATGACCATTCCGGCACAATCCGAGACAGGCGACTGGAAAAACGACGACAGCCTCAGCGAGATCTGGAAATTCCGCTTCCGTTTCTTTGACACCTACGGCGTGCCCGAGGCCGCCGGCATCAGCCCCGAACTCATGGCCGGCTTCAAGGCGCTGTCGCTTGTTGACCGCATCCGCCTCGCGGTCAACGGCTACGCGTTTTTCTTCACCTTCCTCTATATCGCCTTCGTTCTCAAGCTGTGGCGCCAGGGAGTGGTGCTGTTCGCGATTGCTGTTGGGTTCCTCCTGCTCGCTGCGTTCCTCAATCTGTCGGAGCCCGCCATGCACGGACTCCTCCTCGGCTACTGCATCTGTGTGGCTCTGCGCGCCAACAGTCTCTACTACATCTGTCGCACCCAGGGGGACATCGGCTGGAAGATCTGATTTCTGCAGGATCGGAAGCGCGTGCGCTGTGCGATCGGCATCCTCCAGGGTGGAAATGGCGAATACGGTAAACAGGCGGTCAGCTGTGCAGCGCGAAGTTCCCATCGGAATCAGGGCGACGCCCTGATGTCTACCGCTGCAGCAGCGGGATCAGGGGTCCGCATCTCGGGGACACGCCGCGACTTTGTGTTGTCGTCGAGACCGAACTGCCAGCGCCTGCCACCCTTCGGGGGAGGATGATCCGGGCCGGATCACGCGCGGCACTCGGGATTGAGCCTGGCGATACCGCAGCAGAGATGGACAAGTCGGTTCGAAGAGATGACGACCGGCATCCTCCGGCGAACGGCTCCTTGCCGCCATGGCGCTGCTCGGCTCGGAGGTCTGTGCCGCCACGACCAAGGGTGGATCGCGCTGAGCCCTGTAATTGCGGAGATCCCGCTGTCACCGCGGCGGGCACAGACCAGCGCCCTGGACGCAGCGGGTAGTCGAGGGCCAGGCTCGTCTCTTTTCGAACGGTCACGGAGCCAGCGATGGATGATCGCCGGAGTCTTGTCGATGGTTTCGGCGATATTGCGGGGCGCGCGGCCAGGGGGAATTACGTTCACGAAAAAATGTGTTCCGTTGGCGATTGCGGCCATCTCAGAATTGATTGACCTGCTTTTCCACGGATCATGGTTGACAGCGGCCGCAGCGGATGCAGGCGGCGAACGTGAAACCAGAAACCAGGTCTTCACGTCCTGCGAGCAGGTTTGCCGGTGCCAGGCTGGAACCGCGGCCGAGCCCGACCGTGCCGCAAGCCGGAGCTGCTCCAGGCCTGGGGTGACCTTTTTTGAACTCAACAACTCGATACAGAGCATTTGGCATTTCAGGATGGCGATCATGACACAACCGGCGACGCGCGACTGGAACCAGGATTCGAGCCTCAGCGAAACCTGGAAATTCCGCTTCCGTTTCTTTGATGCGCACGGCGTGCCATCGTTCCTGCGCGGCATGGGTGCGACTGCGGAACTGAAGGCAGCATTCAGGATGCTGTCGTTTGGCGAACGCATGACGCTCAACATCAACTGGCACGCGTTCTTCTTCGGTTTTCTCTATTTTGCCTTCGCTCTCAGGCTGTGGCGTCAGGCTCTGGTTCTGATCGCGTTGCAGCTCGTGCTCGGCATTTTTGCCAGCGCGTTGCACCTGCCGGACGGCGCCATGACCGGCTTCGGCGTTGGCTACATGTGGCTTGTGGCGATGCGTGCCAATGCGCTCTATTATCTCAGTCGCAGCGGGCGCGACATCGGATGGAGTCTGTAGAAATGGTGGCGACGCGTCTGGCCCTGCTGGTGGCTCTGTGCCTGGGCGCCAGTACCGGTACGCTGTGTGCGCTGGAGCGCAGCATGGTCGGGGCGACCATCCGCTTCCCCGGCACTGCGGCGCAGGTCTATCTCGCCCGGGACGAACCGGGGTCGCCCGACGGCTGGATCCAGAAGACCGGCACAGGCCCGGGCCAGCGCGTCCTGAGCATGGGCGAGCTGCCGGTGCCGCGCTGGACCAGATGGGTCATCGCGCTGGCGCCCGAGGCGGTGATGGAGCGCATCGGCGACAAGCTGGTCGATGGAACCGGCTTCGAAGCCGGCGGTGGCGTCGACTTCAGTGAGCCGCAGTGGGTGGTGGTCAACGGTCACCCGGGATGGCGGTTTGGCATGACGCGACGGGATATGAGCCGGATCATTCGCTCGCCGAGCGGAGCGCCCGCACTTCTCTTCAACCACAAATATATTGACATGGTGGTGCTGTGGAGTGGTGAAAGCCTGATCGGTGCTGTCAGCGCCGGTGATACGCCGCTGAAGGACGATGCCTTTCTGGCCTCGCTCACCACCTCCACCACGGTGGTGCCGGGCGATGCCGAGGCGCAATGGGACCATCTGTGCCGCCTGAGCGGCGCCGTGGTGCTGATGGTGCCATTGGCTCTGATTGGGGTCGTATTCCTGGTCGACAGGAGGATCCGCCGGCGGCGGGCGAGAGCGGCGGTGGCATGAGGCGACGAAATCCTCAGGGCGCGCTGTGGGGCATCACCCGCTTCGAAATCCGGGTGCAGCGACCGCCGCAAAGCGCGCCGCTCAAGCGGCCTGCGGCTGGAGCCTCGATCGTCCGACAGGCCCCCGCTTTCACGTTCAAGTCATTGAAATAACGTGATAAACTACAGTAACAGGGGAGGCTGTCGGAAGGCAGGCAAAAGACGGCATTTCCCGTTCCTCTGGGGCAGCGTTTCGCAATCGATAGCGAATTTATCGGTTTATAGCGGAGTCACGCTATAAATGGCAAAGAATGCCAAAAACCTGAAAACGGCAGTTGGCATCCTGGTCCAGCAGAGAAAGTTCCGAATTCACAATACGTTGCAATTGCTGTGGTCGATTCCAGATCGTCACCCATGGGGTGAAGGGGCTGGCTGCCAAATCGCGAGTCGCAACAACAACTTCCGGCGACGCTACGCCTCCAACTTCCGGATTTAGGATCATCGGCTGAGCTTTCCGTCGGCCCGAGGATGGCTTCGAGGGCCTGGTGTCGGGTCGGCGGTCTTTAGGCCTTGAAATAGCCGATCTGGGTCGTGGTCGCGAGCAGGCGGCCATGCGGCGACCACAATTCGGCGGACTGATCGCCAAAGGAGTTGTGGAAGACCTTGCCGTCAACCACCGCGAGCACGCGGGTGATGTTCAAGGCGGCGAGTTCATCGGCGTCAACGTGGAAATAGGTGGTGAGCGAGACCGTGCCGAAGGGCACGATTTCACGTTTGGCGTGAAAGACGCGGGCAAAAAAGGCATCCGACATCGAAGTCAGCGACAGCATGTCGATCTGCCGGGGCTGGCGGTCGCTGATCCATAGTCTGGAATAGACGCGCTCGTCTCCGCTGAGCGGTTCGCCGATGCGGGCATCCCCTTCGATGAAGCGGAAGTCGTACTGGTCGGTCCAGCGCCCGGGAATGGCGGGCGAGGATTCAAAATGCTCAAAGGGCGGGGCGTGCGGAAACGGCGCCTCCTGATGGGACCACGAGGCGCGGCGCGCGGCAAAGACCGCGCTGGCGAAAGTGACGACGATGCCGGCCTGGCTCAGCTCCACGAGCCAGTGCTGGCTGGAGCGGTTCTGTCTGACGAGGCGCAGCGCGATGTCGAAGGTGCCGGCGGCCACAGGGGCGCAGTAATTGACGGTCAGCGCCAGCGGGTGGCCGGCGTGGCCGGGGTGAAGGGTGAGCGCGGAGAGGATGGTGGCGGCAGTGATGCCGCCGAAGGGTCCGACAAAGGCCCAGTAGGCTTCGCTCGCGGTTCCCCGGAAGAGGTCGCCCGCGCCTTCGAGCGCGATGGCCTGGTCAAAAACATGCATTGTGTGGGTCTCTGCTGCCCGGCATCAGCCCGGAAGGTCGGTTGACGCCGCGCCAAGCGGGCGCAGCGGTACGTCCCAGATGTCCTCGGCATATTCGCGGATGGTGCGGTCCGAGGAGAACCACCCCATCCGCGCCACGTTGAGGATGCTGGCAGTGGTCCAGGCCGGGGTATCGTTCCAGCGGGCGTCGATGCCGCGTTGCGCGTCAAAATAGGACGCGAAATCGGCGCATACCATGTAGTGGTCGAAACGACGCAGGCCATCGACGATTGCAGAGAAGCGACCGTGGTCGTCGGGGGAGAATTCGCCGTTGGCGATCGCCGTGAGCGCACGTTGAAGCCGCGGCGAGGCGTTGATGACATCGGTGGCGTCGAGGCCATGCCTGCGTCGTGTCACCACCTCCATGGCGTCCATGCCGAAGATCACGATGTTTTCAGACCCGACCCGGTCGCCGATCTCGATATTGGCGCCGTCGAGCGTGCCGATGGTGAGCGCACCGTTGAGCGCCAGCTTCATATTTCCGGTGCCCGAGGCCTCCATGCCCGCGGTCGAGATCTGTTCGGAGAGATCGGCGGCCGGAATGATGATTTCGGCCAGGCTGACATTATAGTCCGGCAGGAAGGCGATCTTGAGCTTGTCGTCGATGGTGGTATCGTTGTTGACGATTTCCGCGACGTCGTTGATCAGCTTGATGATCAGCTTGGCACGCCCATAGCTCGCTGCAGCCTTGCCGGCAAAGACCTTGACCCGCGGTACAAAGTCGCCCTTGGGCTGGTCCCGGATCTCCTGGTAGAGCGCAATCGCCTCGAGGATGTTGAGCAACTGGCGCTTATATTCGTGGATGCGTTTGATCTGGACATCGAACAGGGCGCCGGGGTTGACGGTGAGGCCGAGCCGCTCGGTGATCACCCGCGCCAGAGCGGTCTTGGTGTGGCGCTTGACCTCCCGGAAGCGGTGCTGGAAGGCGGTGTCGCAGGCCACGGTTTCGAGATGCTGGAGGCGGGTGGGATCGTCGAGTACCGCCTCGCCACAGACCTCGCGCAACAGCTCCGTCAGTCTGGGATTGGCCAGCATGAGCCAGCGGCGGAAGGTGATGCCATTGGTCTTGTTGGAGATGCGGCCGGGGTAGAGGCAGTTGAGATCGTGGAACACGGTCTGGCGCAGGAGTTCGGAATGCATCGCCGAGACGCCGTTGATGGCGTGGGAGCCGGTGAAGGCGAGATGTCCCATGCGTACCCGGCGGTTGCCCCTCTCATCGATCAGCGACACCGAGGCGCGGAAGCCGAGATCGCCGGGACAATGGCTCTCGGCGGCGGCAAGATGGCGCTCGTTGATGCGGTAGATGATGTCGAGATGGCGCGGCAGCAGGCGCTCGAAGAGTTCCACCGGCCAGCTTTCCAGGGCCTCGGGCAGCAGAGTATGATTGGTGTAGGACAGCGTCGCCACGGTCAGCTTCCAGGCGTCGTCCCAGCGGAAGGAATGCACGTCGAGCAGGATGCGCATCAATTCGGTGACGGCGAGGCTCGGATGGGTGTCGTTGAGCTGCACTGCGGCCGAGGCCGGCAGGCTGCGCAGCTGGCCGTCAGAAGCGAGGTGGCGGCGCAGCAGGTCCTGGAGCGACGCCGAGACGAAGAAATATTCCTGGCGCAGGCGCAGTTCCCGCCCTGCCGGGCTTTCATCATTGGGGTAGAGGAACTTGCAGATCGCTTCGGCGCGGGCCTGCTCAGCGCTGGCGCTGACATAGTCGCCGCTGTTGAAGACGTCGAGCTTGAGTGGGTCGGGGGAGCGCGCCGACCATAGTCGGAGCGCATTGACGTGCTGGCCGCGCCAGCCGACGATCGGGGTGTCGTAGGCGACGGCCTGGACGGTCTCGCCCGGATGCCAGATCACCCGCTCGCGGCCCTTGTTGTCGCGGACGCGCTCGAGGCTGCCGCCGAACTGAACGTGATAGACGATTTCCGGGCGTTGCGATTCCCACGGATTGCCGAAGCTCAGCCAGTCGTCGGGATATTCCTGTTGCCAGCCGCGATTGATGATCTGGCGGAACAGGCCGGAGTCGTAGCGGATGCCATAGCCGGTGGCCGGAATGGAAAGCGTGGCCATGCTTTCCATGAAACAGGCCGCCAGACGCCCGAGACCGCCATTGCCGAGCGCGGCATCGGGTTCGCATTTGCGCAATTCGGACAGGCTGACGCCGAGATCGCCAAGCGCGAGGTCGAAGATCCTGAGGAGCCCCATATTGTTCAGGGCGTCGCTGAAAAGCCGGCCGACGAGGAACTCGAGCGAAAGATAGTACACGCGCTTGCTTCCGGCGTCATAGCTGCGTTTGTCGGAAGTGAGCCACAGATGCATGATGCGATCGTGCAACACCAGTGCCGAGGCCTGATACCAGTCGTGCCGGGTCGCCACATCGGCGTTCTTGCCGACGGCGAGGCGCAGCTTGGCGAGGATGGCGCTTTTGATGTCCGCCAGTTCCAGTTCGTCGACCGGTTGCGGGGTGGGGAGGTGCTGATCTTGCGAAAACGTCATGGTCGGGGTCACTTGCTCGGAGGCATCTGGAAGGTGCGGAACGGATTTCAGGGTGGGTGGCGCTGCCGCAGTCATCCGGCTCTGCCGAAATTACACGGTTGGGGAAGTCAGGTCGTTAATGTCGTCATCTGGCATGCCAGTGGGTTCACCTCCGGGATGCGGTCCAGCCCCTGCACAAGCCAGCCATCGGTAAAATCGATTCAGGCCTGGGTGCAGATTCTGGACCTCGCCCCGGGCGCGGCCCGATCGGTAATCCGGCGGCACCCTAAAGCATTTCCTCGGCAGCTGAAAAGTGAACAAGCGGAAAAGCGGAATTCAGAAATCAGAAATCAGAGAAGGGAACCGTGGAAATGGAATTCCGACCCGCCCCGTCATCCGGCCGGCGCGGCAGAACCCGCCTTGTGCGTCGGGCTTTCGGGACTTCGGCGGCTGTGTCCGCAGGGTCGAGCGAGGATGGAGCAGCATCAGTTGCTGGCCGTGGGAACACCGCGCGCCGGACCTGGGCGGCCCGCTGCCGGGGTCGCACCGGTTCTGGCGTCGGCGGGGATGGAACCAGTGGCAAGCGGAGTCTCCCGCACCGGTGCGATCTGAACCTCATCAAGATGGGCGCGCATCTCGGTGGTCAGTCCACGATAGACATCAAGGGGCACGAACTCGGGGTTTTTGTCCTCGCCACCCGCCCCGCCTTTATAGGCCACCAGCCCGTCTTTGGTGGCGATGACGTCGCCGCGGCGCAGGGAATTGTCGGAGGCCAGATCGATCGCAGCGAGACCGGCGGGATCGTGGCCGTTGCAGGTACAGTCGGCGCGCAGCGCCTTGCGATAGGCGAAGGCGTTCTCGCTGTTGACATAACGTTCACCCGTGGCCGAGGCGGCGCTGTCAATCGAGGAACCGAAATAGACCTTGGTGGCGGCGGCGGGGCAGAAGGCTTTGCACATCTGCGCCGGCGACACGGCGGAACGCAGCAGCGGGAAATATTTCCCGTCACACTGACGCACGCAGAAAGCCGGTCCGGAGCCGGTGCGCCGTGCCAGCGGCGGCCGCGGTGCCTGCGGGCTCTGCGGCGGCAGCGGCGCCTCTGTGACTTCCTGGGAAGTCGGGGTAATCAGCCGGTGCAGGCCGCCGACCAGACGATCAAACAGTCCCTCGGCGGAGGCTGTCCCCATCGTACCGGTCAGCGCTGCCGTTGCCAGCACAAGCGCGCCCGACAGCCGCCGGGCATCCTCCATCTTTGTGCACAAGGCCTCGCCTCCGAACCACCGGCACGCTTCGGCGAAAAGATGCAGGCAGCGTGCCGGTCTCGTGAAAAGAGACAGACAGCAGCGCTCTTCCTTTCGAATCGGCCGGTTCGTGTCACTCGCCAAGTTCCAGAAAGCCTAGCGCGGGATGGTAAAGAAGCCCTGATTGCGGGCCCGGTACCGTCGTCTCAGAGTTGCTCCGTGACATTATGAGCACAGCAGACGTAAGCTGCCCCGCACAGTCAGGCGCACTCACATGTCGTTAATGTATCTTGCGAAATCGTATAGCAGGAACTGGATGGTCACAAAAGACTAACAAAGAACTAATAGCGGGGATAATTGCGGGGGCAACCGGCTGGCAACGCCATGCGGGACCGGCAGCGAAGATGCGCGAATTGAACGGGAAAAGCCGCTCCAGGCGCAAAGCGGATCCCCGATGACGATCGAAATGAAGGGAACCTGCACAGAAACCGGCCTCTTGCAGCGGCGGAGCTGCCGTGCATGTCCTGACACGGTCCCTTTAACGGGTCGGGGAAAAACCGGAAGAATGACTTGCCGGGAGCCGCGTGCCGGGATTTTCGAAAGCCCACAGACCGTTCTTCAGGTGGATTGTCCCTGACGGCTCCCTCCTTCCGGCGAACAAGGCTCCGGAACGCGCTTTGCGCAGAGCGGGAATGGGAAGGCGCGCCCCACGGCAGCTGGAGAAAACGCGGATCGCCGGGATCAACTGTGGATCCCCGCAGAGGAGGGTTTGCGTCAGCGCAGGAACTCGGAAGCTTTATAAATGGCGCGGAAGGGCAGATTGGCGTTGGCGAAAGTGTCGCTGGCACCTTCCTCGCGATCCACCATGGTCAGCACCAGCACCACATCGGCACCGGCCTCGCGCACCGCCTCGACCGCCTTCATCGCCGAGGCTCCGGTGGTGGTGACGTCCTCGACGATCACGACCCGCTTGCCTTCGAGGCTTTCGCCCGGTGCCAGACCCTCGATCGCAAGCCGTGCGCCATGCGCTTTTACCGTCTTGCGGACGAAAAAAGCTGCGATCGGGTGTCCCTTGAGCCAGGAAATCTGGGCGATGGCACCGGCCAGCGGTACTGCGCCCATTTCCAGTCCGCCGATGAAGTCGAGCCTGTCGTCGCGGAGCGTCTCATAGGTGAGCTCGGCGAGCAGCGTGGCACCCTCGGCGTCAAGCATGGTGGGCTTGAGATTGAAATAGAAATCGCTTTGGCGGCCGGACGCCAGCGTCACCGCACCACGTCCGAAGGAGCGGCGGCGGATGATTTCGAGAAGACGGGCGCGGGAGGCGGATTTCGACACGGTCACGGGTTCCTGGCAGGCGGTTGAGCGGGGCGCACGGCGGGCAGAAAACGGAGGGGCAATCTATCGATGGTTGCGTTGCCAGAAAAGAGCATTGCAGGCGCGAAGAGGCGCGAATGGGCGGGAAAGGTACCCTGGGGCCGGCGATATGCACTATGCCGTGATGGGAAGAGCAGAATTTTGCCGGCGATGGACCAAACGCGGCGGTTGCACCCCCCATCGTCCGCCGCTGGCTGAGGGGGAAGGGGGCTGGCTTGCGCAGGGAGGATCGGGGCAGGGGCCTCGAAGGAAACCGCCAGGGGCTTCAAGATCCCGTTGGAGTCGCAGGCATCAGGGCAGGCGCGCGGAGATTGTCGCACAAAGACCCCGATTGCGGAAAACGGCCCGAGGGCGCAGAAGTCCGAACGGACGTGAGCCAACCATGTGCTGTTGCGGGGTTGCCGGGGATTGCAGAGGGGGGAAGGGCGGTACCAGGGTGCCAGGAGGCCTCGCCTTGCGGGTCGGGACGCCAACAGCCTCGCGGGGCGCTGTTTGCGCCAGGCGGGAGGCCGCCGCTCCGAAATTGCACTTTCGGGCAATGGCGTCGAGATTTTGGCTGCCGACGACAATCCTATTGTGGTCGAGGTCCGTTCCCGGCGGCAGTTGCCGTGGACAGTACTTTCTGCAGGCGTGAGGCAGTGTCGAGGTCGATCACGGCGTCCGCCGTGTCGAGCAGCAGGGCGATGTTGTTGCGCAGCTCCATCAGTCTGTCGCGTGCGGTGGCGGGCTGGTCAAATGCGGGCGGCTTGAAAACATTGCCGGTCTCCACGGCGACAACCAGCCGGTCGTCCTGCACCAGCAGCGCCGGAGCACCGAGACGGCGTGCCAGGGTCCGGAAGCGTTCCATGAAGGACGGCGTCAGGAGCACCCGGGCCATGACCTGGTCGGAGGCATGGACATCGAATTCCCGGACGAAAACGGGATCCTCAAGCTGCACATGGTCAAGCGACAGCAGCGTCAGGGCAGGAAGCTCAATGCGCTGTTTCGTCACAAAATCAGCGACGATGTTGCGATGGCGCCTGACCACGATGGTGGCGTGAAGGTTCTGCGGCAGCGTGAGCGTCACCAGCGCGCCGCGGAAGATTGTCTCGCTTTTGTCCCCTGCCTCCATTCTCAGCCCGATGTCGAGGAGGGAGATCGCGACGCCATGATAGCGGCCATGGATTTCGCCCTGGGAATCGGCCTTGTTCCATCTGGCAAACAGGCCGCAGGCTGTGATTTCGCTGAGAAGGGTCTCCGTTGCGGAACCGGCCGGCCGCCACTGCAGCGCGCCGAAGCTTGCTGCGAGCTTGGAGAGGACGCGCTGGCGATACATCTGCTGCCAGGCATCTTCCTCCGGACCCCGTCTTGCCCGGAAGCAGCCAAGGGCGCCTCCCAGAAATGGCAGACCGAAGAGAGCCCAATCGCCTTTTCCGGCGATATGGCTTGCGATCGTCAGCCCGAGCCCGATCAGGAAGCCGATGGCGATATATTTCGGAGCGTATCGCGCGGTCCGCTCGGCGATCTGGTGCCTTGCCGCATGTCGAATGGCTTCGAGTTCGGAGAGGATGGGAGCGAATGCCGACTCGTCGGGCGGCGGCAGGCTGGCGGTGGCGGCGTGGGTGCGCAACGCCAGCGACTGCCTGCCTTCGGCTTCCTGAAATTTCCGCGAACGGGAGATCTCGCGGGCCGCCATTTCTGCAAGCTGCGGACGGCGCATAAGAAGGCGAACCGCCTCCGGGGTCAGGACGCCCCGCTCCACCGCCTGCAGGAGAACGGGGGGCGTGCCCTGTGGCAGGTCGAGGGGGTTTTCCGGCGTACCAGTCATATCGGTTACCTCGCTGCGACAAAGGGCCGAAGTGGGGCGCGTCGCATGATCCGTGACCACCGCGCCAGCCTGTGTACAGGGACAGAGGTGGTTGGTGGGCGAGAGCTGGGAAGCCTTACGAGAGCAGGGAGCGAGGGCAATCCCCTGTTTCGGGGGGAGCGTTGAGGTGGAGGGAACCGCGTATCGCCAATGCCGCCATCGGCGAAATTTCTTGCGGTGCCGCGCGGCCGGCGTGAATGAAATCCGCCGACACCAGGGATTGAAATATTGCAGGCCGGCTCCCGGCCGATCATCGCGGAAGCTGGCCGGCGTTCAGGACGCGGACTGGAAATGACAGGGCCGCCCGACAGGAAGCCAGGAACGCCACCGGGGCCTGGCTTGGTCGGCCACCCGTCGAATCGAATAGCCCGGCAGGAATCGCCACAGCGATCGTCGAAGGGCCTATTTCTAATGGGCCGCGTCCCAGTTGTCGGCAGCGCGGGCGTCGACCTTGAGCGGCACGGTGAGCGCGACCGCCGGGAAGGCGGCGTCCTCCATCACACGGCGCACAATCGGCAGAGTGGCCTCGACTTCGTCCTCAGGCACCTCGAAAATCAGCTCGTCATGGACCTGCAGCAGCATCTGTGCCTTGAGGTTGTGCCCGGCAAGCACGTCCTCAATGCGGGTCATGGCGCGGCGGATGATATCCGCGGCGCTGCCCTGAAGACGGGCATTGATCGCGGCCCGTTCGTTGAAAGCGCGCACCGAGGCATTCGAAGCCTTGATGTCGGGGTAATGGCATTTGCGGCCGAACAGCGTCGTGACGTAACCCTGACGGCGGCACAATTCCCGGGTCTGGTCCATATAGGTGCGAATGCCGGGGAAGCGCGTCAGATATTTGCGGATATAGGCCGCCGCCTCCTCGCGCGGGATGCCGAGCTGGTTGGCGAGGCCGAAAGCCGAGATGCCATAGATGATGCCGAAATTGATCGCCTTGGCGCGGCGGCGGATCTCGGCCGGCATGCCAGGGATGGGCACGCCGAACATTTCGGAGGCGGTCATGGCGTGGATGTCGAGACCGTCGCGGAAGGCCTGGCGCAGCACGGCGATGTCGGCGATCTCGGCCAACAGCCGCAATTCGATCTGCGAATAATCGGCCGAGACCAGTCGGTAGCCGGGAGCGGCGACAAAGGCGTGGCGGATCTTGCGGCCGTCCTCGGTGCGCACCGGAATATTCTGCAGATTGGGCTCATTGGAGGAGAGCCGGCCCGTGGTCGTCGCCGCCAGCGCATAGGTGGTATGGACCCGGTTGGTGTGCGGATTGACATGGGCCGGAAGCGCGTCGGTATAGGTCGATTTGAGTTTCGACAACGCCCGCCAGTCGAGGATCCGGCGCGGCAGCGCGTGGCCCTGCTCGGCGAGATCGTCGAGCACCTGCGCGGTGGTTGACCAGGCGCCGGTCTTTGTCCGGCTGCCGCCCGGCAGCGCCATTTTGCCAAACAGAATGTCGCCGATCTGGCGCGGGCTGCCGATATTGATCTCTTCGCCGGCCAGTTCGTGGATCTCGCTCTCCAGTGTGGCGGCGCCCTGTGCGAATTCCTCCGACAGCCGCGCCAGCACCCTGCGGTCAATAACGATACCGCGCTCCTCCATCCGTGCCAGCACGGCGATCAGCGGCCGTTCCAGGGTTTCATAGACGCTGCGCATATGTTCACTGCCAAGCCGCGGCTCCAGAAGCTGCCACAGAGCCAGGATGACATCGGCCCGCTCCGCTGCAAAGGCGCTCGCCCTGGGGATGGCGACGCGGTCGAAGGGGATACGGTTCCGGCCCGAGCCGGTCAGCTCACTCTCAGCAGCCAGCGCGTGGCCGAGACCGCGTTCGCAAAGCGACTCAAGGGCATGGGAGCCGCGTCCGGCATCGAGCACGTAGGAAGCCAGATGGACGTCATCGATGTTGTGAAGTGTGATGCCGTGCCGGGCCAGCATCAGGAAGCTGAATTTGATGTTGAAGCCGATCTTGCGGATCCCGTTTGATTCCAGTACCTCGCGCAGCGCCGCCAGCGCCTCATCGGTCGCAATCTGCCCGGCTTCGAGCCCGGCGTCGAACAGGCCGATGCCATCGCCGCCCTGGCGGTGGCCGAGCGGCAGATAGGCGCAGTCATCGGCTCCGACTGAGAGCGCAATGCCGCAGAGTGTGGCCTGCATGGGGTCTTCGCAGCTCGCGGTGACGTCGAGGGCGACACGGCCGGTGTCATGGATGCGCGTGATCAGCGCCTTGAGTTCCGCGATACCGGTAAGCGTGAGATAGCGGCTGGGGTCGCTCCGCCAGCCGCGCGCCGCCTCGCGGCGCGTGGCGGCGAGCGTCTCCGGGCTGCCCTTGACGCTGGATGCCCGGTCGGCCTTGTCGGCAGCGCTGGTGACGCCGCCATGGTCGTGGAGAGCGGCCCTGTCACCCGGCCTGGCCTCGGCAGCGGTGTTCTGGTCTGCCGGTTCCGCGCTGTCGCGACGGGCGATCAGCGCCGGATCGGGGGCGATGTCGGCGGGGTTGACCTGCGCATAATCCGAGACCCGGCGCGTCAGCGTCGAAAACTCCATGGCCTTGAGAAAGGCGATCAGTTTGCGGGGATCGGGCTCGACAACCGCGAGATCGTCGAGCGGCACCTCGAGATCGACCTTGTCGTCGAGAGCGACCAGGCGGCGCGAAATCCGGGCCAGTTCGGCATTGTCGATCAGCGCCTGGCGCCGCTTCGGCTGCTTGATCTCACCGGCGCGGCTGAGCAGCTGTTCGAGATCGCCATATTCGGCGATGAGCTGGGCTGCGGTCTTGATACCGATGCCGGGGACGCCGGGAACGTTGTCGGTGGCGTCGCCAGCCAGTGCCTGCACCTCGACCACCCTGGGCGGCGGCACGCCGAATTTCTCGATCACCTCGGCAATGCCGATCTGGCGGTCCTTCATGCTGTCGAACATGGTGATTTGGCTGCTGACGAGCTGCATCAGATCCTTGTCCGAGGACACGATGGTGACCGATGCGCCGCGGGAGGCGGCCTGACGGGCATAGGTGGCGATGAGATCGTCGGCCTCGAAGCCGAGCTGTTCCAGACAGGGCAGGTCAAAAGCGTGGACCGCAGCGCGGATCAGCGCGAATTGCGGGATCAGGTCGTCGGGCGGCGGCGGGCGCTGGGCTTTGTAATCGGGATAGATGTCGTTGCGGAAGGTGACCCCGGACTTGTCGAAAACGATCGCCAGATGGCTCGGTCGCCGCTCTTTCGGCATGTCGCGCAGCAGTTTCCACAGCATGTTGCAGAAGCCGAGCACAGCATTGACCTGCAGGCCGTCCGATTTGCGGACCATCGGCGGCAGTGCGTGGTAGGCACGGAAAATATAGGACGAGCCGTCGACCAGAAAGACGTGATCGCCCTTGCCCGCAGGTGGAGCGGCGATGCCGGGCTTTTGCGGGGCGTCAGACTTTTTCGGTGTGTCAGACTTTTTCGGTGTCTCAGACATGGCGACCACGTGATTTGCGTTGCCCGGTGAGCCGTGGCTACCCTATCCGGGACCCGAATTACAGGCCCGGAAGCCGGCTTTCCCAAAAAGCAGGCCTCGGTGCCGCTCCGGTCTGGGGAGAATTCCTCCCGGTGATGCCAGGATTTGGGCCAGGACCTGGCGCAGGTGGTTGCGGGTGCGATTAAAACCTCGGGGGACCTCATGCGGCCATTTTCGTCTCCCAGTACTGTGACCAGTCGTCATTGAACCGGCAGATCCTCAATGCAGCCATGAGTTCTGCATTCCTGACCAGCCA
>WQYW01000052.1 GCA_009781045.1 Alphaproteobacteria bacterium
ACAAGAGGTCCAGTCAGCCACCGACTTCAATGATGCTAGCGACTCGATGGGGGAACGGATCCGAATCGCACCATGAACAAAACGGAATCGCGGCGAACTTACCCACAGAAATAATCGCACCCGAACGGAACCGCCGGGGAGCAGGACGCTGCCAGGTCCAGGAAACAGATGCCACACGGAAAGCGCGGGGCCTGCAGAGGTCGGGCGGCGTAGCGCGGATTGTCGCGGGCGGGGCGGGCGAAGGAGCTGGTGCAGCTGCGGAATGTTCCGGGGTGGGCGGGCAGCGGGGCGCCCTCATCCGGGCGGGCCAGTTGGTTGATGGCGTTGACGGTGTCGTTGTATCGGGTCAGAGCGGCGTTCGACCTCGCGGTGGCTTCTGGGGCCCGCCCCCACGATGGCATCTGGCTTGGACGACCCGCGCGGGTTGAGCGCTCCTGGCTGAGGCTTGAGGAGCCGGGGGAGAATAGGCGAAACGCTTCCGGGGCAGATCCGTGCTAATTTCCCCCGCCCTGCGGGAGCCGTCCGGAGCGGCAATTCCGTAACGGTTCCTAAGGCGAATAGGGACGCCACTCCAGCTTTGGTGAAGAGGTGTAGTTGTTTTTGATTCGAATCAGTGCCCCGTAACGGGCGGCCATGTCGGCTGGGGAGCAGGCGCGTGGCCTGTCGAGATCGGAAACGGGCAGACGAAGCTGCTGCCGTTCTTTCGCGGTGTAGGGCTTGTCGTGGTGGACGCGGCGGGCGAATTTTCTGGCGCAGTCAAGAAACCATCCGGCGTTGGCGAGCAGATAGGAGTTATCGGCGGCGCTGCCGTCCCGGGTCACCCGTTCATTGATGGCGTCGAGGCTTGAGGTGTATTCCGTCATTGCGGCGTTAAAGCTGCCGATGTCGGGGGGACCCTTCATGGTGTCGACCAGCTCCTTGGCGTGAATGAAGAGCACCGTGGTATGATAATGCAGCGTGTGCCCCTCCCTGCGTTCGATCGTCACGAGGTCCTGGCGCGCCCTTGCGTCATTGACGGGGTCGATGACAAGGCGCAGCCTCTGATCGGCGGCAACAAATTCATCAAAGGCCGCAACCAGGCGAGGATGGAGGGCTTTGCCCTTTTCCAGGGCGTCGTCGCGGTAGCGATGCTGGTCGTAATAGGCGCTGGCTTCGCAGACCAGAGGACGAAGCTTTCTTGCGGCGCTGACATAGGCGGCCGCTTCTGCCTCAATGTCCGGAAAATGGGGGGCGATGGAATTGGTCATTTCGAGGAGTTCGAGGCAATCGAATGGGCGACCCAGGTTATCAATGTCATAGATACCGTAGTTGTGCTTTTCCCGGCCCGTCGGTCCGGTGTCGCTCACCCAGCTGAAATAGCGCGCCCGCGATCGATAGATATCCTGCGACAGGTTGTTGAGGCAGACGATCGAGCTGTCGACCTTGGAGAACAGGGCGCGCTGCCGCGCCTCGTCCTCCACTGGCGGCTTGTCCCGGGCATGCAGGGGGCGCAGAGCGGCGGGATGGGCGATCGCCGCAAGAAGGCTGCAGGCGAGGAGCGTGGCGGATATTCGCGTCATGGCATCTTCCCCGGATCAATAGCGGCCGACGGCCGAGGTGACCAGGACCTGAAAACCGCATGAGAAGCCAAGCTTCGGTTACGGCGGCGGGAAGGGGTAGGCAAGCGTGCGGACGGATGCGGACGGATAAGGTCCGATCACACTCGTGTGATCGAACCGGGCGGTGGCAGAAGGGAGAATGAACTTCGCTTTCCGGCTTTGCCGACCCTATCGCCCCCCGTCCGCTGGGGCGAGTGGGATCCATTGCAGGGTCTGGGTGATGGTGTTGCTGTTGTAGGTTTCGATCATGCCATTATAGCTCAGTGCAAGATCTGCAGGGGATCCCTTGACCATCCAGCCGCGGGAGTAAAAGCCGTTGCGGAGTGCCGCCTGGTCGGTATCTCGGTAGGGGGTCTTGTCGCGCAACCGGCGCAGGAAGATTTTTGCACTGGCAAGGAAATTCCCGGCGTGCATGAGAAGGGGCGATCGGACGCCATCCCCACCGCTGTTGCGTGCCGCCTCGTCGAGGGAGGTGACGGTGCCGAGGCTGGTCTCATATTGGCTGAGAGCTGCGGTGATTCGTGCTTCGTCGGGAGCCGCCCGGATGGCGTTGACCAGCGTTTTGCCGTCGACCAGGAGCGCGGCGACCTCGAAGTCGAGCTTGCGGCCACCGCTCGTCTCGATTGCGGTAAGCTCCTGGCGCGCGCGGCCGTCACTCACGGGGTCGAGGAGATTGCGCAACTGCTGATCGGCGGAGAAGAATTCATCAAAGGCAGCGACCAGAGCGGGGTGCAGGGCCCTGCCTCGGGCCATATTGTCGTCCTTGTAGTTGTCATTTTCGTAATAGGCGCTGGCTTCCTTAACGAGGGGAACAAGCCTGGTGACGGTGCTTACATAGGCGTGTGCTGCGGACTCCAGTTGCGACAGGTGCGGCGCGACCTCATTGGCCAACTCAACCGGTTCCCGGCAGGCGGAGGAAGTGCCGAAGGCGTAGGGGCCGTAGATGTGGGACTCTTTACCCGTCGGTCCGCTCCTCGCCGCCCATTTGAAATAGCGCTCGCGCGATTCATAGATGGTCGAGGAATAGGAGTTGAGGCAGCGGATATAGGCGTCGATCTTGGAGGAGAGCGCGCGCTGCCGTGCCTCGTCCTCTCCTCCACTTTGTTCCTGGGCCAGCAGGGGGCGGACCGCGGCTTGCGAGGCGATGGCCAGAAGAAGGCTGCAGGCAAGGAGTGCGGCGGAAATCTGCTTCATGGATTTTTCCTCAGATCGAGGGCTGCGGATGGCCGGGTTCATCCGCGCCGCAAAATAGCGAAGAGGCGGCACGGTCTTCGTTTACAGGCGCGGGGGCTGGAGAGGCAAGCGGCGGGCGGCTCAATGCGGCAGCTCCCCGGATCAAAACGGATTTCGGAGCGCGAAACGAGACCTGCTGGTCCCCGCGGACGCCAGCCAACCCCGGGGAGGTATCGCGTCGCGTCCCTGAGGAGGCGTCGTGCCATGTGGCTGCTCCTGCGGCATCATAAAGGGCCATCTCGGGCCCGATTGGGCCCTTGAGGCCGCGGTCGGCAAGACGGCGAAATGGAGGACTGCATCGGAGAATGGAGAATGTCGGCTCGACTCGTTCCCGGACGGGACATCGTTCCCAACCGCCTGAGGCGGCGTGGGGCTCATGAATGCCCTGCGCCGCATTGCCCGGGAAGGCAATCGCCCAGCCAGACGAGATCCGATCACACAAGTGTGATCGGATCGGGCGGTGGCAGAAGGGAGAATGAACTTCGCTTTCCGCCTTTGCCGAGCCTATCGCCCTCCGTCGGCGGGTGCCAGCGGGATCCATTTCAGGGATTGGGAGAGGGTGTCGTCATGATGGGTTTCGATCATGCCGTTATAGCTCTGTGCAAGATCGGGAGGGGAACCCTTGACCATCCAGCCGCTGAGGTAAAAGTTGCGGCGGAGTGACGCCTGTTCGGTATCTCTGTAGGGGGTCTTGTCGCGCAACCGGCGCAGGAAGATCTTCGCGCTGGCAAGGAAATTCCCGGCGTTCTGCAGCACGGTCGAGGGGACGCCATCCCCGCCGCTGTTGCGCGCCGCCTCGTCGAGGGAGGTGACGGTGGCGAGGCTGGTCTCAAACTGGCTGAGAGCTGCGGTGATTCGCGCCGTGTCGGGAGCTGCCCGAATGGCGTTGACCAGCGTCTTGGCGTCGACCAGGAGCGCGGCGAGTTCGAAACCGAGCTTGCGGCCACCCCTCTTCTCGATTGCCGTGAGTTCCTGGCGTGCGCGGCCGTCGCTTATGGGGTCGATGAGATTGCGCAACTGCTGATCGGTGGTGAAGAATTCATCAAAGGCAGCGACCAGGGCGGGGTGCAGGGCCCTGCCTCGGGCCATTTGGTCGTCCTTGTAGTTGTCATTTTCGTAATAGGCGTTGGCTTCCTTTACGAGCGGGAAGAGCCTGGTGACGGCGTTCACATAGGCGTGGGCTGCGGACTCCAGCTGCGGCAGATGCGGTGCGACATCATTGGCCATTTCAACCGATTGCCGGCAGTCGGAGGGAGTGTTGAAGGTGTAGAGGCCGTAGATGATGGACTCCCTGCCCGTCGGTCCGCTCCTCGGCGCCCAGCTGAAATAGCGCTCGCGCGATTGATAGATGCGCGGGGAAACGGAGTTGAGGCAGCTGATATAGGCGTCGATCTTGGAATAAAGCGCGCGCTGGCGCGCCTCGTCCTCCCCCCCATTCTGTTCCTGTGCCCGCAAGGGGGTGATGGCGACGTGCGCGGCGACGGCGGAAATCAGCCCGCAGGCAAGGAGTGCGGCGGAAATTCGCTTCATGGACTCTTCCCCAGATCGACGGCGGCTGTTGGCGGGATTGATGCGCGCCGGCAAATAGTGAAGAGGCGGCACCGCCTTCGTTTACAGGGGCGGGGCGGGAGAGGCAAGCGGCGGGCGGCGAGGCTTTGCCAGACTGGGCGGCAATGCGGCGAGGGTCGGCGCGTCACCCGGTGGAATCGCAGTCTGCAGCTTTTGCGGAGCGGGGCCCCTGCGGCCCCATGGCCCGGGATCAGGGCGCGTGCGGATCAACGCGGCTTTTCGCATCGGGACGGATGTCGGGGACGAGTCGGGTGTGCTGGTCCTGGCGTTGGGGAGTGGACACAAGCCAAAATGCGGGAGGTGTCGCGTCGGTGACCGGAGGCGTGAATCAGGTCGCCGGTCCTGCTTCATCGCCAAGGACGATCTCCGGCGCGATATTACCCCTCAGGTTGTGGTTGCCAGGACGGAGAAATGGAAGATGGCAACCAGAGAACGTCGGCTCGACTTTTTCGTTGACAGGACATCCACGCGCGACATTGTTTCCAATTTCCAACCGCCTGAGGCTCTGGCTCCCGGCTCTGGCATGCGTGCTCCTGGATGCCCTGCGGCACGTTGCCGTGGAAGGCACTCGCCCAGCCGTCTCAACATGCGGGTTGATTCGATTGCGGCTATTGAGGATCGGAGCGTTAGTGCAGGTCCGTGCGCCGAACCAGATGGTCCATGGCTGAGGAATTTGCTCAGGCGGATGTGCGCGCTGCTGTATAGGCAGCTCTCAGCGAGGTAACGGAATCACCCTTGAGACTGAGTTCGTTACATGATCCCCGCACCGCCGACAGAGCCCGCAGTCGTGGGCCGGCGCTGTTGGTGTGCCTGCCGCATGAACTTCGCTGGTGGCTGGGCCGGCGTCGGCATGAAAAATTCCTTGAGGCCTGTGAAAAGTCCGGGCCAGTGTCCTTCTTCCGGGTCCACTCACAATCCCATTGCGCCGGTCCCGCCGCGCAATCGGGATCAATTGCCCTCAAGACATCAGGGGCTGCCAGGTGAAATAGACCGCACGCGAATGGTGGACACGTCCGGAGAGGGAGTGATGCAGCCGACATCGGCGTCCGCCTTGGGAAACAGAAAATAGAAAATAGCTCGCGCTCGCTCGCGTCACCTGGATCCTGCTTCCTGCTCCGGTTTCGTTCCCTGGGCGTCAACGGGCACGGTGGTCAGGCGCAGGATAGCGTAAAAAAGGCCGCAGGCGAGGATTTGCGCACTTCATGGGTTCTTCTCCGGATCGGCGAGCGGGATCCATTTTAATGCCGGCGAAATCGTCTCCCTGTTCTGGATGTCGATCATGATGTTATAGCTTGTCGCCAGCCGTACAGGGGAGCCCTCGACCGTAAAGGCGCCCAGGCCGCCGGCCGTATCGAGCATCCGCTGCTCTCCGGGGGTGTAGGGGACCTTGTCGCGCAGGCGACTCAGGAAGACTTTGGCGTTGGCAAGAAACGCCTTGGCGTTCTCAAGCAGGAGCGGGTCGACGTCCGGCGTGCGGCTGTTGCGCTGCACCTCGGCGAGTGCAGCGACGGTTGTGAACGTGGTCTCATATTGGCTGATCGCGGCGGTGATTCTCGCGACATCGGGGTCGGATCGAATGGCGGTGGCGAGCGCGCTGGCATCAAGCATGAGGGCCGCGACTTCGAAATCGAGCGTGCGTCCACTCCTGTTTTCGACTGCCGTGAGGTTCTGGCGTGCGCGGTTTTCGTTCAATGGTTCAATGAGGTGGCGCAGGTTCCGATCGGCGGCGACGAATTCGTCAAAACCTGCAACAAGAAGGGGATGCATGGCCGTGCCTCTGGCCATATGGTCATCCTTGTAGTTGCGCTGGTCGTAATAGCTGGACGCTTCCTTGAGGATAGGGTAAAGCCTCGTTGCGGCGGTGGCATAGGCCGTGGCTGTGGTCTCCAATTCCGGGTAGTGCGGTGCGAGATCATTGACCGTTTCGACCTCCTCCCGGCAACGGGTTGGGTTGTCGATGCTGTGGAGGCCGAGGATCTCGGATTCCGCGCGGGAAGGGCCGCTCCTGTTCGCCCAGCTGAAATAGCGCGCCCGCGATTTGTGGACACGCCCGGAAAGGGCGTTGATGCAGCGGACATAGGCATCGATCTTGGAGAAGAGCGCGCGCTGGCTTGCTTCGTCCCGTTCTCCTTTTTGCTCCGGTTTCGAGTTCTCGGCGTGGATGGCGGTGCGCAGGACTGTTTGCACGATTGGGTAAAGAAGGCCGCAGGCCAGCAGTGCGGCGGAAATTCGCTTCATCGGTACTTCCCTTGATCGATGGCAGCGGATCGTCAACTTCTGTGAAGCGGAAAGGCTGCGCTGCTTTGGCTTAAACGAGCGGCGCCGGGGCGGCAAGCGACAGAGGAGCGAGGCCGACCGGGACGGGCCAGGACGGCAGCGACTGTGGGCCGCGGTGCTGGAGAAGCGGCTGCGGTGTGCCGTCACGGAGGCAGGACAGCTTGACGCTCCACGTCGGCCGGATATTGCCCGGCCGGAGCGTTGCGCGGATGCCGCGGACGGCACGCGGCCATGGGAGGTCGGCAGCATGACGGGAAATCCCGCCCGGGCTGCGGAAGGGGGCCTTTAAGGGTGTGTACGGTTTCACAAGCCGGCGGGAACCCATTTCAGGAGCGGTGAAATCGTGTGCCTGTTATAGGCATCGATCAGCTGATTATAATTCTTCGCCAGATTCGCGGGTGAGCCTTCCACCATCCACTCGCCGATGCCGCCGGCGAAACCGAGATTGGCGCGCTCGGCGATGTTGTAGGGGATCCTGTCGCGCACGCGGCGCAGGAACACCTTGGCGGCACGAAGAAAGGGCCTGGAGCCGGCAACCAGCGTCAAGGCGATGGTGTGGTCGTTGTCGTTGCCGCGGAGGAGGCCTTCGAGCGTGGTGACGCTGCCTTCGTATCGGGCCAGTGCGGCGCTGATCCTGGCGATGTCGCGCGGCCCCCTCATGGTGTCGGCGAGTTCGCTCGCATGAATCAGGAGCGCAACGCTGTGGTAGCGGAGGCTGCGCCCCTCTGTGCTTTCGATTGCTGTGAGGTTCTGCTGCGCGCGGGCGTCGTTCGCGGCGTCAATGAGCTGGCGCAGTTTTCGATCGGCGGCGCTGAATTCGTCAAAGCCGGCCACAAGAAGGGGATGCAGCGCCCTGCCTCTGGCCATGTGATCGTCTTTGTAGGTGCTCTGGTGATAATAGCGTTCGGCTTCCGTGATGACGGGGTAAAGCCTGGTGACGGCGCCGATATAGGCAGCGGCCACAGCCTCGAGTTCGGGATGGTGCGGTTCGATGTCATGGACCATGTCGACGGATTCCCGACAGTCTGCGGGGTTGTCGATGTTGTAGAGCCCATAGATGATGAACTCTCTGCCGGTCGGTCCGGATTTGGTGGCCCAGCTGAAATAGCGTGCGCGCGACTCGTAGATCCGGCTCGACAGGGCGTTGAGGCAGGTGACATAGGCATCGATCCTGGAAAACAGCGCGCGCCGGTCCCTGTCGTCCGGATCCCCTTTCTCTTCCTGTTTGTGTTCCTGCGCCGAGGCGGCTGCGAGCCAGGCTTGAGGCGCGACAGCGATGCCGAGACTGCCGGCGAGGATCGCGGCGAAAAACTGCTTCATGGGTTCGCTGGTTCCCGATTCAAAATGCGCTTCCCGGCGATGGCCGGGGCGGCGGAGAGCGCGATGTCGCAGCTGGAACGGGATTAGCGCGGCAGGGGCGGAGTTACAAGCTGCGGCCTGCGCAGCTCGCCTGCACTTTCGCAGGTGAAAGGGCGGACGGGAGCAGGCGCGAAATCGGCGGTTCATTGATGGGCCGGGCCCGGGTGCGCATGAGGCAGGAGGTGTGGGCCGATTGCAGCCGCTCGCCACGCACCGGGGCCCGGCGGTTCGCGCGAGGCTGCGGTGGAGGAACCCGCCCGGCGGGCCGGCGCCGGCCGGGCGAGTGTCGCGGTGGTACTACGGGTTGGGCAGAAGCGCGCTGGCAAGACGCACCAGAGAGATGAATTCACCGCGGTAGCCGTAAGGATCGCTTCCCTTTGCGCCATTGGCGATATCGATGATGGCGTCATAGCTGAAATCCGACAGCTGATCGCTGCGGCGCAGCTTCTGGGCGAAGGCGGCGACGGCGACCGAAAAACGCTGATCGCTCGATGCCGCAGCGAAGGAGCTGATGGCGTTGTTGCGGGTCACCGGCGTTGTGATCAGCGTGGAGCGGGTGCCACCGGGCAGCTTGTAGCGGATCTTGACGAAGCCATATTCGTCGTCCCCGCCGTCTGTGGCCGGCGCTTTTCTGCCGTAACGCAGGTCGTCGACGCGCTGGGCCGGGCTGCCTTTGGGCGTGATCTCGTAGATCGCCGTGACGGTATGGCCGGAGCCGATATCGCCGGCGTCGACATGGTCATTGTTGAAATCCTGGCGCTCGAGCGCGCGGGTTTCGTAGCCGATCAGGCGGTATTCGGCGATCGTCGCCGGGTTGAACTCGACCTGGATCTTGACGTCGTTGGCGATCGGGAAAATCGACGATGTCGCTTCCTGCACCAGCACTTTCTGGGCCTGGGCCAGATTGTCGATATAGGCTGC
Source organism: Alphaproteobacteria bacterium (assembly GCA_009781045.1). Classification (GTDB taxonomy): domain Bacteria; phylum Pseudomonadota; class Alphaproteobacteria; order Rhizobiales; family Xanthobacteraceae; genus Bradyrhizobium. The sequence goes on from WQYW01000052.1 coordinate 8,958, forward strand.
GATGCCGTTTCCGGCCTGCGCGATCTGCTGCATCATGCGGTCGTTGAGGTTGTCAAGCCCGACGCCGAAGACCGAGAGATAGACCCCGCTCCTGCGTTCATCCTCGATCAGCTGCCTGAGGTCGGCATCGCTGGTCTGGCCGACATTGAAGTCGCCGTCGGTGGCGAGCATGACGCGGTTGACGCCGTCCTTGATGAAGGACTCACGCGCCAGACGGTAGGCCTGGCGAAGCCCGTCTGCGCCATTGGTCGAACCTCCCGCCTGGAGCTTCGCGATGGCCTCGATAATCCTGGCTTTGTCCGAGGCTTTGGTGGGCTGGAGGGCAACCGCGCTGGTGCCGGCATAGGTCACGATCGCCACGGTGTCGTCCGGCGAAAGCGTGTTCACCAGCATGCGAAATGCAGTCTTGAGCAGGGGCAGCCGGTCGGCCGGCTCCATCGAGCCCGAGACGTCGATGAGGAATACCAGATTGGCCCGCGGCTTCTCCGCACGGCTGATATCATAGCCCTTGATCGCGATGTGCATCAGCTTTGTGTCGCTGTTCCATGGCGTCGGCAGCACCGACACATTGGCCTTGAAAGGCGTGTCCTTGCTGTCCGGCCCCTTCCACTCATAGGGGAAATAGTTGACCAGTTCCTCGACCCGCACCGTCTGGGGCTGCGGCACCGCTCCGCCCTGGAGGATTCGGCGGACATAGGAATAGGATGCGGTGTCGACATCGATCGAGAAGGTGGAGACCGGGTTTTCCCGGGTTGTCTGCGTCGGGTTGGAGGCAAAACTCTCGATCCGGCTGGTATCGCGTCCGGGAAACAGGCTGCTGGGTGCCGGAGGGGGCGTGTAATAATTTGTGTATCTGTCAGCGGGTGCGGGTGCCTGGGCAGGAGCTGGTGGCGGCGGAGGTGCTGCCACAGCCGGGTCAGCAGCGTCTGCCACCAGGGAGAGACGCTGTGGTGCGGGGGCCGCCGGCTTCGGAGCAGGGGCGGGTGCCGCTGCGGCGACGGGCGTGCCACGGGTTCGGCTCAGCGCATCTGCTCTTGCGTTACGCTGCGGTGGTAGGCCCACGGCTGTCGAGGCGCGTTGCGGGGAAGCGGCAGGGGGCTGCATGGCGGCAACGCCTGCTGCCCTGGTCGGTGGGGAAGCGGCGGTGTTTTCCTGTGGTACCAGCGTGCTGACGCGAACGGGTTCAACGTGTCGCGGGGGCGGGGGAGCTGCAGCTGGCGGGAGGGCGCTGAGAGGTTGCGCAGCCTGTGGCAGTCCGGGGACGCCGTCTGGGAATTTTGAGCTGGCTGGGGGCGGTGGAGCCTGATGCTGCGCGGGCTCCGGAGCTGGAACCACTCTCGCCACGGCGTCGCCCCCCACTGCCTGCGGGCTGAACCCGGGCGGAGACGAAGCCTGCCTCATCGGTGTGCTCTGGGCCAGAATCATGGGAGGAGCGGAGGGGGCCCACCGATAGGCGACGAGGCCGCTGGCAGACAGGAGTGCCGTTAATGCAATGGTCCCAACCGCTGCGATCGCAACGCGTCTGTAAGTCATGATCTCTCTCCTGAGCGGGGTTGCTCGGGAGATCAGACGACGGTGCGGCGCCCTTCCTTGGCCGCGGGAGAGTTCTTTTTCACCTCCGGCGCAGGTGAAGGCGATCATGGCAGCGCGCTGCGCGCGAAGCTTTGCATCGGCGTCAACCGGCGGCGTCGGGATCTGCCGCAGGCGATCGAGGTCTGTCTCGTCAACCATGGTCATACTTCCCAGGCATGGCGCACCAGCACTTTGAGACGTTTCTTCGCCTCGTGAATATGCCACGAGACGGTTGCTTCCGAGATCCCCATGACGTGGCCGGCATCGGCATGAGAGAGGCCTTCGGCATAAACCAGCAGCACGGCGTCGCGCTGTTTGTCGGGCAGCTGGCGCACCGCCTGCCACAGTTTCTGCTCCGAATCCTCCTCCTCGGCGGCCTCGGCATAAGCCATCGACTCGGCGCAGAACGCCTGGACTTTTGCCGCCTCGCGCGCCGTCTTGCGTGCCATGTCGCGAACCACGTTGAGCGTCAGGGTATAAAGCCACGTGGTGAAGGCGCTGGTACCACGAAAGCTGCGGATGGCAGTCCCCAGGCGCACACAGACCTCCTGGGTGACATCCTCCGCATTGCTGCGGTTGCCGCACCAGCGCCAGGCCAGGCGGAAAATGAAATCATAGCGTCGTTCGATCAATTGACCGAAAGCCAAAGCATCGCCCTGCCGGGCCCGGCTCACCAGGACGGCATCGGAGATTGCGGGATCATCAGCCATGGCCGGCCATCATCGATTCCATGCCCTCTGTGACGAAGCCCGGGTTCGCGACCTTGGGGGCGCCGGAGAAAAAATTTTGGCGCACCGGCACAGCGCCCTTCCTACGGGAATACCGCAGGCGGGGGTGTCGGCACGGACGCAGGTGACACATGAGGAGCGTCGTGAACATCGCTCGCTCAACACATTAGCGTTACCGGGACCCTCGTGAAATACCTCCAGGTTGCACATCGGAGCGGACAGGACTGGCGGAGGTGTCTTTCCGCAATGGGACGGTGGGGGTCTGAAGGGGCCGATCACGGTCCCGCCGGGAGGTCTCAGGAGGGATCGGAGTTCTGGTATAGGCTGCTGAAATTACGTTCGAATTCACCTCGACGCCAGGCTTTTGCGGGGGGGCGGTCCGGGAGGCCCCAAGGGAGACAGGGCGGTTCTGCCTCTTCGCGGCCATGATCGCGGCGCCGCGCGGCTTGATGAAGATGGGGCGATCCTGCATCGACCTCAGGGTGTGGTGGCGGGGGTATTCCAATTTGAGGATTACGTGGTGTAGACACGGGTCGTGCGTTTAATTTCGAATTTGTCCTGAGGAGACTGGTTGATGTACTATTCGTGGGGTTCGGGCAGCGGCGAGGAAGTGGTATGCGATGCAGGATTGCGGAACTGCCCGACCTGTTCGGGTAGTCGGCCTGCGACGCCGCGGCGGTTCGACCTTGTTGTAAATTATACCTATCGACATTTCTGGAGCGTGCTGAGCTGGGTGACAGGTCGCCGCTATGCGCTGGTGTGTTCGCATTGTCACAACGCCAGTGGAGGGGAGATTGCCAGGCCCGAACTGGAGGCGATGCTGGCCGGAAAGAAAGACCCGATCCCGCTGCTGACGCGCAAAGGCTGGGTGCTCGGCCTCGTACTGGCCGTCATGTTGCTGCCGCTCGCTTGGTATTTCGCGGCTGAGAAAAGCAAGGACGTGGCGCTCCACGTTGCCGCGCCGGAAGTGGGGCAGATTTATCTGGCCGATCTCTCCAAGATCAGCGACAGCTTCGATTCGCATCCAGCCTATGGCCCGATGAAACTGGTCAACATCGACGATCAAGGTCTGCACTTTGCCATGTCGCGTTTCTACTCCAATAAGAAGAGGGGAGTCACGTCAAGCAGTAGCAAGCTAAAGTCGGACAGCTATTACGATGCAGGAGATCAGGAGGTCATGACGCGGGAGCAGCTCAAGAAGCTGGCCGAAGACGGGGTGATCTATGAGTTCGTCAAATGATGCAGACTCACAGCGGCGCTTCGGTGGTGGCGATGGCAGGCGCCCCAGCGGCCGGCCCGAGCGATGACCGCATCTGTGTCGGGCCCCGCCTGAGGCGTTAACCCTTTCAGGAACGAAATCCAGGGTTCGGGCGGCCAGAGTTGCGCCCGGGCCCTGAGCGATTTTCACCGGCCATCCACAAGCCGCAGGCGCAGGATGAGGTGCCCCGGTCACGGAATGGGGGCGAGCGGGAATTCGCACTTGCCGGGCGGTTGGCGGAAAGTTACTCATTTCCGGGATAAAGGCTGGGGTCGTCTGAGACGTCAAGCCGGGCAGGGACGGCGTGCGGTCGCGGGTCGGCCCGCCGGTTTTTGCGAGGGGGCCCCTCTTGTGGTGTGAGGTCTGGCGTGCGGTGCAGGAGTGATGCCCGGTGGCGGCTGCGGGCGGGTGCGAAGGACGAGCCGTGAGGATGGATGGGGGCGAGGTTACGGGCAGTCCGGTGGGCCGCGTGCGACCCCGGCAGAGAGAAGCCGTCAGGCCCCCGCCCGAGGGGCCGCTGGAGCGCGCCAGCCAGTTGCGCAAGATCGTGGCGTTGGGGCGCGGTCGTCTCGACGTGACCCCACAGGCCATTGCACTGCCGCTGTTTTTCATCCTGGTCGGCGCTGGAATGATCTATGCGGGGGTGAGCCTGGGCCGGCTGTCGGTGACCGCGGTCATCCTCATCCTGGTGGCCGGCGCGCTGGTGATCGTCCTCAGCGCCTGGACGATCCTGGGCCCAAGCGAAGTGCGGTTCAGCCTGAGCGAAGAAGGCGTGCAGGTCGGCAATGTGGCGCTGCCGTGGAGCAGCATCCGGGACTTCAGCGTCACCGAGCAGAGGTGGTTCGGCATGACCACCCGCACCACGGTCCTGCTGCGCCATGTCGATGGGTTTGTGCCCCCGAAGCTCGGGCTGTTTTTTCTGTTCGGCCGTCGCAGCAAGCGCCGTCGCAGCACCCGTTACGAGACCCGGCTGATGCTGCATGTCGGCGCCAAAGGCATGGACAGCGAAAAGCTGGCGCAGCGGGTCGGCGAGTTTCGCGCCGCCGCGCATGCACGGGAAGAGATCGCGCGTCTGCAGGCCGGGTGAAGAGCGGGGAAAAAAGAGAGGGGCGGCAAGCCGATGGCATGACTTTGGTTGTGCACCTGGAGTTCTGCGCTCCAGTGCGATGGGCTGGCGTGCGCCATTGGCGGGAAACACCGGGCTCCCGCGGCGGAGAAGAGGGGCCGCGTCCGCCCCGCGCGGCCGTTTGCGGCAGCGCGGGGCGCGGGGGATTCTGTCCGACCGCTTTTGCCGGGAGCGGGTCTTTTCCGGCTCACTGGTTGCGCAGGAACTGCACAGCGAATTCGCCCTGGTTGGGAGCGGTTTCCGACGTCCTGAAGGCGATGGTGCCGTTGTCGGCGCTGAGCCTGAGCCGGTCACCGAACTGACAGGTGATGTTGCTGTGGCCGCCCAGCCAGGCCTTGAACTGCTCCTTGTTGGTGTAGCTGTCCACGCAGAGCCGCTGCGCCGCTTCGGCCACTGTGCCGCAGAAGCCGCCGATGCTCAGGCGCTGCATCTGATCGTCGGTGACGCTGCCCCAGTCGATGGTGGTCTTGACGGGCACACCGCAGGCTTTGGCAGCCTGTTCGTCGGCCTCCCGGGCGCCGGCGTCGCCCTTGGCGATGGCCCTGTCCCGGTCGAAGCGGGCCAGCTTGTCCTGAACACCGTTTTTCACCTGCCCGTCATAGGCATCCGCCAGAGCCTTGAGGTCGACCTTCTTCGAGGCTTCTTCGTCATAGCCGATCTGTATACCGTCGCGCACATTGCCGCCGGGCAGGAAGGCTTTGGTGCCGTAGGACCAGTAGGAGCCACCTTCATTGTTGACGATCAGACCGAAGGAGCGGCCGTCATAGGTGATGCTGAGCACGGTGCGCTCGCCCTGGACGGTTTTCTCGGCCAGAAACACCACATTGTCGATGGGCAGGTTGACACCCTGGACGCGCACCAGCGCGGCCTTGTCGTCTGCGGTGGGGGCGACGACGATGGTGATGCCCTTGGCGGCCTGGAAGGCGGAAGGGTGAGGGGCAAGTTCGGGCGCGGCGAAGGCGGCAAGCGGAGCGACGGCGAAGGCGGTGGTGAGAAAAGCACGGCGGATGATTTTCATGAAGGAACTTCCGTGGATGGGGGAGAGAGGGAAGCGTTGGACTCAAATTGTGGCGATTATGGGTGCAGGGGCGTCAGCTGCTGTCGGGCGGCCTCGGCCTGGCGAATTGAGGCCGGGAACTGGACGCTGCAGAGGCAGGCGCGCTCTGCGCGTTGTGCGTCGTGATTGGACGCGGCACGGGCCAATCGCGCTGGCCGGAATGCGCGAAGAGGCATGGCAGCGACGGAGGCGGCGTGGGTTGCGTGACCATGCAGCGTCTCTGACCTTGTGAAAGCGGTGAACCCGGCGAGGGGATTCATTTCGCAGGCTCAGGTTGTTCGACGGTGAGGATAGTGTTCCTTTTCGGGAAACCGGATCGAGCCGGGCTTCGCGATCCGGATCCTGCAGATGAGGTACCTCCTGCGGGGAGGTCCGTGAGAGGATGGAGAGAGCCTCCGCGCGGCAGGCGATCGGCTTCAGGGGGGCAAAGTGCGGCGGTCATCCCTCGGCTTGCGGTCCAGCGTGATCGTGGGTTCGATGCGTCCGGAGAGGATCGGCTGCCGCGCTGCGTCGCAGGGCGGCTTCAGGAAGCCGCTGTTCGGCGCGTTCCGCTTCCAAGCTCCGCATGCAGGTGCACTCAAGGGGCGAGGTCTGCATTTCTACGGTTTGCCGCGCGGCAGGGCGCACAGGCGCGGCTGCCAGCCCGTGTTTTTGCGCTGTCGCCGGCCCCAGCTGCCAGGCCGAGGGGCGCGCGCGCGCGGTTCGGTGCTGAAGCTCGAGCGTACGCCGGCCAGTGTTGCAGTGCTGTATCGCCTCGGTTGTATTCCGACATGTCGGCATCCCGAAAGGCGTCTCCAAAACTCCTCTATCTTGTTGGATATATTCAGCAATACAGATTGTCAAGGGGGCGTGGCTGCGACCACGCAGGTTGTATATGGTCCTTGACACAACCTGATTCGCGCGCCTTATATGGACGCTGATTACCCGCAGCCTGTATCCGCGTTCGGGACCGAGATTTTTGCGTCCGGTGGCACGCGATGCTGCGACAGCGCGGGTGAACTCCTTCACCCGGAGCGCCCCAACGGAATTGAGTCTCGGTTTGGCAGTACGCAGGACGACTTTCGTCTTCGCATCATCCTCTCAACAGGCGGATGGTGATGAGAACCGGACAGGGGACAGCGATGGAACGGGATGCAGGCCCGGCGCGTTCATCACAAAAGGATCGTGACGCATCCCTGAGCGTCCGGGCGCCCGGGCGGCGCTGGCACTTCGCGGCAAGGGCACAGTGGCGCCGGATCGCGGCGCCAGGGGATGAGAGCCGGGGGGATCCGAAAGCGATCTTCGGCACCGACATACGGCGCGTCGAGGCGCGTCGCAGCGTCGTGCTGTGCTGTTGCTGGTCAACATGGGCGGCGGTGCCGGTCATTGCCAGGGCCGGCGTCAGGCTGAACGGGTAAGGCGTGCCACGAAAGCGCAAAGGGGCGGGCCGAGGATATGGATAGAGTTCCAGGATCTGTTGCGGGAACGGCTCTCTCTGTGCTGCTGCTTGTTGCTGCGGGGGATGGCGCGTCGGCGCAATGCACCAGCACCGCACCGGCAACCGGCGAGAGCGTGACATGTTCCGGCTCGACCACGAACGTGGTGAACGCGGTTCCCGGCAGCAGCAATGTGACGATCACGGTCAATTCCGGTGCCACTCTCAGCGCCTCGCATGATCTCACCACCTCGATTGCGCTCGCCAGTGTCCAGGGCGCCAGCACCATCACCAATAACGGCAGCCTGAAACTGAGCGGCAACGGAGCCGCTTCGGCGCGCGGTGTCGCCATGCTGGCCTCCAGCGACGCGACTTCGGGCGCGCGCAACCAGCTCTATAATTACGGCAGCATCGACAACACCGGAGCCTATAATATCGGCATGGCAGCGACCGGGAACGGCGGCTTCATGCTCTTCAACGGCGGCACCATCACCACCAGCGGGGCCTCTTCCTATGGCATGTCCGCGGGGTGGGGGTCTTCGGGAAATATCGAAGGCACGAATAACAATACTCTGACCAACAACGGCACGGTGCTGGTCCAGGGCAGCAGTTCCCGCGGCGTGTCGGTGATCGGCAGCTATGACGTCATCAACAACAATACGGGCAAAAGCATCACCGCGACCGGTTCCTCAAGCGCCGGGGTCTATTTCCAGGGAGTCGGAAACGGGCTCAGCAATTACGGCACGATCAAAGCCACGGGTTCGGGATCGCAGGCGATAAATGCCAATCTCCTGACCCAGGCGGCGACGCTGAACATCCGAAACGAAGCCGGCGGCAGTATCGTCAGCACGCAGGCCGAAGCGATCCGCATCTCCAGCGGCACGGTCAGGATCATCAATTACGGCACCATCTCGAGCGATGTCGGACAGGCGATCATCGGCAATGCCCAGAGCAGTATCGATCTCAGCCTTGGCGTCACATCGGTGATCAAGGGCCTGGTCCAGGGCAGTGCGGTCCGCGCCAATACATTGACGCTGCTGGCCCGGACCTCGGGGCCCCCTGTCACCGGCAACGTCACCAACGCTTTCCAGAATTTCCAGAGCCTTACTGTCACGGGGTCGAACTGGAACTGGAGCGGCAGCGGTGCCTTCACCAGCGTCGGCGTGCAGGGCGGCAGTCTGCGGATTTCCGGCGGCGGGAGCATCACTGCGGTCTCCAGCGGGATTGGTGCCGTAGGCCCGGCTCTGGCGACCATGGTGGTGGATGGCGCGACCTCGCAGCTCAACACCGGGACGCTGGTGGTCGGCGATGCCGGCAGCGGGGCACTGACGCTGAGGAATGGCGGCGTCGCCAGCGTCACCGGCAGCCTGACGGTCGGCAGCAGCGGCATTGCCGGCAGCGTCAATATCGGTGCCGCCCCGGGCGATCCTGCGGCGGCCCCGGGCTGGCTTTCGACAGCTGCGGTGGTTCTGACCGACAGCGGGTCCGTGGTCTTCAACCACAGCGACGCCAGCGGAAATTACCACTTTGATCCGGTGATTACCGGCACGGGCCAGCTGCTCCAGCTCAGCGGCACGACAGAACTTAACGTTGCCAGCACCTATAGCGGGGCCACCCGGATCGCGGGCGGGACGCTGGAGGCGGGCGGGGTCAATGTCCTCAGCCCGAATTCCGCCTTCGAGGTTGAAAGCGGCGGCACTCTCAGCCTCAATGGCAATAATCAGACCCTGCTGGCACTGACCAATGCCGGCCTGATCACGTTCGGCAGCGAGACCGCGCCGGGGACCAGCCTGGTGACGCGGAATTATGTGGGAGCAGGAGGCACGCTTGCTCTCAACAGCACGCTGGGCGCCGATGGATCGCCGAGCGACAGGCTGGTGATTGATGGCGGATCGGCGACCGGCACCACGACGCTGCGTATCACCAATGTCGGCGGCTCCGGTGCCATGACCACGGGCGACGGCATCCTCGTGGTGGACACCGTCAACGGCGGCACCACGGCGGTCAACACCTTCACGCTGGGTACTCCCGTGGTTGCCGGCGCTTACGAATATGCGCTCTATCATGGTGCCGCGGCGACCAACACGCAGGACTGGTATCTGCGCTCGCAGCTCGACTGCAGCCAGGCGCAGAATGCCGCGGTCTGTGCCCATTTCGAGCCGCTTGAGCCCGAGCCGGTGCCGCCGGCTCCCCCCGGGCCGGATCCTGCGCCGCAACCCGGCACCCAGCCGGCTCCGCCGCATTACCGCATCGAAATCGCCCTCGATGCAGCGATGCCGTCGATCGCCTTGCTCTATGGCCGCAATCTGCTCGACACCCTGCAGGAGCGGGTCGGGGAGGAAAGCGATGGATCGCGGTCCGGGAAAAACAGCGGCAGCCCATTTGTCGGCGGCTGGGCGCGGCTGATCGGCAGCGGCGGCAGCTGGCACGGCGACCCCCTCGGGGTCTATGGTTCGGGACCGCAGTTTTCCTATGGATTTGTCGGCCTCCAGGGGGGGCAGGACCTTATCCGGCATGAATCGGCCGACGGCAGCCGCGACCATGCCGGCGTCTCTTTTGCGATCGGCAGCGCCCATGGGGATGTCAGCCATTTCGACGGCACCAGGGGAGCTGACGATCTCCAGGCCTATACGCTCGGTGGCTACTGGACCCATTTCGGGGCCGCCGGCTGGTACACCGATCTGATGCTGCAGGGAACGCGCTTCGACGTCCGTACCAGCGCCGATCGCGGCCTGCCGCCCTTCACCACCACCGGCTATGGTGTGGCAGGATCCTTTGAGGCCGGCAGGCGCTGGAAACTGGCGCGCGGCTTTTTTATCGAACCCCAGGCGCAACTGATCTATCAGCATATCGATTTCGACCAGGCCTGTGATGATATGACGCCGGTCTCGTTTCGAAATGTCGCTTCACTGCTGGGGCGCATCGGTGCACGGCTGGGGCGCAGCTTCACCCTCGACGCCGATGGCAGAGAGGTGACGTTGTGGCTGCGGCCCAGCCTGTGGCAGGAATTCCGTGGGGATCCCGTGACCCGGTTCGGCTCCGGGGTGGACGCGCTGGCGTTCCATTCCGATCTCGGTGGCAGTTTCGGCGAGATCAATGTCGGCATCTCCGGTGAAATCAGCCGCACGACGAGTCTGTTCGCCAACGCCTCCTACCAGTCGAGGTTCGATGGCGGCGGCTTTTCCTATAACGGAAAGGGTGGCGTCCGGCTGACCTGGTAGGCTGTGCAGGGTCCGGGGGCGGCGGGGCGCTGCGGCCGCGCCGCCCCCTTGAGAACCATACGTGCCTGTCGCCAGCCCGGATATTTCAGTGCGCCCCGGGGAATTTCTTGCCGCATTCCACCGGCTGCGCCGCCTGCGAAGTTCCTGCAGCAGGCGCACAGACGCCAGCGGCCCGCGCCTTGCGGGTTCGCGTGGCGGTGCGGTGTTGCTGTAGCGAAGTCCGTCTCCGCCGGGTCAGGGGTGGGTCAGCGGCCGGGCTGAGCGCAGCCCCAGGCCGCAGCGCATAGACCGGCATGAGGGAATTCCCCAGCCAGCTTCCACCTGTGAGTCAGGTCGGTATTTCAGGTTCTGCCCTGAATCCGTCGAATGGATGTCTTGGCCCTGCCTGCCGGCTTCAAATCGGTCTGGCGTCGTTCGTCGTTCTGTTCCTGAGTCCGCCATCGCTTTTCGTCGTGCCAGCGGAAGACGACCAGGAGGCAAGGCTCGCAAAGGCCGCAGGAGGGAGTTCCGGGCCTCGCCTCGAGGCCAATTCCCGGGCTCGAGGCGGAGCCTCGTGGGCGCGGTGACGTGCAGTGCCTGTCGGTGGTGTGGGCATCGTCCGGACAGCGCATGCTGCGCTCAATTGGGGAACGAGGAGGTGGCGGTGAGCGTATAGGAAGTGAGCAGGAGCGAGAAGGGCTGGGTGATCGAGACCGTGGTCATCGCGGTGCCGTCAATGCTGTCGTTGCGATTTATGGTGATCTGGGATCCGGTGAGGGTCTGGTCGAAACTGAGATCTTTGACCTGGGCGAGAGCATAGCAGACGCCGGCGTCGCCGGAGGCGCAGCCGGCGGGCACTGCCTCACAGAGTACGGAGTTGAGCGCAACGCAGCGCGCCGTGGTCCGGGCCACGCTCTGGAGACTGTTCCAGTGCCACAATGCCATGGCGCAGCCGATGCCGGCCAGGGTGGTCATGATCAGCAGCGGTGCCGTGATCGCAAACTCGATGGCGGCGACGCCGTCACGGTCGTCGTGGAAGCGTCGGATCATTGCGGTATCCTCCCAGGAAGGGTCTCCAACAGCGGCATGACAGTGCGGATGACGCCGTCGGCGCCGGGCAGAGAACTGGCGATCCGGGTTGCGGGTTTCACCGTGACAGATTGCCGGGCCGGGATGTGGTTTCTGCTCCTCGCCGGGCCATCCGATAGCGCCGGCAATGGTGGCGCGGTGGCGTTGAAACAACAGGCGGGAGCGGCGGCGAAGCCGCGTGAAGGGGCGGCCCTCAAGGAGGGAGATTTGCGGAGATCGGAGATCGCCAGTCGTTGCGGACCGAAGTCGGCGGTGCCGCCATCCATGCCGGTCATGGTTCGGGTAAAGGATGCGACGTTCGCCGGCGTCAGGGCACAGGTGATTGGCGCCGCGGTTGGTGACAGCGCCACCACACTGCGCAGATGCGCCTGGTCGCAGCCGTTGAAGCGGGCGATGGCGGCATTCGGGGATGGGGTGCCGGAAATGGGTTCAGGGGGAGCCGCGCCGGCGATAACGGCGGCGTCGGATACCGGGCTGCGATGCCTGGTGAAACAGAGCATGGACAGATCAATCATCAGAGCGCCGGCACCCAGCATGCCGAGGAGCAATCCGATCCACAGGGAGATGGTGCCGTGCTCGCGGTCAAGGAAATCATGGAACGGGGGGCGGCGGGCCGGAGCCGGAAAACAGGCACAGCGGCGTCTCCAGAGCCGGTAAAACATGATCTTTCCTAACAAAAACGTCAGTATCGAAATGCGCGTTCAAAAAATTGCTGTTGCTGCCAGCCGCCGGATTTGGGCGATATTTACTGATATTACCCCGGTCCTAAAAAATGCTTGCGCCAATGTTCAAAGGTCCGCCTGCCAGGGCACCAGGCCCAAGGCCGGGAGCGTGGGCTTGAGGGCAGGGTTTGTTCCGGGTTAACGCGCGCCGCGAAATTTCACGAAAAAAGGCGCAACCTCAAGACAAGGCGGGCGAGGTCCCGTGGTGTCTGTCGGGCTGGGGTGTGCCTGTGCCCGGGGCCGAGCCTGCGCGCAGGCGGATCGGCGTCAGGCAAGAGGCATGGGCTTTCAGAACTGGGTCCCGTGTGCACCAATCGGGACCGTCATGGCGCAAATCCGCCGCAACAGCAGCGGAGGGATGGTGCAGGCGGCAGGTGTGCAGGCGGCAGGTGCCGCGCTGGTCAGGTGAGGCGGCGATTGCCGCTTCCGGTCAGCGCTGCGGAACCCTGAACCTGGCCTTCAAGCTGGAGGATGATCTCCCGCATCACTGCGAGCATCCTGGTTGCCGTCGACCATAATATCGTGCCGGCGACATAGTTCTCATAGCCGATCACTTCCCGGCTGAGAGACAGGGCAAATTCCGGTTTTCCCTGTTTCCACGACACTGAGCGGTCGATCAGGAGCAGGGAATTACTGTAGTTCCGGGACTTAGACCGGAATTGGGAAATACTGTTTGCAAGAGCGCTGTTGCGGGAGAACCGGCCAAGGACGGTGGCGACAATCCTCTTGACGATGGCGTCGTTCCGGGTGGCCTTGCTCCATTTGGAGAGGGCGTACTCGGTCAGCGCGAGAACGAAACAGACCAGTTCCGGGGCGCGGACCTCCTGGGGATGCAGCCCGAGATTGACAAGCTGGCTGTAGATCTCATCAGCTGCGGTATTGGCTTCCACGGCAAGAGAGCGAATCATCTTCTCCGTGTCACGGACCGGTGCGGCGGCCCTTCCCTGCTGTGCGGCCGATCTCCCTGGAAAAGCGAATTTCCGGATTGAACCGAGCAGTTTTCTGCCTGTCGTCGTTGCCGTGTCCGTCAACGCCATGTTCCTGCTCTCTTCCCCATTGCCGGAAAACCAGCTCCGGCATCTTCAAAGTCATGTCATCCTGGCACTGTCATGGCTTTGGATGTCGTTAAGCCTAAAAAGGATGAATATTCCCTGAGTTTAATCCGCCTTTTCTGCGAAAGGAACGTTAGCTGGCGGCAGAACCCCGGGAAATTGCCGTGAATCGGTCGGATTGGTTGATTTCACCGGGATTTCAGCATCGCGAGGCCATTTCTTCCGCGCGGACAGAATAAAGCGATAAAATCCGGAAGATGATTAATAAGGCAGCTTGTCGGTTTCGCGGCAGAAATGAGGCGGTGATAGGGACAAACCGATGCCATTTTCGTGATGGCGACGGGCAGCACCCATCGCAGGGCAGGCGGGTTCCACCGCAGGAGGGCTTTCAGCCCGGCCCGGCATCTGAAGAAATCCGGCAGGGTTCTGGGTGTGGTCCCTCAAGGCAGGTGGTCGCGGGCGAGGGAAAAAACCTGGCAAAGGGGGCCAACGGGTCGCCCCGCTCAGGCCCCCGAGCCGTCCCGGACGGCGGCGTGGGGCTCGAAGCGGCGGCCGGCAGCCTGGCCAGCGGAAAAGGCCTCGCTGTCGACCAGGCGCCGGCGCCTTGATGTGCTCTGAAAGTTCATGCCGAGCTTGTCCAGCTCGTCCTTGATCACCCCGGCTTTGATCGGCACCAGATCCCTGCCCGAGGAGCGCATGGCAGTGTTGCGTTCGTCCTTGATCTTGCGGAGTTTCTCCGAGATTCCATTGGCGAGGCCGACCTGGAAGGAGTGCGCCGTGCGCCGGCGTTCGCGCGCCACCTCCGCCTCCGCGTGCTGTCGGAAGATCCAGGTCTCGGTCCGGAACGTGATCTCGATGAGATCGTGGAGATAATGGGCGGCCTCAACGTCGGCGCGGAGGCCAAAAAAGACATGACGGATGGTGCCTTCGCTCGGCTGTTCCCTCCACACCCTGCAGTCGCAGAAGTTGGCGATGGCGGGTACGCAGTCGTCCACCGGCATGTGCCGGCGCCGCTGGGTCTCAATGCCGACGCCCTCGCAGGGCTGATCCCGCAATTCCACCTCGCCCAGCGACAGGCCATATTGATCGAGCAGTGTCGCGACCTTTTTCGCCGCAGCGAGGGCCTCCTGTTCGGTACAGCCCCGATCGACGGTCTTGGCCCTCAGCGCCTGAATCCGCAGCAGGACACGGGCAAGTTCCTCACTATTGGCGCCGGCACCGTCGTGGCGCGTGACGCTGACGCGCAGACGGAGATTCTGAAAGAGTTCCAGTGCCTCCCGGGGCAGCTGGCCGCCGGTGACCAGGATCTCCATGTCGATGGCGATGCGCGCCAGCGGGGTGGTGTCGCCACTGCCGATGCTGGCGCGCCGTTCCATGGTCTCCATGATGAGGAGCGCGACGCGCTCAAAGCCGGTGCTGAGGTCCGGTCGGCTGCGGCGCCAGCGCAGCGAGCGTGAGACCGCCGTGCGCAGCGTGCCGGACGATGTCAGTTCCCGTCGTGCCGAGGCGATGAGCCTGCTGTCGGGCTCCTGGCCAGGTTTCAGTGCAGCGAATGCGAAGGCCAGCTCGTCGAGCTGGTCGACCGGCGTGGCCTCCGGGGGCGGCGGGGGCGGACGCCGGGCGGAACGGTCCTGGACGGTTTCATCATCGTCGGGATCGTCGCAGAGATGGGTGTGTCGCACCGCATGGCGATAGAGCGCGGCTGCACAACGCTGTGGGTTGGTGAGGCCCTTGCCCTCACGCAGGAAGGACAGGGCGATGTCGGTCAGCTCCGGGTCCAGTTTGAGGACGGCCCCGATCACCATGAAATCGCCGTCCGGGAGGGGCACAAGACGGGCTGCAACGGCAGGCACCCCCATGGCCCGCGGCAGGTTGCGTAACGACAGCTGCTCGCCACTGCCCATATCGACAGTCATCAGCCGCTGCCCGCTCTGCGAAATGGGTCGCAACAGGCGGAAGCGGGCGCGGCGCAACGCCTCCAGCGCCGGGCGCTGATCCTTGTCCGCCGTCCTGGCGCGCTGGTTGACGTATCGGTCAACCGGAGTGCTGCCGGTCAAAGACGGCGAAAACAGCAGCAGGCTGCCGGCGAGCAACAGGGTTTTGCGGGTGACATCGGCAAGACCGGCCTTCGAAAGCCACTGATGCGCTGTTTCCTCGATCAGTTTTGGCGGCAGCGCGGCAAGAGCTTCAGTGAAAAAGGACTCGATCAGGATCACAGACATGTCCTTATCCTCCGCCCCGATTTTCTGTGCCGGTCGTGTCATCTGCGCCATGTCGTTTAAGCCTTGTAAGCCTTGCCGTTTTCGCCAGACGGAATGGTATCGGGCGTCGCGCCCCGGGAATAGCGGGGGCTGGCGTCGTTCCACTGGAAATAATCGCCGACGAGCGCTAGGTATCGCCCCCCGGAGCCAGGGCCGGATTATTAAAATCGCGCTGGCACCCACCCGGGCTGAGTGGAAATCCCTGAGGGTGCGACGGGGGATCACGGGAAAACGGCAAATTCGGGAGATGAATGGATCGGTGGCTGCGCGCTTCGGGTGAAACTCAATTGCGAACAGTGAGTTTTCGCCCGAACCGGCCCCCGCAACATGTCTTCCCGTGTCCACGGCCTGTGGCGCAATCGTGGCCCGGAGATGACATTGACAGAGGAAGCCCTTCGAGACTCCAGAAAAGCCGGTATTTTTGCTCTCTGATGAATTCACCCCGGTGTAAAATCAAAATATATGTTCACCCTGGATTTTCTCCGGCCGTCCCTGTCTGCCTGTCCAGGTGCAAGAGACCCGGCAGGAGACCGGGCAACGCGAAGGGATCGGACGGTGCAGCGGACATACTGCCGGATGGGGCTGGCGTATCCGGCTCTCGGAACGGTGGATCGGCCCCTGAACCAGGGACGCAAAACAGCGTGAACCGGACGGCACCGACCGCTCCCGGGAACGGCTGGAGGACAATCTGGAAGGTCTTCGGGTGGGAAACAGGGCGCACAGGATGGCGGTCTTGGATATAGCGGTCTTGGAAAGAGAAGTGCCGCGGATGGCATGGTCGGGTCAAAGCGGGCGAAGTGCTGCAATGGTGCTGGTCGCACCATCGCAGCCTCCACCGGCTGCGGTCACCGGAATGTGAAGGAGGGCTGTGACACACCCGGCCAGAACCTCAGGCCACGCCCCCCTTTGCAACCGCCGCGCCCCGACCGCCGACGATCCGGGCGCGTTCAGATTGACGGTCCAGTCAGCCTGCCAGATCGACGATGACGATTTCCAACCTCAACAAGCATCTCATTGAAAAGGAGTTGTCGCAGAAGATTTCTCGCGCCGTCACCGACTCCTTCGGCGAAGCACCGCTCCTTCTGGATGTCGGCAGTGTCCTGGTACCGTGCGCCGCCATTGTCATCGCCAGGAGGACCGCTCTGCCTGCCTTGTGGCTCTGTGCGGTACTGCTGTCCCTGATCGCCTGTCTGCGCGTTGCCATTCTGGCCTTATATCGGGCGCGAGTGCCGGTGGTCGGCGAGGACCGGCTGCTGCGCTGGAAAACCCTGCATCACCTTGGCGCCGTGGTGCAGAGGACGCTGATCGGGGCCTGGTGTTTCCTCGTGATCACGATCACGGACGATGTCGTCGTCCATATGATCACTGTGGCTGTGACCACCGGCATGATCGCCACCAGCGCCGCCACGACCTATCGGCGACTGGCGGTATTCCAGCAGCAGGTTCTGCTGTCCTATGCCCCGCTGACTCTGGCTCTGGCGTTCAAGGGTACCCCCTATTACCTCTTCCTGTCGGCGCTGATGCTGGGTTTTGTTGTCACCGTGCTCAGGATCGCTGCGAATCTCCACGGTCATTTCATCGGGTCACTGACATCGCGGGAATATGCCGCCGCGCTTGCGGATCAGCTGGATGCTGCGCTCAACCACATGCCACACGGGCTCTGCATGCTGCATCCGAGCGGTCAGGTCGTGATCGTCAACCAGCGCTTCAGGGAGATCCTCAATCTCGCCGATGACATCCTCACAGACGATCCGTCGGCGCAGGAGGTCATCGCCCAATGTGTGAGTGCCGCGCATCTCCGCGCCGCCGACGCCGAGGAACTGCTTGAGGAGATCAGGACCAGCAACGCCGCCACCATCGTCACCACCGCCGACGGCGGCAGAAGGAGCAGCCAGGCGCTGTCATGGTCGACACAGCGGATGGCCAATGGCGGGGCGGTGCTGGTGATTGAAGAGGTGGCCAGCCGCCGCGTCGACGCCTCCCAGGGGGAGCATCTGGCGAGCTATGATGCGCTGACAAAACTGCCCACCCGCGCCACCTTCCGCCATAAGATCGAAGGGTTGCTGGCAAGTGGGGAGGCGTCGGCGCTGCATTTCATCGACCTCGACCGTTTCAAGCAGGTCAACGACACCCTTGGCCATGCCTGCGGCGACAAGCTGCTCAGCATGGTCGCCAGCCGGCTGCGCAGCACGCTGCGTGCCGACGACCTGGTGGGGCGCTTCGGCGGTGATGAATTCATGGTGTTCCAGCGCAATATCAGTTCGGAACTTGAGGCTGCGGTGATGGCGGAACGAATCGTCAGCCATCTCAGCGAGCGCTACCACATCGATAGCAATCCGATCCAGATTGGTGCCAGCGTCGGCATCGCCCTGACCGGGAGCGACGCCCGCAGCTTCGATGCCCTGCTCAAACACGCCGATCTGGCCCTCTACAGCGCCAAGACCGAGACCCGCGCCGCCTACCGCTTCTTTCACAGCGACATGGCGAGCAGGGTCGAGGCAAGGCGCAGCCTGGAACTCGATCTGCGGCGGGCGCTTGAGAACAAAGAACTCGAACTGTTCTACCAGCCGCTGATCGATCTCAAAACCGGCCGGATCACGAGCTGCGAAGCCTTGCTGCGCTGGCGGCACCCGGTGCGGGGTATTCTGCGGCCGAACCACATCATTTCGGTGGCCGAGGATATCGGGATCATGGCCGAACTGGGCGACTGGATCCTGCGCGAGGCCTGCAGGGAATGCGCAGGCTGGCCGGAGGGGGTGCGCGTCGCGGTCAACATCTCGCCCCGTCAGCTCGGTCAGGAGGACATCCTGGCCAAGACCCGCAACGCGCTGGCGCTCTCCGATCTCGCCGCCCACCGGCTGGAAACCGAGATCACGGAAAAGTCGCTCTTGGCCAATTCGCGGGAAACCCATGAGGTGCTGTCTCAGCTTCACGCACTCGGGGTGGGCATTTCGCTGGATGACTTCGGCACCGGCTATTCGAGCCTCAGCTATCTTCACAACTTCCCGCTGCAGAAAGTCAAGATCGACCGCTCGTTCCTCGACAGTCTCGACTCCACGCGCTCGCTGACCCTTCTGCGCGGTGTCGCGCAACTGATCAACGATCTCGGCATGTCCGTGCTGGTGGAAGGCATTGAAACCAGCGAGCAGCTCAAGCTGATCACCGACAACTGCACCGTGACCGAGGGGCAGGGCTACCTGTTCGGTCATCCGGCCCCGGCATCGCGGATCCGGGATATGCTGCATGCCGCGGATGGCCTGCTGCCGCGACCCGCAGGCGCAGGGTGAATAAGATCCTGCCGGATCGGTTCAAATGCGCAAATCCGGAGTAAAGCCATCTTTACCACCTGCGTTAAGCGGGGCGTCTGGTGTGGTGGCGTAAGCTCGTGGCGGTGCTATCTGGAAGGTTCCTGTCCCGGCGGGGCCCGGGTTGCTGGCCATGTCCTGAAACCACGCCATGAAACACCGTTCCCTTGTCCGCCGTCTCAGGCGCGGCCTGTGCGAGGTCCCAGTCATCACCAGGCTGGTGGTCCTGGGCCTGCTCCTGATCGCCGTGATCGTGATCGGCGCCACCGTCACAGCGCTGAAGTTCCAGGAACGGGCGCTGCGCCAGAGCGAGCGTGAACTGGAGAGTACGGCGCGGCTGTTAAGCAGCCAGCTGGATCACCATCTGCGCTATCTCGATGTGGTGCAGAAGGATCTGACGGCGCGTATTGCCGCCAGCGGCGTCGAGACGCCGGAGGAATTCCGCAACCAGATGTCGGGTCCCGCGGTCTACCGGGAGTTGCGGGCGAAGATGGACGCGTTGCCCAACAGCGGCAGTCTCACGGTCTATGATGGCGACGGGAAACTGATCAATTCCTCGATCGTCTGGCCGCCGCCGGAGATTGCGATTTCGGATCGCAACTATTTCAGGACCATGAAGACCGGTGAGGGTCCTCCGGCGGTTATTATCGAATCCGTCGAAGGGCGGATCTCGGGCAAGCCGACGATCGTGATCGCGCGTCGGGTGGTGAGTGATCGGGGTGAATTTCTCGGGGTGGTTGATCGTGCGATCGAGCCCTGGATTTTCGCGGACTTCCTGGCGTCGGTGGAACTCGGCCCGTGGACCTCGATTGCGATCTCCCAGAACGACGGCACCTTTCTGGCGAGCCACCCGAAATCGGATAGCGCCGGCGGTGCGGCGGGCGAAAACGCCCTCCTCGCCTTGCGCGATGTGCTGAGGCTCAAGCACTATTCCGGTTTCCTGCCCTGCCCGATGACGGACGCCAAGTGTCTGGTGTCGTCGCGGGAACTGCGGAATTTCCCCATCCACGTCGTCACCATGACCAGCCTGTCGGCGGTGTTCCAGCACTGGCGTGACGACATCCGGCCCGTGGTGATGATCGCAGCCCTGTCGGCCCTTGCCGTCGCAGTGCTCCTGATCGCGGTGATCCGGAAGTTGTTGGATCAGCACCGGGTGTCGCGTGAACTCCTGACGCTGGAGAAGGAGCGGCTGCAGCGGGCCGTCAACAACATGGCCCAGGGACTGGTGCTGTTCGACGCGTCGGAACATCTGGTGATCTGCAACCGCCAGTTCATCGATCTCTACGGGCTGTCGGCGGAGGTGGTGAAACCCGGCGCCAGCTTTGTCGACATCCTCCGGCACGGCAAGGCCGCCGGCTCGATGAAAATCGATATTGACGAATACCGGGCGAGCGTGCAGCGGGAGCGTCATCGCCACCAGGTCGTCGTCACGGGCCTACTGGACGGACGCTCGATCCAGGTCAGCCGCGAGCCGTTTTCGGACGGCGGCTGGGTGGCCACGCATGAGGATGTCACCGAGCGTCGTCGTACCGAGGAACGCATCAGCCATCTTGCTCATTTCGATGCCTTGACCGATCTGCCGAACCGCACCCAGCTCGAGGAGCATCTGGGCCGCAAACTGGTTGAACGTGCCCCCGGGGAACGCATTGCAGTGTTCTTAATCGATGTTGATGAGTTCAAGAACATCAACGACACGCTCGGACATTTCGTTGGCGATGAACTCCTCAAAGCGGTGGCGGCGATTCTGAAGTCTTGCGCTGGTAACGGCGAAATGGTGGCGCGTCTTGGTGGCGATGAATTTGCGGTCGTGCAAAGCGGTGTGCAGTCGGTTGAAGCCGTCACTTCGCTCGTGGAGGAGATCTTCGATGCCATCCGGGAACCCGTTGACTGCCTTGGCCATCGCATTCGCGTCGATGCCAGCATCGGTATCGCGCTGGCGCCGCAGGACGGCAGCGTGCTGGAGGAGCTGCTGAAAAACGCCGATCTGGCGATGTATGCGGCCAAGGCGGCGGGAAGGCGCACCTATCGCTTTTTCGAGCCGTGCATGGTGGCCCGCGTGCAGGAGCGGCGGCAACTCGAAATTGACCTGCGGCGTGCTCACACCAACGGCGAGCTGATGGTCTGGTACCAGCCCTGCTACAGCCTCAAGGATTCCAGCATCACTGGCTGCGAGGCGCTGTTGCGCTGGCACCACCCCAGACGAGGACCGGTGCCGCCCTCGGAGTTTGTGGCGCTTGCGGAAGAGACAGGACTGATCGGCGAAATCGGCGAATGGGTACTGCAGACCGCCTGCAGCGAGGCGGCGTTGTGGCCGGAGAATATCCGGCTTTCGGTGAACGTCTCCCCGGCGCAGTTCGGCAGTCCTGCGCTGGCGCTGCGGTTGATGAGTGTGCTGTCAAGGGCGAAGCTGCCGGCGAGCCGGCTGGAGATTGAGATCACCGAGGCGGTGCTGATCAGCGATGACGAGGAGGCGCTCGCCTTGCTGCATCAGCTGCGAGACATCGGGGTCAGCATTGCGCTGGACGATTTCGGTACCGGCTACTCATCTTTGAGCTACCTACGGTGCTTTCCCTTCGACCGCATCAAGATCGACCGCAGTTTTGTGCGCGATATTGCCAGCTGCGAAGCTTCTTCGAGCATCGTGCAGGCGGTGGTCAACATCGCCCAGGCCCGACGCATGACCACGACGGCGGAAGGGGTGGAGACCGAGGAGCAGCGCCGGCTGCTGCGGGCGCTGGGCTGCACGGAGGTGCAGGGCTGGCTCTTCGGTTCGGCAATGCCGGCGGAGGAGATCCGGCGGCTGCTGTTTGATGTGCGCAGCGCCGGCGCCGGGGCCGGAACGGGCCCGGTGCGGGCATAGCTGCGCCCCCGAAAGTCCGGGAGCCCTCCACCACGCGCGCGGAAGGGGGGCCCCTCAGTGCCCCTAGAAGCGTGCTCCGGAGCCTTGCGGCTCTTGGCGCCAATGGGGGTAATCCAGGCTCCCCGGGGTCCAACTCACATACGGGCTTGCGCACCAAGGAAAAATCGACCTCTGTGCCAGCGGCAGGC
>WQYW01000053.1 GCA_009781045.1 Alphaproteobacteria bacterium
CGATTTTCGCACATGCATGATTCTTTTCCTCCAACACTGAACTGTGTCAATTGAGTAACTATGTTGCTATCATGCAACTTTTTTGGCAAAAAGCGATTCGATGTGACCGGGAACAGCTCTATGGCTGATGCGATCCGCCTGAACCTGCAACAATTCGTTCCCGTCCTCTGTGACGAACCAATAACGCAGGGGCGGCGGATTGTTCGCAAACTGGATCGAATACTGCCCGACACGAGGATTAGACTCAGTTTTGGTCTATCCGCCCGGTCACGGTGGAGTCAAGTCGTTTAAAGTTGGGATTTCGTCGCGCCATGACCGGATTTTCTCATGCTGAGACGGCTGCCAGAGAACACCGGGGTCTGCGGTTTCGCCGCCCCCCACCTTCTTCAGCAGATTTTTTGTGCCTCTTCATCCCTATCGCGGTCTGGAGCGGAACCAGAGCGCGCGGCCTGCAAACCAGGCGCCACATTTCATCGGACCAGCGTCCTGGTTCGAACGCTGAACGTCACCATGCCAGCCGGATGCCACTGCGCCCGCCCAGGCTCCACCCGGCACGGTCAAGCGCAACGTCATACTCGGCTTTGGCAAAGACGCTGACACGGGAGGTGATCTGTCCGGACAGACCGATTCCGGCCTCGGCCCAGCTGCCGCCAAGGCTGGCATTGAAGGCGGCCGGCCCGGTGTTCTGGAGGGTTGAGAACACCGTCTGCGCATCGCCGCTGAACTGGTGCCAGACATTGAGTTCCGCCCAGGACGACAGGCTCTGGCTGTGGTCGCTCTTCCAGGCCTGGGTGAGGCGCGCACCGAGCCGGCCATAGACCTCGTCGGTGGCACCGAAGCGCATGATGCTGAAGGCGTCGGCGACGCTGTCGAGGCGCTGGTGCTGAAAGATCACCTGGGCCTGGGGCAACAGCGTCAGGCGAGACGAAAGCGCCAGCGCGTAGCCGGCCTCGGCCGACAGGATGACACTGGAGCCCCGGCTCTCGATCAGCGATCCGCCGAAAGTCGTGGCGCGCAGTCTCTCCAGCCGTGTGCCCTGAGCCACGACATCGCTGTACCAGCCGGCCGGGGAACGGTGGTTCCAATAGAAGCCGCCCGCATAGGCATCGGCGCCGACGGTGCCGGCATCTCCCCCGACCAGCCCGCGAATCGTGGTATCGACATGACCGGCGCTGCCATAAAAGCCGATACGGTCACGTCCGTCCTGATAGAGGTCGCTTCCCGCCTGCAGGCCGCTGAGATTCATGTTGTAATAGGCCGGCCCGCCAGTGCCGGGAGCGCCATTTCCCGGGCTGCTGCCGAAACTGCCGGTTTCTCCAAATATCCGGCCCCAGGCTGTGCGCGAACAGCCCGTCAACGGCGCCCGCAGGCCTCTTTTGTCGTCGAGGCACACACTGTCTTCGCTGCCCCGATCGGCGGAGCTTCCCATCAGCGCCAGCGCGAGGCGGCTGGTCAGGGCCGGAACCGCGGTCACCACCGCGACCTCGGAGCGGTAGCGCGAGCGCAGATATTCATCGGCGGAGTGTTCGCTCCCACCGGAAAAAAGATCATATTCATAGGCACCCGCAGCCACCCGACCGCCGAGGCGGAAGGTGCCCCCGGCCTGGCCATTGACCTCGATCAGTTCGATGCCGTCGCCGGTGGTCTGCGCCCCCAACCCGCCCATATTTGTGACTTTGACGATCGTGGTGCCGGAAGTATTGCCGTTGATGACCATGTGATCGCTCGGCGAATAGCTGCCGCCCAGATAGGTATCGAAGCGGATGGTGCCGCCCTGGCCGACATAGTTGCCGTTCACGGTCAACACCACGCCGGGCTGGGTACTGTTGCCGATATTGATCTGACCGGCATTGGTCACGGACGGCACGGTCTGGTTGTGACGATCAAGGTCAATGGCCCCGGAAGGACCGACAGTGATCGGCGAATTCACGCTGAAGGCGCCACTGACACCGGCCTGCAGGGTGCCGGAAATGACATTGGTGGTGCCGCTATAGGTGTTGACGGCACCGAGGATGGTGGTGCCGGACCCGATCTGGTCGACCCCGCCACTGCCGGAGATCACGCCGTTGAAGGTGGAACTGTCGGAGCGGTTGAAGGCGAGCCGGCCGTTATTGGTGACATCCCCCAGGATGGATCCAGAGGTGCCGCCATCCCCGAGCTGCAGGGTTCCCATCGTGATCGTGGTGCCACCCTGGTAGAGATTGCTGCCAGCCAGGATCAGGGTGCCGATGTCGGATTTTTCCAGACTGCCGGGTCCGGTCAGGTCGGCGGCGATGGTGGCCGTGAGCCCGGCGCCAAGCCTTGTGCCGTCGCCGACGCGGATCACAGCCGCGCCTGCGGCAAGCGTGATCGGCCCCCCCTCAATGACATAACCCGAGGTCATGAACTGCATTCCCCCCGACACCACGGCACCAGAGCTGTTGTCGACGGTGACGGTGCCGGCACGGCCGGCAAAAATCGCAAAGGAGCCGTTGTTATAGGCGCCGTTGGTCTCGCCTGTGCTGGAGGTCCAGTTGTCCCCCGCTGCGGCGCGCCAGACGCCGTCCCCGCCATCGACCACCTTGTTGTTCTTGGGCCCGAGATCGCCATCCCAGAAGCTGTAGGTCGCTGGCGTTCCGGTATTGACGAGGTCGACCTGGTGGGGGATCGAGGTCACGACCGAATATTGGCAGGGCGGCGTGCCGCAGGTCACGTCATTGAGCGCAAGCCCGCCACCGCTCAGGGCCCCGTCATAGCTGATGATGTGATAGACGCCGGGATCGCGCACCTGCCGGAGCAGCACACCATCCACGTTGAGCGTGCCGTTGAGCACCAGATCGCCACCGACCATGGTCAGGTCGTTGAGCGAACCGGCTATTCCTGCCGGCACCACATGGTAGTTGAGAACGGAAGCAGCCGAAAGCGTCAGGCTGCCACTGATAGTCAGGGTGCCGACATCGCCGCCGAAGCTGACGTTCCCGGGATTGAGATTGGCCGATCCGATCGTGACATTGCCGCCGATGACGCCGCTGCCGCCAAGTGTCGCTCCGGAGCCGACGCTGAGCGTGCTGGCCGCATTGCCCAGGGTGCCGTTGACCACCAGCGCGCCGCCGCTGACGTCCGTGGTCCCGGAAAAGCCGTCGCTGACACCGGTCAGGATCGTGGTGCCGGCCAGCTGCTCAATGGCACCGCTTCCACTGATCACGGGGGCAAAGCCGTAACCGGTGCTGGTATGATTGAAAACCAGCGCGCCCTGGTCATCGAGTGCGATATGGGCGCTGTCGATGACACCGGGGACGTCGGGCGCAGATCCCTTTGCGGCCCCGATATTGATGACGCCCTCGCCACCCTCACCGACCTCGATGCCGAAGGGGTCGGTGGTTTTCATGGTGCCGCCGTTGGTGACGGTGAGGCTGCCCGAGGCTCCGTCCTCAATGGCGATCTCCAGCGTTCCCGCGGTCCAGATCGAGCCCGGCCCGGTGATCAGCACCTCGCCATGGGCCGGCGGGGTGCTGGCGTTGCCGCGACCAAGGCCGATGCCGGACTCAAGGCTGGTGACCGATGCGCCATTTTGAATCGTCATGTCCCCGACACCGTAGGCCCCGACGATGATCCCGGCGGAGTTGCTGACCCAGGACGAGCCGGTGCCGTCCACCACCACGCTGCCCCTCGCCTGCTGGCCGTTCCACCCGTTAAAGGCGACATAGTCGTAATCGCCCGGAACCCCGCTCACCAGCTTGCCTCCGTCCTGGATCAGAAGCGAACCGGTGCCCTCAATGCCAACCCAAATGCCCGGCAGGGAACTGACCAGCGAGCCCGCGCCGGTGATGGTCAGACTGCCGCTCGCGGTCGGAGAGTCCGAGATCCCGAGGCCCATCACCGAGGCATTGGTGAGGGAGAGGCGGCCGCCATTCGACACCGTCATCGTGCCCTCGCCGAAATTGCCCTCCCCGATGATGAGCAGTCCATTGGTGTTCCAGGCCGAACCGGCACCATCGATGAGCGCCGACCCGAAGGGCGGCGTCAGAGGTGAACCGGAACTGTTGGTGTAGCCCACAAAGTTGTTTCCGCTCGACGTTGTGTTGAGAACACCGCCGCCGGTGAGAATGAGCTCCCCGGCCCCCGCAGGCGACCCGTCGACACCTCCGACGGTGATGACGGTCGCAGAAACCACGCCGCCATCAATGGTGAGAACACCGGTTCCCTGCCTTCCAACAATGATGGAGGAACTGAGGGTGAGCGTGGCGCCCGGCTTGATCGTGAGATCGCCCGAGGTGCCAGAGGCAACTCCGAGCACCAGCGAGCCCGCAGTCGCCGCACGATCAATCACCACAACCCCGTTGGCGAGGGCAGCTGCCGGTGTTATCGCCCCGATATTGATGGTCCCGGAGGTGGGGTATCCGGCACTATCCCAGTTGGCATCGAACCAGCTGGTGGTGCCGGCACGACCTGTCCATGTCGCGGCAAGCGCAGCCGACGCCGACCAAAGCCAGACCAGCGTGGCGCAGAACGTCAGTACCAACCTCGGGCCGCTCCCCTTCATCTGGGGGCGCGGCGGCGACGACGCAGCAAAATCCAGCGCACACGCATCGCGAAAGGATCTGTGTGATTGCAGCTTCCCTGACATGAACACGGCCAACAAACTCCCCCTTGTCTTACAAACCGATCGGGAGAGCGGAATCCTGAGCCTCCCAGCTCAACATTTTCATTTTCGCTTCATACGGCGACAACCGCCGCGTGCGCAGCCAGCCCACGCAAAACAGGAATGACCGGAGGTGCACAGCAGGCCCCGCCGCCCGCCATGGTCGAATCACCCGCTCATACTCAACCTTACGTTGTGTAGCATATTTTCGCGGCGCGCTCTGCCCTCAAGGGGCGCGGGGACCTGCCATCCCCTTAAATCAATCCCTGGGAAATGATTGCGCAGGCCTGCTGGCAGGCGCAGGTGCAGCTTTTCGGCAATCCGCGACAGCTTTCCCCTCGCGAAACCGGCCCAGGACAGGCAGCCTGGCCCATTGCTGCTGCGCGGCGTGACGTTGGGCGTGGTGCAAAATCCCCGAAGCACGGGCTGCTGGCGGCGGAAAGACGGTGAATTCCGTCCTGGCCACTCCGTCTCTGGCCACTCCGTCTTTGGCCTTGCGCGGCAGGGTTGAAGCGCACCTGCCTGCCCTCGGCACAGGTTTACCGAAAAAGCACCCGTGCGCAATCGCGCGTCAGATCCCGGGCCAGGTGGCGATCGGCCACAGGGGCTCGCTTCGCGGCAGCCCTTCTGCGCCACGCCACTCATCGGCAACGAGATATTTCGCCTCCAGGCTGGCTCTCAACCGCCGCGCCATGGCACCGATCGTGGCCAGCCGCGCCCAGTTGTGCTGCGAGGCCAGATGGAGGATCACACAATCCAGCCAGCCGCGCTGATGCCAGTCGAGCACAATGGCGTCGGGCAGTTTCCGCAACAGTTCCTCATTGACCGCCAGGAAGCCATCGACCAGCCGGTTGTGACCATCGGCGAGCTTCATCTCGATCCGGCCCGGCTGCAGCAGGCGGTTCTCCACCAGCGCCTCGGCGAAGGCGACGCTGTCGCTTTCACCTTCGCTCCAGGCGCTGCACAGGGCGGCACCGGAGCGCCCCACCTCGGTCAGTTGCCCGGCGTCGTCGAACAGCCGCAGATCCAGCCCCTCCCGGGCCCGCGGCACAAAGAGATCGGAACTCACGTCAATGCCCAGCGACAGCTCGCTTTTGCCACCGGAAGCGACCCGCTCCAGGCCGATAAAGGGGTAGCGCCGCACATAGAGCGGCAGATAGGCCTCAAGGCGCCATGATCCGTCCGCCCCCACGAACAGGTTGTCATCCGCATCATAGCCGAGGATCGCCAGCGGCACCGGGGTTTGCGCCTCCGTGAACACGATCGGATAGTCGCTGACGGCATCCGCGAACTCGCCTGCGCGCAACGGCACCGACATCGCCTTGCGGGCGAAGGAACAGCCGGGGGCCGCCCGGATCCCGGCGTGGCGGTGCCCTTTGACATCAAGCACCATCGGCCACTGATAGAATTGCGGCGGAGCCTCATCCGCCCTGCTGCGCGCCTGCGCCATGGTTCCCCTCATCTGCTGACGAAATTCATGCCCACGGATCCGGACATCACCGACTGCCCTGCTCCTGCCTGCCGCCGGCACCACCATGCTGTCACCTCACGAGGCCGCTGTGCGGATTGGAGTAGCGGCACCCCGCCCCGATGCCCGCGCCGTGGCGGAAAGTCCTGGCGCAGACGCTGAAGCGGACGTGAGAGGCAGCCCCGCTGCAGAGAAGTTCCCTTCTGCGCGCAGAGCGCACGCGGAGCCGATCGCCGGCACGGGCGGGTCTGCCCAGCCTCGCCCGCCCGCGCTCCCCGCGCCACAAATCACCCCCGCTGCAGCCCGGTTTCCGGGGTCGTCCTGGAATGCTGCCGATGTCCCTACCGCACTGCGGCTGGCAAGGTTGCGGGTGAAAAGGCTGCGGCTGAAGACTTCTGTGCCGCCGCTGCCCGCCCTGCCCGGTGCCGGCACCATGTCTGCCGCTCCGGCAGGGATACACGAAAGCCGTGATCGCATCTGCGCTCATCGTCACTCACCGACGCTCTGGAAGAATCGCCCCAACTCGCAAAACCAGGGGGGGCCCGAAAGACCGCATGTCTGTTTACGCGGAAACTGGGGTGCGTCCGCTCACCCCTGCCCGCAACAGACGTCTTTGCTGCGAGAGCGGGGCGCGAATCATCTGGCAGCACCACTCACGAAGCACACACCATCAGGGTTCCACCGGCAACTCCCCAAACTCCGCCGGTTTGCGTTTATCCTCAGATCATCGCCGTCGGTACTTTCCATCGCGATCGGCACTGCTGTTTTCGCTCACCACTCGCCAAAAACCGCAGCTTTGCCCTCGCCTGCAGTCCCCCCCCCGCAAGCCGCGTGCCGGCAGGCTTGCGCCCGCTCGACCGCAGGCTGGCCCGATTTGACGTGGCCGGAACCGGCTCGCTGTGCAGCAGGGAAATTGAGACGAGAGACGTCGTCGGGCGAAGCGATTTCGCAAAGCCACCCCGGATCACATGGAGGAATAAAGGTGATGCCAGCGGCGAAACCGAACCGCGAAGTCTGACACCCCAACCCCGCGCCGGCATCTGCGCGCCCGCCGCCCCGCCGGTCCGATCGTCGGCCGCCCCGCCGGTCCGATCGTCGGCCGCCCCGCCGGTCCGATCGTCGGCCGCCCCGCCGGTCCGATCGTCGGCCGCCAGGCGGGTCAGGATTCGGCCAGATAGCGTTGCGCCAGAGAAACCGCGGTCGCCTTGTCGGCACGACCGTTGATTGCCCTGCGGCTCGGGATCTCGTCAAAGTAGAACAGCGCCCGGACACAGCCCTTCTGGACCTCGATCGACTCCTCCCGCTGCACCAGTCGCGGCGTCGCCACCGGCTCCCTGACGACTGTGGCACGCCAGCGGTTTTCAGCAATCACGTGCCGCGCCTTATCGGTTGAAAGACCATGTATATGGCCACGCAGAACCGGCTCCGTGGTCAGCACCTTTTCACCATCGGTCTCAAAAGCACCGACAAAATTCGGGGCTACCACGCAGACAACCGTCAGAATGCAATCAGGAGTCACACTTGGCATGTCGCACGACCTCCGGGTGACGATAGCTCTCTCGCACGGCCGCAGCCGCTCTCAATCTCAGCTACGGTCACCCGCATTAAGATAAGATGGCAGGACAGGAACAGATTTATCTCGAATTGGTGCAGTCCACCTGCACCCCGTCGCTTCGATACAGATGACGCCACTCGCCGATTGCCGCCCGGCCCGGTCCTGACGATGGCTCACTTCGTCCCGTCCAGCAGCTTCACATCATTGTGATCAAGGATCAAGGGACGCCCTGCCACGCCACAGCTGTGACCAGCGCCCAAGGCGCACCATCTCCCGATACCGCCTTCATGGCAAGGAAAATCCGCTACTGTTCCACAAACCACACGCATGCCTGATCTCACTCTGCCGCAGAACGTCTGCGGACGCTCTGCGGCAGCCATCACATTTCTTCCCAACAAAGGTCACAATCCCCACCCCTGCTGCCATATCCGCGCCGCACCAGGGAGGCATATGCGAAACCATCCCTGGATGCCTCGCGCAATGCGCCAACCCTTTCCACTTTCCACAATCCTGGCTGAGGATCAGCCATGCGCCGGCATTCAGGCTTCATCCACTCCTGATCTGGAGCAGCAAGTTGAGTCTCAGATACCCCAATTCCAACGTGGTCTCCCTGGTCGAACGGCTCCATCCAGTCTACACCAAGGGACCGTCGCGCGATGAACGCGCCAGGCTTGCCCATCTGCGCCAGCTCGCCCGCCACAGCGAGGAAACCCTGGTGGTATACAAGGCCTCCGGCAAATCGATACTCTGGTTCCTGGCCTTCGCCGCTCTTTGCACTGGCATCGGCGCGATCTTTGCCCATGAACAGGCACTGGTCGCGGCGTGCCTGTTCTGGGGTCTCGCATTTGTCCTGATCCTGGGGGCACTCATGGTCTTCGCAGCTCACAGGTCTCCCTGCCTCACTTTGTCGCCCTTCGGTCTGGTGCTGCCCGACATGGCGCGGCCCATGCCGTGGACAGCGATCACCGACTACAGCACCAGGGCCTGTTGGACCCCCCTGAGCCCCGGCGGATCCCACCCCAACGCGCTGATCCTGCGGCTGTCCCCCGAATACCCCATCCGTGGCTTCCGCTGGCCGAGGATTTCCTCGATCTATTCTCCCGGAAAGCACCAGTTCCATCTCTTCATCGGCGACAGTCTGCGTATCAACAGCGGCAAATCCATTGAGGATGTCCGCGAATTCGCCAGATTCGTGGAATATTTTCTCAACTACTGGCGTGCCGGGCTGGCGCGATCGGAACTGTCGCAGATCGGCAGAGGCTGAACGGGCCTCCATCTGCGATCTTTCGCCAAACCGGTCCTGCCGCCGGAAAACGGCAGGCCGCCTGAAAGCAGAGATTTCGCCGCGACCGTCACCTCAGCCCTCGCACCGGACCCACAGAGAGCCCCCCAGAATCGGGATCCGCTGAGCAGCAGGCCGGTTCCCCCGGACATGCCGGCCCGCTGTCGCCCCTGCTGCAGCACGCCATCCACGTGCAGCGTGGATCGGCTCACGCACTCGCTGTCGCCCCTGCTGCGGTTCCTTTGAACCTCGAAGCGCCAATTCCCACTTCCTTAAACTGTGCGCGATCGGGTGCGACTTTTTTGCCCTGGAAAAAAACCGGCGCCATTGGCCGCCCCCCCTTCAGGCCCGCGTTTCGTCCAGGGGGATCGGCGGCCACGCCGCTGGGGGAACTGCTCCCCTCGCAGGTCCTCACCCCACGGCCTCACGACAGGACCCCAGGACAGGACTGAGGCCCCCAGACCAGGCTTGACCACCACGCCAGGCCACAAGCTCCCGGCGGCTCTGCCAGCCGCTGCTGCCGAATCCCGGCAAGCCTGCCGTCACGCACGTCACGCCCACACCAGCTGTGTGCAGAAATGTCGGCTTTCGAGCCTGGCACAGGCGTCTTCCAGTTTGCCGTATCGGCCGCCATCGACACCGACATCCGCCCGGGGTGGCGCATGTGGTCAGCGCACGGGACCCGCTCCAATCGCCATCGCGCGGCGCGCATCACCGGAAATTGCGAGCCACGAGACCAGAAAATTGAAAATTGAGCGGACACCACCTCGACGGCAGCAAGACAGGCTTGACCTGCCGGGATATGCCCGGACTGGAAGCCGTGCCGGAGCCACATTTTCGGCAACGCCCCTGCAACCGACACCGCCAGTCGCCTGCTGTCTGCCTCACTCCCTGGTTCGTGCGGCCCATGTGAGCACCGCTGCAGAGGAGCAACGGCCTGAAAAAAAGTTTTTCACCCGACCCGGCCGAACCGCCCCTGTCGGACGCCGCCCCCCGCTCCGGAACACGCTCCGGGCCTCCCGAGCCCGTCCTGCCCGCAAGCCGCAACTGTCGTTCCACATCTGACAGGCACGCGCCGGAATTTGTCCGCGTTCCTGACCTGTGGCATCCTCCCGCGGGGCCAGGGCAGCCAAGCAAAGGTGGACTTGATACTATGCCGAAAGAATTCCTCACCCCGGCCGAAGTAGCGAAAATCATTCACCAGTCTCTGCGCACGCTGGAAAAGTACCGGATGGAAGGGAGCGGCCCGAATTACTACAAGATCGGTTCGCGCATCGTCTACAACATCGAGGATGTCGAGAGCTGGCTGGAACAGCGGCGCCGGACGTCGACGAAGGATTCGGCACCCCCGACCAGAGGCGCAGAGGACGTCCCGCCGCTGCGCACCGCCTGACGGCACAGGGCGCAAGGAGGCCTCCTTGCCACGTCAAGCGTGAGAGCACCAGACCACGGCAGGGAACCCTGTCTGCCTGCACCAGCGCGGGTTCCTGTCGTTGTCTGTGCCCCGGCCTCTCGCACCCACCACCCCGCCAATCCCTGCCGCCAGTCCCACAAACATCGTGCCGCTTGGGGTTTTCCCGGTATGGCGGGCGCAGCCGAGCGCCATCCTGCCCGAGGTCACAGCAATCGCGCCGCTCCTGACCCCCGACGCCAGGCACCGCCTGCCGCCCTTTCAGGGGCATCCCGCCCGATCGCCAGCAACGCCATGGCACGCTGGTCGGGTGCGACTTTCGCTCCAATGGGTGGCGTCTGTTGATTTTGTGTGGGCCTGCTGAACCGCTTCTTCTGCAATGCGGAAGAGATGCGCGGTCAGATGCGCACAATTTCAGCGACCCGGACCACCAGGCCGGATCTCTGCTTCGGCGGTTCAGAGAGTCAGGATTCGGCCGCCTCGCGTTCCATGTCGCGATCGGAAAGATCCTCCCTGCGCATCCCGGCATAGATGAGGCCCATCTCGCGGTCGAGAAACTTCGCCGGAACATCATGAAAGGAACCGTGGCTGTTGACATATTCCATGAAGTTGCGACCTGAGCCGTCGAATTCATGGAGCAGCGCATCGTTTATGCCGTCAAAGTCGAGAGGCTGCACGCCGATCCTGGCACAGAGCGTGGCGTTGAAGGTCGGCGTCGCCTTGCGCCAGTCGCCCTCGACATAGACCTCGGTAAAGGCGTGCCAGCAGAAAAGATCCGTCCCCATGCTCTCACGCAGTTTCGTCGTGGTGAGGTGGTTGCGCACGTCGGCGAATCCAAGCCGCGCCGGGATGTCGTGAACGCGGCATAAAGCGGCATAAAGCGCGGCCTTGCCGACACAATAGCCGCTGCCTGCGGCGAGCACGCTGGAGGCGCGGAAACTGTGTGGCCAGCGCATGCCACCATAGGGGTCATAGCGGATGCCGTCGCGCACGGCCTTGTAGAGCTGGCCCGCCTTGTCGCGCACGCCGGCATCTGCGGCCACGGCGGCGCGCGCAAAGGCCTCCACGGCCGGATGATCGCTGTCAATAAATTCGCCCGCCACGGTGTAGAGGCGACGCATCGTGTCTGAAAGATTTTCGCTCATGGCCGCATCCCTTAAGCCCCAACGGCATCCATTTCAAACCCAATTTCGGTAATCCGGTAACATGCTGCAGGTTTCGCGGCCACGCAGCCGAATTCCGGGACAAATCCACCGAACCGGCCCGCTGGCGGGAAACTGTAGATGGCGCAGAAAGCCGCAACCGCGCACCTCGCCTGCCCTGGCCTGCCGGCTCTCCGGTCCCGGCACCTTCCTCACACCGCCCCAGGAGCGCCGGCTGGACGCATGTTGGGAGGGCAAGCCCCGCCATGCAATCGCTGAAACTCCGGCGCAGCACTGGTCGGATCTCTGCTGGAATGTACGAGATGGGCCCTGGTGTGCCCCAGGACCAAGCCGAGGCATTGCGGTAGCTTTCAGGAGGCTGCAGACCAGGAAGTCATCCAGGCCCGTCGTGAGTTCTCCCGGCGATCCGGGCGCTGCCCAGGGCTCGGCCGAAGTTGCGCCTCGCAGCGCAAAGCCGCCGAGCAGTCAGAACCCGAGGCCCAATACGCGCAGGCCTATATGTATGGAACCGCCCGCGACGACGCTCAGGCCTTCGCATGGGCAGGCAGATCCGCGGTCCAGGGGCATGTTCCTGCGCAACATTTCCTCGCCTCGAGATATGACACCGGACGCCGCGTGGCCCAGGACGACGCCCAGGCATTCGCATGAGCGGGAAAGGCCGCGGCCCGGGGTCTGGCTCCGGATCAGCACATGCTCGCAATCATGTATGGAAACGGCCGCGGCGAGCCGCGCGATAACGCCCAGGCTCAGATATGGTTGCGCAAAGCCGCAGACCAGGGCTCTGCCCCGGCACCCATGAGCCCGGCGAGCATTTCCAGCAAGGGCAGGACCTTGCGCAGCCGGTTCTGTCGCATCGCAAGCTGCGAGCAGAGGTCGCACGACGTCATGGTTCCAGTATCAACCTGCGAGAACAGGCCCCCACAGTCAGATGAACCGGTTGTTCCATTATCGGTTCCCTGACCGGACCTGGCGGGATCGGACCCGAGCTGCCACTCCGCCCACGGGCATGCCGTCACGAGCAGGCTTCGCAATTATACCCATTTCCACTGCTTCAAGAACCCGTAACTGACCAGTTCGGACAAGACCCAGCTCGCACCCGGCTCGAAATCCGGGAAAAACTGCGTCTCTCCAGCAGGGATGGTCATCCATTTGCCACGAATCACCTCGCTTATGAAAAGCGTCCATGCCTCGACACCTCGACAACGTGAAAAAGGGGCGCAGTCAGTCGTTTGCAGAAATGGGACGTGGGCAGAAACAACTGCAATGGGGAGGCGATATGCCGGGCTGGCTGGACAGGCTCTTCGGACGGCACGGAAAACCAGTGCGAGCGCAGCAAGCCGCTCCGGCAACATGGCTTGCTGCCGACGCCCCCGGGAACCCGTTCGCCACCCCCATTCTCAACCTCATGATACTCCAGCAGATTCTTTCCACGACATCCGACCCCGCTTTGGCCGCGCGCTCGGTTTCCTGGCGCTCCACAACCGGCAGGGAACTCACGTCTTCAGCCGGGCGCCTGTTCGATCTCCCGCCGATGGAGTGCCGGCTCAGCTACCCCGCCGCCACCAGTCTGCCCGACGGCATTCTCTACGCCCCGCCTTCGCAGGACTTCAAATGGGTCCTCGCTCTCCATGACAACCGGGTTCTGGCCGCACGCAGCTGGACCGGCATTGTCGAGGCGGTGGCTGATGCGCGGCGCGAAGGCGAAACCCTCGTTCTCGAACGGCTTCGCGTGGCAGAGGACTCCTGCCTGCGCTTCACCTCGAATCTGGTTGACGTATTCGACTGGCTGTTGCGTGCTCACATCTGGGACCAGCGTCTGCCGCTCCCCGTCGACGATCCCGCCGCCAGCCTGCTCGAGCAGGCGCCTGTGACCGGCTTCGGGCCCTTCGGCAAGGCGCTGTTCTGTGCCGCGAAAAGCTGGAATCCGCCGCCTCCCCCCTGCCCGCTCGGGGCCGACGGCGACGTCATTGTGGCGTCCCGCCAAGGGGATGTTGCGGCGCTGCGAGAGGCTGTTGAACACGGGGCCGACATCAATGCTCCGGGTTCGTACCAGGGATTTACCGCGCTCCATCTCGCCATCGTCAAAGGCGACGCCACGCTCTTCGACGAAATTCTCCGTCTTGGCGCCAACCCGAGAGCCGTCGCCCACGGCGGAATGCATGCCCTGCTGCTGGCAACCGCCTACAAAGCGCAGCCTGCGATCCTGGAACGCATTGCCGCCACCGGGATCGACCTGACAGCGCCAAATCTGGACGGCTTCACCGCGCTGCATGGCGCCGCGGAAATCGACAACGCAGCCATCGTCCCCTGGCTGGTGGCACAGGGCCTTCCTCTTGAGGCGCGGACCAGGCACGGCCATACCGCCCTGCACATCGCCTCTGCGCTGGGCCAGGCCGAGACCGCAACCGCTCTTCTGACCGCCGGAGCGGATGTCAACGCCACCTCGCCTCAAGGCACTCCACGCCAGTTGGCGAACGCCGGGAACAAACCCGCACTGGTCACACTGCTCGATGCATGGCCGGCGTCATCCAGCCATGTTCCCGTGGCCGAAGCCTGACCGCGCTCGCCTTCTCCCTTCGCCATCTCCTCCGGGAAGGTGACTGCCGCCCGGATCTGCTTCCACAAGTGCCGCCGCACCATTGCTGGCGATCGGCTGCCATCCCCTTTCGCCAACTTTGCCGCTGGGTCTTCTGCAACGCGGCAGGCGCCTTTTCGGCAGGTGGTGTGCGGCATGCGGGCTGCGCTTTCTTTCACACTGCAAAAGGATAGAGCTGCGTCAAAGCACGCAGGGTTCAATTCCGAAGAGAGGCCCCTTGTGGCGAGGTGCGACGAAGCCGCGCGGTCAGCCGTTCGGCACAGACCAGACGGCGATAATGCGATAGGGGCCGGGTTCGGCGTGCTCGAATTTCCCGGCCTCCAGCGCCTCGATCGCGACATCCAGCGTGGGTGCGAGGCAGTTGCGATTGGTCGGGATCTCACCCGCCAGGCCATTGCACGACAGCGGCGAGCATTCCGGTAACGCACCGGCCCAGAACGAAACCACATCGAAGCCTTCGAGCACGATGTCCTGCGGAATTTCGATATCGGTTGGAAACGGTTCCGGCTCGAACGCGGTCCAGGCCTTCTGCTCCCCGTCATACTGCAGTTCATAGGCCTCATAATAAAACAGGGTGAGACCATCGAGCGCAATGGCGTGCTCTTTCGCCAGGTCCCGGAGGATCGCCGGAGAGTCAAACAGCCAGAAGCCGTTATGCTTCCAGTACCCGACATAGTCTGCGAAATTTTCCGACAGGCAGCCGGAGAGCGAACAGATCCGCTCTACCGCAGCCGGCAGGAAGTCGCCAGGCCGAGGCGCCACACGCCTGAACAGATAGCCGATGGGCCGCATCATCCGCATCCTTCCCTGCCCCCGGGGCGACACAAGCGGCCGTGGGCTTTGCGTCTTTGCCATGGTGCCGGGCTCGGACGAGACCATCCCCAACCCGTGGCTGTCCGGCTCCGGACCCGTTACCGCAGATCGCGCGGTTGAACCATGACAGGCCTGGCGCGCCGCGACCACAGCCGGGCCGGCGCTGTCCAGAACCAGGGCGGCCAGTGCCCGACCGCACAAGCTCCAGCACCGGATCAATTGGGGCAGTGGCCGACTATCACTACCACGGATAGGTTCTGCCGCCTGCGGGCAGGGCCTGGCAATTCGGTCAGGCCTCGGGCACCACGGTCTTGAGATATTTATAGGCTTCGATGACCTCGATCAGGCGATCCTGGGTCGAACGGTCGCCGCCATTGGCGTCGGGATGGTGCAGCTTGACCAGCGCCTTATATCTGACCTTGACCTCCGCCAGCGTCGCCCCGGCGCCCAGCCCCATCACCCGCAGCGCCTTGCGCTCGGCATTCATGACCTTGCGCGCCTCGGTCCTGGCCTGAGCGTCCGGCCCCGGCCGGCCGCCGGTGCGGCCGTTGATCTCGCCAAACACGCTGAAGGGGTCGAAGGCCCCCTCCAGATCGCGTTCCTGGGTTGCGTTCCTGCCACCGCTGTTGGCGCCCATTTTCCAGGTCGGACGGTGTCCGGTCAGGGCGTCTTTCTGATAGCGCGCCACTGTTTCGGCGTTCATCCCGGAAAAGAAATTATAGGCCTGGTTATATTCGCGCACATGGTCGAGGCAGAAATGCCAGTATTCGCGCCCCTCGCCCTTTTTCGGCGCCCTATGCGTCCCCTTATTGGTGCAACCCGCCCATTCGCACGTGACCACGGCCTCGGCCGCTTCGGCACGTTTGCCCCTGGTGGGTTTGATCCGGATGGAATCGAAGAATTTTGATGAATCGATCGGCATATCTGACTTTGACAACGTCACGGCGCAACCTTCAAGTCTTGACAAGCAAATAGCGCACAGCTCAAGAACCTCCTGCGCTTAGGGGGGCAAGTGTTGCGAATTTTCGCCCAGGCGTGCGTCACGGGCAGTTTTTTTCGGGTTCCGCGCCAGAATGGTTAAAGGATCATGACCACCTCAGACATCCTCATCGCCCGGCTGCGTGAGGCTTTTTCGCCGGAACATCTCGAGGTCCGCGATGAATCGCATATGCATGAGGGGCATGCACACGGCCCCCGGCAGGATTCCGGTGGCGGAACCCATTTT
Organism: Alphaproteobacteria bacterium; assembly: GCA_009781045.1. GTDB lineage: Bacteria > Pseudomonadota > Alphaproteobacteria > Rhizobiales > Xanthobacteraceae > Bradyrhizobium. The sequence goes on from WQYW01000053.1 coordinate 16,135, forward strand.
CGCATTGACATCGAAGCTGCGGCTTTTGCCGGCAGAAGCCGCATCGAGCGCCACCGCCTGATCCATGCGGCTCTGGAATCCGGCTTTCGCGGCGGCATGCACGCACTGGCAATCCGCGCCCGCGCTCCCGGGGAAGCTATGGCGGGCTGAAGCATCTCCCGCCAATCCGATGGCAGACCCTGATGCCCCGATGGCAGACCTGCGGCACTCTGAGGATGTGGACGGCGCCGGATCGCGGCTTGCCGCCGCTCAGGCTCCGGCACCCGGCTGGCGCCCCCGCGACCTCCCCTTGTCGACCTCGCCGTCGCGTGAGGCGGCGGAAATCCGCAGCGCCGTGATGCGGTTGCGTTCCCGGCCGAGGACACGAAAGCGGAATCCGTGAAAGGTGAAGCTCTGGCCACGTTCCGGGATCGAGCGCGCCTCATGGATGACAAGCCCCGCCACCGTGGTCGCCTCCTCATCGGGAAGATGCCAGTCCATGGCGCGGTTGAGGTCGCGGATCGGCACCGAGCCGTCCACCACCACCGAGCCGTCGGGCTGGGCCCGGACCCCGGCCACCACCACGTCATGCTCATCGGAAATATCGCCGACGATTTCCTCAAGAATGTCCTCGAGCGTCACCAGACCCTCGACCTCACCATATTCGTCGACCACCAGGGCGAAATGGGTCTTGCGGCGGCGGAAGGCCTTGAGCTGTTCGGAAACCGGGCGCATCTCGGGCACGAACCACGGCGGCAGCGCAATTGCCGCAACATTGATGCGCGTGGAATCGCCGTCGACGGCACGGATGGCGCGCAGGAGATCCTTGGCGTGGAGCACGCCGATGATGTTTTCCGGCTTTTCGCGCCACAGCGGGATGCGGGTATATTCCGTCGCCAGCACCTCGCGCACCAGTTCCTCGGGCGGCAGATCGGCGTTGATCATGGTCATTTCGGTGCGGTGGATCATGACATCGGAGACCTGCAGCTCGCGCAGATCCAGTAACCCGCCCAGCATGTCGCGGTCCTGCTTTTCCACCTTGCCTTCATGGTGCAGCAGATCGACGGCACCGCGCAGCCGCTCGGTCGGCGACAACACCGCCTTGTCGCCGATCGCCCCGCCGAACGGGCGCATCAGGAGCCGCACGATGGCCTCGACGAGGTTGAGCAGCGGGCCCAGCACATACATCATCAGCCGTATCGGCCGCGCCACCATCAGCGCCACGCGATCCGGGGCGTTGATGGCGACGGTCTTGGGCAGCACCTCGGCGAACACCACCACCACCACCGTCATCACCGCGGTGGCATAGAGCACACCGACATCGCCAAGCCGGGAGGTGAAGATGCCGGTCGCAAGCGCCGAGGCTCCGATGGTGGCGGCATTATTGCCGAGCAGCAGGGCACCGATCAGCCGCTCGCGCATCTCGAGCAGGCGCGAGACCACATCGGCGTCCCGATTGCCGTGTTTGGACAGATGCAGCATGCCGCCATGGGAGGTGCCCGTGAGCGCGGTCTCACTGGCGGCGAAAAATGCCGACACCAGGAGGCAGATGAGAACGATGCAGATTGCGAGCCAGTCCATGGTTTAAATCGGCTTTACCGGTTGCATTTACGACTTCATGTCAACTCACGACTTCACGCCCTGGCGGCAAGGCGTTCTTTGAGAAAATCACGCACCCGTTCCGCCGCCACGTCGCGTTCGATCACGGCGCGGCCGATCGACTGGAGCAGGATGAAGGCAAGCCGACCGCGGCTGACTTTCTTGTCCTGTGCCATCAGCGTCACCAGTTGATCGGCCTCCATCCGCCCGCATTGGGCAAAGCCCGCGATATCCTGGAGCCGGGTCGGCAACCCGACCGCACGCAGATGATGGGCGACGCGGGCGGCGTCATCTTGCGCCATCATGCCAAGGGCGGCAGAAAACTCCGCCGCCAGCACCATGCCGATGGCAACGCCCTCGCCGTGGAACAGGCGGTCGGAAAAGCCGGTCGCCGCCTCCAGCGCATGGCCGAAAGTATGGCCGAGATTGAGCAGCGCCCGCTCTGCGCTCTCGCGCTCATCCCGGGCGACAATCGCTGCCTTGGCCCGGCAGCAGGTCGCAATGGCCTGTTCCCGCGCCGCACCGCCGGCAAAAACAGCAGCGTGATTGTGCTCCAGCCAGCTGAAAAAACCCGCATCCCCCAAGATGCCGTATTTCGCCACCTCGGCATAGCCGGCGCGAAACTGCCGGGGGTCCAGAGTGTCGAGAACGGCAGTGTCGGCAATGACGAGAATGGGCTGGTGAAACACCCCAAGCAGATTCTTGCCCTGGGGCGAGTTGATGCCGGTCTTGCCGCCGACCGAGGAATCGACCTGCGCCAGCAGCGAGGTCGGCACCTGGACGAAGTCGACGCCACGGCGGGTGATGGCTGCGGAAAAGCCGGCGAGATCCCCGACCACCCCGCCGCCCAGCGCAATCACCAGATCGTTGCGCTCGATCCGCGCGGCAATCAGCCCCTCGACCACCCTCTCCAGGCTGGCCCAGGTTTTGGAAATCTCGCCGTCCGCAACCACGATGCGGGAACAGGCGACCCCGGCGCGGGTGAGCGAGTCCAGGGCCTCCTCCAGCCAGGTACCCGCCACGGTCTCATCCGTGACCACAGCACAGCGCGCTCCGGGGCGCAATTCTGCGATCCGCGGCCCCAGCGACGGCATCTGGCCGCGGCCGATGACAATGTCATAGGCACGCGACCCCAGCGCCACATCAACGACGATCGGATTGGAAACAGGCGGCGTCCCGGTCATCTCAAAGTCCTCGTCAGGCCCCCTCTGCCGGAAAACACAAAATGCAAGGGGGGTAAGGAAAAGCGGGAGCGGCAGGATACCGCGTCCTCAGGTCGGATCGGCGGGGGCGGCTTTCCGCCCTGCTTCGAAGGTGTCACTGAGATGCTGCCGGAGCGCGCTCACGCACATCTCGACAATCTCATCATGGGGCACATCGCACGACACCACCGTCATGTCGGCCAGGGCGTAGAAGGGCTCGCGCTCCGCCAGCAGACGGATCACGGTCCCTTCGGGATCGGGGTTGCGCAGCAGCGGGCGGTCGGCACGACGCCGCACCCGACGCATGATGACATCGACTTCGGCCTTGAGCCAGATCGACAACGCGCTGGCCGCGACATGCTCCCGCGTGTCCTGGCGCAGGAAGGCACCGCCGCCGGTGGCGAGCACAATCGCCTCCCTCCCCAGCAGCCGTGAGATCACCCGCGCTTCGCGCTCCCGGAAATAGGGCTCGCCATCGCGTTCGAAGATCTCGGCAATGGTCATGTCCGCCGCCGCCTCAATCTCACTGTCGGCATCGACAAAAGGCAGCCGCAGGCGGGTCGCGAGCCGGCGCCCGATCGTCGACTTGCCGACACCCATCATGCCGATCAGCACGATCGAGCGCGTTCCGAGCGCTGACACGATGTCCGAATCTGCGGTCACAGGCTGGGTGTTGGGCATGTTCCTCGCTCGGTAACTGCCCAGGTCGGGCAAGGGGCAGTTCGCACTCCGTTCGAAACCGGGAAAAATTGCGCCTCTCCAACCGGGGTGGTCACCCATTTGCCACGAATCACCTCCATCACAAAAGGTGGCTGAGCCTCATGAACGTCAAAAAGGGGCACAGTCAGTCGCTTCCAGAAATGGAACGTGGGTCGAAACGGACGCGAATATACGCCGGTCTGCGACGGGCTTGCCAGTCGCCCTTGTGGGGGGCTGGGGATGGTGCCCGCCCCCCGGGCCCTTTCCGGGCCAGCCGTCACCCCCCCGAAACCCCTGTCCCGTTCCTGGACAGGCCTCGCCGATCCAGCGGGGAGGTGGAAAACCGGTTGCCATATAATCACGAACATGATGGATCATGGCTCTGATCGGTTTCCATTTCAGAGCCCCCTGCAGAGCCTTGCCCGATGCCCAGCCTGTTCCGCTTTCTGACGATGCTCATCGCCGTTATCGGGATCGGCTATGGCGTGGTTTACCTGCTGGCGAATTTCGTCTCCCCCCACCCGAGGGAGATGACGGTCTCGATCCCACCGGACAAATTCCTCAAACGCCAGTGAACAGCGGCTGCCGTCGGCCTTTGCCGGGCGCGCGCACGCGCGCGGAGGGTTGCATCCTCGACATGGGCATTGTCAGCACTTTCATGGCGCCACGAGGCTTTGAAAAGGAAAAAAAAGGAAATCGCGGGACAAACAGGAAATCCTTCCGAAACCACAGCTGGCCTGGCGCATGATGCCACTCCCTTCCGCCGATAACCGCCTGATCGAGCTGTTCCTCGACATGCTCGCCGCTGAACACGGTGCGGGAGCCAACACCCTTGACGCCTACCGCCACGACCTTGCCGATCTGTCGCAATTCCTGCGATGCGACGCCAGGCCCGGTCGCGTCAGGAGCGCACAGCCCGCGGATGGCGGCGAGAGCCAGAGAATTGTGGCAGTCACCACCCAGGAGCTGCGCGACTATCTCGCCGAACTCGACCGCCGCGGCTTCAAATCCTCAACCGTGGCCCGCCATCTGGCCGCGATCCGGCATCTGTTTCGCTTCCTCCTCAGCGAAAGAATCCGTGACGACGATCCTGCGGCGATTCTCTCCGGCCCCCGCCGCGGCCGCAGCCTGCCCAAAGTGCTGTCGATCGCCGAGGTCGACCGCATGCTGAATCAGGCCCGCGACCTCACCACCGCCGCAGATTCCTCGGAGACACAACGCCTGCGCGCGCTGCGGCTCCAGTGCCTGCTGGAGGTGCTCTACGCCACCGGCATGCGGGTTTCGGAGCTGGTGGCGCTGCCGCGCAGCGCCGCCGGGCGCGACACCCGCATGATCGTGGTCCGCGGCAAGGGCAACAAGGAGCGGCTGGTGCCGCTCAACGAGGCCTCGCGACAGGCCATGGCGGCCTGGCTCACCGCTCTCGGTCCTGTGCCTGCGGGCAAAGCCCGCCTCACCGAAGCGAAATGGCTGTTTCCCTCCTTCGGCGAAAGCGGCCACCTCACCAGGCAGCATTTTGCCAGGGATCTCAAGGAACTGGCGGTGAAAGCCGGGCTCCAGCCGAGCCGCGTCTCCCCTCATGTGCTGCGCCACGCCTTTGCCAGCCATCTCCTCCACAACGGCGCCGATCTGCGCATCGTACAGACGCTGCTCGGGCACAGCGACATTTCCACCACCCAGATCTACACCCATGTGGTCGAGGAGCGTCTCAAGAGCCTGGTGCGCGATCTGCACCCGCTCAACGATCCATGACCCCGGAAAACGGCACAACCACGCGGCGAGCAGGACGACCAGGGGACCCGGAGTGCCAGGGGCAGCCTGCACCGCAAGGGACCGCAGCCGGGCGCTTTGCCGCCCCTGTCGGGGGCGTGTTCACCCCGTTTGCCCATCCAGCTTGACTTCTGCGCCTTCTCCCCTGAAAGAGCCATCCCGAGGCTTCCCTCCGCACCCGCCCGCCTGCCGCGGAGAGTCCGGCACATTGTGCCAACCAACAGAAGAAGCCAGGATTTTTACCTCTTGCCGATGCTGGACACCATGCGCAGCTATCTTGACTTCGAAAAGCCTGTGGCCGAACTCGACTCCAAGGTCGATGAACTGCGCGAGCTGGCGGCATCCGGAACCGACCTGGCTGAGGAAATCTCGCGGATCGAGGCCAAGGCCGCCCAGGCGCTGTCGGACCTCTATGCCAATCTGTCGCCCTGGCAGAAGACCCTGATCGCCCGCCATCCGCAGCGACCGCATTTTAACGATTTCATCAACGGTCTGATCACCGAATTCACCCCGCTTGCCGGCGACCGCAAATTCGGCGAGGACGAGGCCCTGGTCGGCGGCTTCGGACGCTTTCGTGGTGAAAGCATCTGCGTCATGGGCCAGGAAAAGGGCGACTCCACCGAAAGCCGGATCCGGCACAATTTCGGCATGGCCCGGCCGGAGGGCTACCGCAAAGCCGTGCGGCTGATGGAGATGGCTCAGCATTTCAATATTCCGGTGCTGTCGATCGCCGATTCCGCCGGGGCCTATCCCGGCATCGGTGCCGAGGAACGCGGCCAGGCTGAAGCCATCGCCCGCTCCACTGATGTCTGCCTGTCGCTGGGCGTGCCCAATATCGCCATCATCAGCGGCGAGGGTATGTCCGGCGGCGCCATCGCCATCACCACCGCCAACCGGGTGCTGATGCTGGAACACGCGATCTACAGCGTGATCTCACCGGAAGCGGCATCCTCGATTCTCTGGCGCGACGGCACCAAGGCCCAGGAAGCCGCCAACAGCATGAAGATCACCGCCCAGGACATGCTGCGCTTCGGCGTTATCGACAGCATTCTCAAAGAGCCGGTGGGCGGTGCCCATCGCGATCCAGCCGCCATGATCGCCACCATGGGGGACGCCATCGCCCAGGCGCTGGGCTCGCTCAAGCATCTCGACCCGGCGGCGATCCGCACCCAGCGGCGCCAGAAATTCCTCGATATCGGGCGCAAACTGACCTGAAAGCGCCTTCTCTCACTCCCACCCCCGCGTGCGCGCGCCCCACGGACCTGGGGGGCGCCGGCAGAAGGCGGCCCTGATCTTAAGCCCTGGTTCACCATAGAGGTGAGCGCTTCTCCGACCCGGGTTGCGGGAGCGCCGCCGGACCGTTAGAATTTTAATCAATGTTTCGACAACAGGCGCCAGGACGGGGCTCTCCTGACGGAGTTCTCCTGACCGGATCTCCCGGGATCAGGCCACGGATCCCTGGAACAACAGCCTCTGGCAGCCACTGCCGTCGTCAGCGCCTTCGGCCTGCCGGGTTGCCGACCAGACCGGCTGCCAGCGGATTGCCTGGCCTGAAGCGTATCCTGAAACCTGTCTGTCCATGGGGGATGCCATGATTTCTCGCTCGCTTGCGCGATCGCTGGTGATCTGCATGACCTTCGCAGCCGCCCTGCCGCTCAGTGGCTGCAACTACCAGTCCTCCCTCACCGGCAACAGCAGGGCCAGTCAGCCGCTGTCGCCGCGGCTGGTTGCATTGATGAGCGAAAAGGACATGGATCCGCAGTCACCGCTGCTGATCCGCCTGTTCAAGACCGAAGCCGAACTTGAGGTCTGGAAACAGACCCGCTCCGGCCGCTTCGCGCTGCTCAAGACCTATCCGATCTGCCGCTGGTCGGGCGACCTCGGCCCGAAACAGCACGAGGGCGACCGTCAGGCGCCGGAGGGCTTCTATTCGATCACGCCGGCGCAGATGAACCCGGAATCGGCCTATTATCTGTCCTTCAACACCGGCTATCCCAACGCCTATGACCGCTCCCTCGGTCATACCGGTTCCCAGCTCATGGTCCATGGCGACTGTTCCTCGCGCGGCTGCTACGCCATGACCGACGAGCAGATCGCGGAAATCTATACGCTCGGCCGCGAGTCCTTTCTCGGCGGTCAGACCGCCTTCCAGTTCCAGGCCTATCCCTTCCGCATGACCCCCCTCAACATGGCCCGGCACCGCAACAATCCCAACATGCCGTTCTGGACCATGATCAAGGAGGGCTACGACCATTTCGAGGTCACCCGCCAGGAGCCCAGAGTCGACTTCTGCGAGCACAGATATGTTTTCGACGCCGACCGGTCCGGATCCGATCCCCGCTTCGAGGCCTCCTCCGCCTGCCCGGCCTACAGCACCGACCCCTACATCGCCGCAGCCGTGCGCGGCCGCAGACAGCAGGATGCGGCCGAATATGCCCGCCTGGTCGCCAGAGGCACGCCGATGGCGCGCCTCAACAGCGGCATTGATGGCGGCATGAACAAGGTCTTCGCCACCCGACTGCCGGGCGGCAATACCGGCCTGTCCGACCCCGACCAGGGTCTGTCGGTGACGGCTCTGACCAGGGCGCCTGGCACCATTCCTTCAACCGTCAACCCGCCGCGGACCAGCCTCACCGCCGCGCCTGCAGCACCCGAAACCCGACCGCCAGCTTCGGCCGCCGGCCCCGCAAGCCGTCCGCAGAGCACCGGCTTCCTGTCCTCTCTGAGCCGCCGTCTCGGCGGCGGCTCAGACGACACCACATCGAGCCTCGCCGCCCCGAGCGCGGCCGCGCCACCTCCCCGCAGCACACCCGCTCCAGGCACAACCACTCAAAGCACAGCAGCCAAACGCCCAACCGCGACTGCGGCACACGTCAGGCCAGCATCGATATCCCGCGTCCCTGCCGCCAGACCGCCTGCCCATAGCGCTCGCGCCAAGCCGAAAGACAAGGTCTCGCGCAGCACCGCGGGCAACGATCCAGGCACGGGCCGCGCGTCCAGCCCGAGTGCCGGCAGGAGCTAGTCGTCCGAGCCACCGCAATTGTCGGCATTGGATAACGCTTCTCTTCCGCAGAGCGTTGAGCGGTTCCGACAGCCGCCCAGGCAACGGAGTTCAATCCGGAAATGGCGGTTTATCGCTCTATCTCAGCACGGATTCCGGTGAGCTGCCATCCGGATCTCGCACCCTGCCTCCTTGCATCGCCACCAGCTCCGAAAGCGAAGGTTGCGTAGCGGGCCGGGCCTGGCGCCCCCCCGGAAAGACATGAATCTCGCCAACTGGATCTCACCAACACGAATTTGTGACCACTCGGGGCTGATCCACGCCTCGCCGCCGCCGCACTTTCGCCATAATCCGGCCGCCTTGTCGCCAGCACGGTTTTTGCGATTTCGGCTTCCACCCCAATTTCCGCAACCCGGCACGGATAGCGGTGCGTGCCCGCAGCCATTCGGCTTCGCGCCCGCACCTCGCTGCCAAAGGACTCAAATTCCTGACGAAAGCGCAAAAGCGGACTCTGTTTCCCAAGGCTGGCAGGAGGTGGCTTGTCTTCAGCGCCAGGCATGCCTGTTGCGTCGCGCCCGCATTTTGCAGGATTGATGTCCGCAGAGCCGGATCGTGGAAGCCATGCGCGGGGGCCTTGACACGGATACCGGCGTTATTTTGTGAAAGTTGGAGTTCGACGCATGTCTCTTTATGATCTCGCCGCCCCGCCACTTGGAGTGAACCCGCGCCGCTCTCAACCATCGGAATATCGCAGAGTTCGGGTCGACGGAACCAGCGTGTCGCCGCTTGGACTGTCCGGTCCGGGTGGCAGGGATCGGGCCTATGAGGCGACACTGCTGGGTCTGCTGCGCACCATCGACGGCTCCCTGACCGGACAAGCCCTGTTCCGTGAAATCGAAAGCTGCGGGGCGCGGAATATGACGATCCTCCCCGAGACCCCCGGGATGTTCAAGGGGGATGTGCCGAACTCCGATGCCGGAACGCGCAGGCCCCTGGTGGCGGATCCTCGCAAGATCAAGACAATCGGTCCGGATGAGGAGGTGCTCCTGGACCGGGTCGGAAAAGGACAGAATGTGGATATCCATTTCACGCCGGGGTCCTTTCGCGACTTCCTGACGACGCATACCGGGGGCCTCGCCGTTTTTACCGCCGGCGCTCAACCGGACGAGATTCTGTTGCACGAAATGGTTCATGCGGTCCGGCTTATGAAGGGCCTGATGATCCCGATCATTCCACTTCCTAACGACTACGAGAACGATGAAGAGTTCTTCGCGATTCTGGTGGCGAACATCTATGCCTCGGAAACACACCGGGTCATCCGGGTCTCAAAGGGGGTGTCCTACCCGGATCAGCGTGCCGATCATAACAAGTACAAACTTTCGACGGAGTCGGAGATCGATTTCATGCCGGCGAAGGACGATGGTGATTTCCACTTTGTACTGGTCCGCAAACTCGTGGCGGAGCAACCCGCGTTCACGAACAGTTTGCGGCAAGTGGATTGCCCCTTCAATCCCATTCGACGCTATTTTGAACTCACGGAGCCCCGCATCGCGCGCAATTGAGGGCGGGTTCAATCTTCAATCGAAGCATGCGCTCAGTTGCCGCCAATACCGGCCAGTCTCTCAACGCTGACAGTGAGCGTGGTTTCGCCCGCATCAAAGCGACCGATGGCCGCGTCATAGGCAGTCAACCGGGCGCGATCGAACTGCGCCTGCCGCGATGCATGTCACCTGCGCGTTCAAAGTCGCGCCGCGCGTCATCCGCCTCCCGGATCCTGCTTTCGATATCACGGACTACAGAACCAGGTTCCTCCGCCGTCATGGCCGCAGGCAAACCAGGCGCTCAAGAGCCATGGCCCGACGCGACGCCGCTTTTGGGTCCACCGGGGCTGGACGCTGGCGCAAGGGCGTGATTGCGGCCTCAAGTTCCCTCGATATCGGTCGCAAACTGACCTGAACGGCCCTGGATACGCAATTTGCCGCAGGCAGCAGGCATGTTTCTTAAGTTCTGGTTCGCCACGGAGGCGAACGCTCCGCGCCCGCGGGTTGCAGGGCCGCAGCCGGACCGACAGAATTTTAATCCATGTTTCCGAAAACCAGGGCGTCAGGAGAAGGCGCTTTGGGGAGCGGGTCACGGATCCGCTGATCAACACCCGTCGGCAGGCTGCCGTTTGCCGTCATCGGCGCGTTCGGCTGGTGGGTACGCATGTCGAATACGACGAGATCGACGCGCAGCAGGTCTGACATGACTGTAAAGCCGATCAGGACGGAGCCTGACTATCCGGCAGCGCTGACTCGCATTTCCAGTCTGATGAATGCGACCGCGGGAACTCCGGAAGGCGATGAATTGGACGTGCTTGTCGATCTGGTTGAGGCTTATGAATCCAGAAACGAGTCGATAGGTTTCCCTGACCCAATCGCTGCGATCGAGTTTCGCATGGACCAGGCAGGACTTTCTCGACGCGATTTGGTGCCGTTGATAGGTAGTCGGGCAAAGGTCGCGGAAGTTCTGTCGGGCAAGCGAGAATTGACGCTGTCAATGGCGCGGGCTCTTCACGGGCACCTCGGCATTCCGAGCGAAGTCTTGATAAGAAGAAGTGTACAGCCGAAAGAACAAGAAGTTGACTGATCAAAATTTCCAATCAGGGAGATGATCAGCCATGGCTGGATTGCACGAAGAGTGCCGGAAAGCGCTGAAGAAATCATCCGCGACCTGTCATACCAAGCTGGACGACCGGGTCCGGGAGTTGTTGCGTTCTTCAAAAAGAACGACATTGCTCGAGCGAACGCCAAGGCTGACCCTTACGCATTGACTGTGTGGTGTCTGCAGGTGCTTGCTTTGGCCTCAGCATCACCTACCCCAAATAAATACCGAGCCGGAGTGGTCACTCCACAAGTCCTGCGCGAGGTTGTACGGCTGAGCGGAACCGAGGCCGGCCCGTCATTGGCGAGGGATTTCCTGGCCGGGCTTGGAATCCATCTTGTCGTGCTGAATCACCTGCAAAGGACGTATCTGGATGGAGCGGCGCTCAAATTGACGGACGGCACACCCGTCGTCGACCCGACTCTCCGGTATGACAGAATTGATAACTTCTGGTTCTGCCTCCTGCATGAATTGGCGCATGTGGCACTGCACCTCGGCAATTCTGATGTCGGATTTGTCGATGATATCACGCTGCGAGGGAACGACGGAATTGCCCGGGACGTATGGGAGAAAGAAGCCGATCACTGGGCTGAGGAAGCATGCGTTCCGAACAATGTATGGGAGAAGAGCAGTGTGCGGTTGCGGCCGACCCCTGCGTCGGTGGTCCATCTGGCCAATTCACTGCAGATTCACCCGGCGATTGTCGCGGGCAGGGTTCGCCAGCTCCATCCGGGCAACCATCCTGCCGCAGTCGACACCTTCAGACCTTATTTGGCAGGGTCGAGGGCTGGCGCCCCAGCAGATCTTGCGATCCGCTGCGTTTCCAGCCCCCGCCACGTCACACGCAACGTGCGGTTTTCCCGCATTGCGCATTCCCATTTTGTTCATGTGGAAGCTTATGTGGCCTTTCGTTGTCGAACAACTTCGCTTCACCGAATCTCCTCTGGTAAGTGTGCCATTGAAAGGCGTCCGGGGTGTGGTTTGACAGCATGTTACTCCATTGCTTCCGACGTCATTTCTACGAGCGCGCACAGCTCCTCTGGCAGCGTTCTTGTACCCGCTCCATGGTATGGTGTGGCAGCGCTTGGATGCACCCGCTATTGCTTCGTCCGTCCTCAACCTCCTGATCGGCTATCTTAAGAACGTTTCTCGGCCTCCGCTCGTTCCTACGCCTTGTATTTAAGCTCGTAGTTCTTGTGCAGCTTCGATCTGTCATACAAGTACGACTGTGTCCACCTTGCCCATCCGAAGCCCACGCGACCCTGTGCGCATGCCCGCGCCAGATGGCGCCTGACCTGCTTTTCCACCCAGTCTTTGATGTGCCTGACGCACGGCGCAGAGTTGCCGACCCGAAAATATCTCACCCACCCCTGAAGCTTTCGATTGATCACTTTGATAACGTTCTCTGGGGCGAAAAGCTGCTGGCCTCTCCAGCAACGCGCGATCGAACCGCGGCCATCCTTTTGCTGCAAGCAAAACGAAAACGAACGAAGCATCCGGCGGCCGGCCCCTCCGTTGCAGCCACCATCAGCAACCACCGGCCTCTGGCGCGATTCCTCCCGCATCTCGCGTCTTCGCGACCGGGATCACATTGCCGTGACGCGGCAGCCGCCGCCGCGCGCAGCCACAACCGCTCCGGCAACCCATTACTCCTTCAAATGCCAGGCGATTCACGTGCCGGCACCCGGCCGACAGCGCTCCCGCCTTATGATATCGTCGCCGGCCGCATCACAATTGCGCCAGAATCGACCCGAACAAAAGCCGCAAACTCCAATCAAGCCATCACCGTTCAATCGGGAATCAGACATGTTTTGCAAATCGAGTGGCGTCCTGCTTCTTGTTGGCCTCGTTGCTCTCGCCCTGCCAATGCACTCCATCCCCGGCAAGGCAGAGGACGTCCGCCCCTCCGCCGCCCCTTCCCGGTCCGAACCGCATTCCTTGCAACAGAGAGACAAAACCATGCCGGCAGGCGAGAAGCATCCATCCGCCACCCCAACTTCCGGCGTTGTCAACTGGGATCCGCCCACGAAGCGGGATCTGGTCGAGCGCGCCGTCTCCGACGGTATGACCGACCCGGCCCGCATTGTCGACTGGGCCAAAAACTACAAAGTGACAATGACCGTCGAGGAGGTCCTTCAAATCAGAAAGGACCTCGCGAAATGAAACCATGCCGGTCTTCTCCGACCCAGGAAGAGGCATTCTGATGCTCAGCCCGCACAGTTTCACACCGGCGCATCGTCGCACCGGAACCATCGAGTATTTCAGTGTGATAATTGATGGGAAAGGAACGCTCACCTATAGCACGCCGGTCCAGTACGAACGGGCGGTGCTGACTGAACTCCGTCACATTCATAACAGCCTCACTGGCCGTGCGCTGTTTCGGGAATTCCAGAAGCGCTCTGGTCACAGCCTGAGAATCACACCTTATGAGAACACGGTACTCAATGCCTTTGCCCAGGCCGATGATCTCAGACACGCAACCCTGAAAGGCCAGCCGGAACGCTCCGGCAGCAGCGGGCAGATTCTGCTTGACGCAGCAGGCAAATCCACGATCGGCGATGGTACCGGCAGCAATTCCGACGTCTCGTTCACCCCGCGGATTTTTACCAACTACTGCAACCAGCACAAGCATGCGCACCGATCCGGCGCCCAACCTGACGAGGTCCTGTTTCACGAGATGGTTCACGCCACCCGACAGATGCGCGGCATCCTCGACCCGCTGCCGCTTGGCTGGATGTACGATACCGAGGAAGAATTCTTCGCTATTGTGCTGGCCAATATCTATGCCTCGGAAACCGGGCGTCCCATTGATCTTCGTTCCGACCACCATGGTTTCGAGCACCTGACAACCGATGTCGACGCCAAATTCCTTCCCAAAAAAGACAACGCCGACTACCGCTATCGGCTCATCGACAAGCTCGTTCACCAGGAGCCGACGATGACTCACGAACTGCGCAGCATCCACTGCCACTTCAACCCGATCCGGCGGTATTTTGAGCTGGAGCGCACTGCGCTCAGCGCGCACCCACGCGCCTTTCACCGCCACTGAACACCGAAAATACACCCCCCCTGCATGCGCCCGCAGAATGCGGACTGCGCCTGCCACATCAAGAAGCGGCGGAGGCAATCTCAGCACTGGCGCCAACGTGACAAAAAGGCCACCGGGCGCGGCAAAAGACCCGGATGCTCGATGCGGGAAGCGAGGGGCCTGTGCACGGCAGGCAGCCGCCGTCTTCGCGCAGAATGGACCGGCGATGATCACGTTTGGACGGCCTCACCCGCTCCCCTTTGATTCGTGCCAGCCACGAACCTGCCGAAGCGAAACGATCATCCTTTCCTCGGCAAGACCCTATGTCCCAATCCGAGATGTGGCTCACCTGCCGATGCACGGTCGAGGGTTACCCGCCTGGCGGGCAGAGCCTCATGCAAGGGGGGTGAGCCGATCAAAATCATGGCACAGAGATGAGGTCAGCCGCAAAGCGGATGATCGCCCCCGCCAGCCAGCCGCAGGATCCGGGTGCGATTAAAACCTCGGGGGACCTCATGCGGCCATTTTCGTCTCCCAGTACTGTGACCAGTCGTCATTGAACCGGCAGATCCTCAATGCAGCCATGAGTTCTGCATTCCTGACCAGC
>WQYW01000054.1 GCA_009781045.1 Alphaproteobacteria bacterium
GACGGTGAGCGGGCTGCAGACCGAGATGAAGGCCATGGGCACGGAGATGAGCACCATGGGCACGACGGTGAGCGGGCTGCAGACCGAGATGAAGGCCATGGGCACGGAGATGAGCACCATGGGTACGACGGTGAGCGGGCTGCAGACCGAGATGAAGGCCATGGGCACGGAGATGAGCACCATGGGCACGACGGTGAGCGGGCTGCAGACCGAGATGAACGCCATGGGCGCGGAGACGAGGGCATTGAATTGCCGGATGGGAGAGGTCGAGGAGCACGTGCGAGATGTCGCCACGGCGACAGGTGTGTCGGATGCGCTCGTTGATGTGGCCGCAAAACTCGTGAGGCGCATCGAATTCGGCGAGAACATAATTATCAGGCATGTTTTGGAGAGCGAGGCCAGGCTTGACGGGCGCATCGACGAGCTTCGAAGCGAAGTTAGGCAGTACCACTCCTCAGTTGTCGGGCACGGAAATCTGATCTCCGACCTTGATGAGCGTGTGACCCGGCTTGAGCGGCCCGCGAGTTGATGGGAGTTCGATCGTCCAGGGGTTGAGCCCCCCATTGAAGTGGAGGGGCTCTCCCTCGGATGTGTGTGACCATTTCGGTCGCCATCGAAGCCCGGTCTCACATTCCCGAATATTCCGCCGGCGACGCGGACTGGAGATGTTGAAATTGCGGCGCTGCGGTTTTGACTGCGGGACAGCAACGAGTTCACCCATCGGAATGCTGTGGGGGCCGGCGCGGCAGCAGCAATGCGGCGGGGCTGGTGCATCTTGTGTGGGACCACGCGCGGGTTGCGTGCCTGTGGTGACAGCCCAACCCGGTTCTGGCCAACCTGGTGCGACTGGACGAGGAAGTGGCTCACGCACGCGTCCTGTCTGGATTTTCTGGGAGCGGTCAGGTGCCCGCCCGCCCGCCCGTCCTGCTGTGCGGCAACCAAATGCGTTCGCACGGTGCTTGAGCAGGGGGCACTCAGGGTTCAACTGCGGGTGGGTGAGGAAGGAAAAGGTGAAAGGCCGAGGTTTCGGGTCAAGGGATGAACCGGCAATCCCCCAACTCCCAAAGGGGACAGAAAGGGCGGCTATCACGGATCACTCACAGGTTCAGATGCTGCACATCGCCCTGTCGCTCGCCGTCAATAGCCGAACCCCAATGCGACCAGGAGCAGGCTGGCGACGATGAGAATGCCTAGTCCGGCAAGAAAACCATAGAGCACCCCGCGCTGCCTGCCGACAAAGATTCCACCCAGGACCGTGGCGACGGCGGCAATCAGGTAAGGCAGGTCCTCAAACATAACAACTCTCCGAAGGGAACCACGCTCCCCAACCCTCAGCGGCCGGCGCGGTATGCCACCAACTCCTGGCGTGAGACGCCAGGAGCGATGGCGTAGTGAAAGGTCATTATACGAAAAAGGGCTGGGTCGCCAAGAGATTCCGGCCTGCTGAACAGATGTCGTCGGGGTGGACCTGAGCGCGGACAGGCGACGGGCGTGGGGCAGGTAGCGGCGAAACAGGCGTGTTGGGAGCAAAGGCGGTCCGTCAGCGCAGTCGTTGTCCGGGAATTGGCGGGCTTTTGCAGGACCTCGGGAGGATGTCTGTGCGGTCAGCCTTGTCTGAGAGGGCAGCGACAGCATGTTTTGCCCTGTTCTCTGTTCGAGAACTCTCAGCAGGAGCAGCTGTGTGGGGATTTTTCTGTGATATCGCGAGCCTGGCGTCGATTGCCGGCACTGGGGGACGGCACGACAAGGCCGTCTCAGACTGAGAGGACTGGCGCGGATGGCATAGGCGAGCCATGAGACCGTGATGTTTGGGGCTGAGAGCGGAGTCTTTCAACTATAGGGTGCGAAAGTGCCACCTCCAGATGTGTGAGGCTTGTCATGGCGGTCAACTGCTGCCTTTCGCTTGAGGAGAGCAGAGGATGCGGGCGATCTGCGCGTATGTTGTGCAGGGACAAAAAATTGGTGCGCGATCACAAGGGTGGGAAGGCATGCCGCAAGCGGCGTGCGGCGCGCCGAACGCGTGGCAATACCTGGAGACGCACGGTTCCGACAGGCGGCTGTCCTTGCCTGGAGGGCAGCCTGGGTGTCTGGCCGACCATAGCAGATGCGGATCCGCCACGATTGCGGCAGTGGCGGCCGGCGGTGGATTTGCGTGGCCGTCGCCGTATTCGCACGGGACGCAGAGTTTTGATCTCTGACAAGTGATCGGGTTTCGGTCGCAGCTCAGAGCCTGCTGCGCGCCGGAGCGGCCGGGCTCTGAGCCACACGGATGAGCGGATTAGCGATCCCTGGTGTGCCTGCGGAACGTCACTGAAGGGACGGGGAAGAATGTGCCCGCACCAGCCGGTGTCGGCGGAAGGGGGCGAATTGTTTATCTCTCCGGATTGCGGTCGCGGTGAGGAGCCGAGCCAGCCGGCTGGCATTGTCGGATGTGGCTGGGAAGACTGGAGGGCGCGTGAGGGCAGGAGGCGTGTGAGCGTCCATCGCGAACCGGAAATTGCGGCAGGAAAGATCGTTATTGTCCAAGATATCGGAGGCCGGTTGAAAATGGCGCGGCCGGTATTGCAGGACGCGCCATTTTCGCGAAAGTCCGTCTGAGGGTGTCGGAACAATCCGTGAGGCCGTGAAATTCAAAATCAGTAGCGCGCGACGGCAGGGCTGCCGAACTTATAATTAATGCGGAACTCCGCGATGTCGATGCCCTGAGCGCCGCTGGGTGATGTGCCGTTGTGGGACACACCATTGTTGTCGACGCTGGTATAGTTGTAATTGTGTCTGGAGAGAAAGAGATGGTCCCACTCCACACCAACCGACCAGTTCGGTGCGAAAGCATATTCGAGGCCGACACCGACAGTGCCACCCCAACTGCTGTCATTTTCCGACCCGGTTGCAAAATGACCGGCGGAATCCTGGATTTTCCAGTCGCGTTTGTCGTTCACCACAGCTGCACCGCCTTTGACAAAGAGCAGCGTGGTGTCGATTGCGTAGCCAACCTGACCAGTGAACAAGGCGAAGGAATTGGGCCGGATCCGGATATCTTCCGTCACGTCTGCGCCCGCGTCGGGCCGAGCTGCATGGCGCGAGCCCGAGAAATCAGCCCAGTTGCCCTGGCCTTCAAGGCCAAGGACCCAGTCTGATTGCTGCCAACGGTAACCGATCTGCCCGCCGAAACTGCCGCCGTCAGAACGAATGGTGCCGTATTTGTCTGACACGTGACTCAAGCCGCCACCGCCATTGAGACCGACATAGAGCCCGCTCCGGTCGTATATTGCGACGGCAAAGGGGGGAGCCTTGGGGTAGGCTGGCGCACCCATGTCGGCGGCGACAGAAGGCGCGGCGACGGTGAGAGACAGAAAACCGGCGGTTAAAAACAGGAGCTTCTTTTGCATGACGGGTAACACTCGTGGTTTGATAACATGTGTGGTTCGTAAAAATGATCGTTAAACGATAATCTCACGTGGTGTCAATTTAAAATATTAAAATATCGTGCGACCCTGATTCCGGGCCAAATTCGCGTAAAAACGGCAACATGCTGGGATGGGTCCGGGACCAACAAGCCGCCCCTTCCCCATGAGATCTGTGCGGGTTGCGGCGTTCCCGATTCCCGATTGCCTCGATCGCTGAAGTCTTATGGGGACCACGCCAGCGACAGATGCACAAAAAGACTGCGCAACAGAGGCGGCGGGCACCGCATGGTTAACGCCAATGTCTTGAAATCACGTGGGAAAACATCTGCGCCCGGAGTGAGTTTCGCAGGCGCCTGCGTCGGCTTCGCAAGAACCGCCTGGGCCTTGCGCCGCAGGAAAACCATTCAGGGCCTGCCGTTCCAGCATTGATGGTGTGCATTGGCGTTGTCGCGCGGGACGTCGCGGCAGGCTCAAAAGACTGCGGGCCAGAAGTGGTGACCCGCGGCCGTGCGTGAATTTCGTCGAGGTGGAAATGCGGCCAGGGAGGGGGGATGCGGCCGCTCCTGTTATTCTTCCCCGCGACCATTTGCTGAAGAGCGCAGGGAGTTTTCAGACCGTGGCGCTGTGCCGATCCCTGATCCGTTGCTCAGGAAGTCCCGATCGGGAGCGCTATCAGTAGCGCCCACCACGGGGGCCGCCGAAGTGATAGTTGAGGCGAAGCAGCGCGATGTCGAAATTCTGATGACCGGCGGGTTTGGTGATGGATATCGGAGACCCGAGACAGGTGCCGCTGACGGTGACGTCACGCCCGGACAGGAAGATGTGGTTCCATTCGAGACCCAGTGACCAGTTCGGTGCAAAACCATAGTCGAGACCGAGACCGGCGGTCCCGCCCCAGACATAGCCCTTTGCGGCGGCGCTGAAGACCGGCGTGTTCCAGATCGAAACATCGCTGTCATATTTTGCCCGCAACACCGCCGCGCCACCTTTGACAGTGACGAGGACGTTATTCCAGGCAGTGCCGACCTGGCCGGTGACGAGAGCAAATGAATTGATCTGGTTGAGGGCGTTTTGCGCGCTGGGAAGAAGACCGCCCGCGACCGCATGCGCGGATCCTGAGAAGTCGGTCCAGTTGCCCTGGGCCTCAAGGCCGAAGACAAAGTGTGAGCGCTGCCAGCGGTAGCCGATCTGGCCGCCATAAGTGGCACCGGTGGCCTTGAGGAAGCGGTCGCTGGAGGTGGCCTGAAGCTCTTCGTCCCAACTGGCGTTTGCCCGCGCCCAGCCCGCACCGCCATTGATGCCGGCATAGAGCCCGCTCCAGTCATAAATGGCAGCGACCAGGGGCGGAGCCTTGGAAAATGCTGCCGGGGTCAGGTCGGCGCCCAGAGCTGGCGTGGCGAGAGCAAAAAGGCCGGCAGTGATCAGGAGCGGTATTCTTTTTTGCATGCTCGCTTCTCTGGCAAGGTTATCAAACGGGGAAGACGCCCCCTGTCCTCGTATGGCACAACCGCAGGATGAATAAAATAATCCCAAGCCACAATTTATTCAATTAATCCGTCGGTGTGCTATTTTAAATCCGGACTTTTTTCCTCAGGATTGGGGCCACTTGCCAGGTTCGGGCCAACCCGGGCTTGAGAGAAAGCGATCAGGATCATGGGGAGCGGCGCATTGCAGGGGCTGATGGGCGCGGCAACGGCAGGGATCGGGCGGCGAGCCGGTTGTAGGTGCAAAGCGGCGTGACCTTTGCGGATGGAAACCCTGGGGTTTTGAGCTTTGAGAAAAGTGGCGTGCCTGATTCAAGTGGCGCCGGGCACGGGGCTTGAAGGGGCGCGGGTGGCGCTGGTGACAGAGGCTGGCTTCAGGTCCCGCGGGGCTTGGCGCGCCGTGTCGGTGGCGCGCTTGCCGGATCTTCGGGCCAGGGGTGACGGGGATAGCGCCCGCGCAAATCGGCGCGCACGGCGCTGTAGCTGCCGCGCCAGAAGCCGGGAAGGTCGCGGGTGACCTGGACCGGGCGCTGCGCCGGGGACAGGAGTTCCAGCACCAGCGGCACCCGGCCGCCGGCGATGGTGGGGTGGCGGGTGAGGCCGAAGAGTTCCTGGAGCCGCACCGCCACCGTGGGCCCCGGGGCGGCGTCATAGTCGATTGCAATCATGGATCCGGTGGGGGCCTGAAAATGGCTGGGGGCTTCCTGGTCAAGGCGTGGGCGCAACGGCCAGGGCAACAGCGCCAGCAGCGCCTGCGACAATTCTGCCGCCCCGATGTCCCTGAGTGCGAGCTTGTCGTGGAGGAGCGGCAGGAGCCACTCGGACTGGCTTTCGATCAGGGCGTCATCGCTCATATCGGGCCAGGTCCCGCCTTCAGACCGGTGCAGGAAGGAGACCCGCTGGCGCCATTGCCGGGCCTGCGATGACCACGGCAGTTTGTCGAGTCCGGCCTCTGTCAGGCCCGCGGCCAGGATCGCAGCGGTCGCCCCGGAGGGCGCCAGCGCCAGCGGAACCTGCGACAGCGGGAGCGCATGAAGGAGGCGCCGGCGCCGGCCGCGCAGCGCCATGGCATTGCGGTCGAAGGAGATTTCGTCCGCAGTTGTGATCTCTCGGGCGAAATGGCTTTCGATCTCCTCCAGCGAAATCGCGGCTGCCAGCACGATGCGGCTCTGTGCCGCGGAACCGGTCATCTCGGCGATGACGAGATAGGGCGCGCGGGCCAGTGCCTGGCTCTGATCAATCATGGCGCCGCGGCCATTGGCAAGCAGGAAAGTGCCGTCGCCGCGGTTGCGCGCCACACGGTCGGGAAAGGCAAAGCTGAGCATGACCGCGAGTGGAATCCCGGCATCACCGCTGTGCCTGCGCCCGGTTCCCGCCACCTGCGCTGCCCAGCGCTGGGCCAGGTCACGGGCGGTGGTGGCGCGCGCCGAGCGGTCGCGCTGAAGCCGCTCCAGCTGGTGCTCAAGATCGACAGCATCGCCGCCGAGGCCGCGTTCGGTGAGCAGGGCGGCAATCAGGGTAGCGGTCTTGCCGGCACCATGGTGATGGGCCGCAATGATCATGCGCGCCAGCCGCGGCGGCAGCGCCAGCGCACGCAGGCTCTTTCCTTCCGCGGTGATGCGGCCATCGGGATCGAGCGCATTCAGTTCTCGAAGGAGGATCACCGCCGCCTGCCACGCGGCAGGCGGCGGTACATCGAGAAAAGCCATGGTGGCGGGATCGCGCACGCCCCACTGCGCCAGATCCAGCACGAGCGACGACAGATCGGCGCTGAGGATCTCGGGCGGGGTGAAGGGGGCAAGCGAGGTGGTCTGGGGTTCGTCCCACAGCCGGTAGCAGATGCCGGGCGCGGTGCGGCCGGCGCGCCCCCGGCGCTGATCGACCGCGGCGCGCGAGGCCCGCAGGGTGACGAGGCGTGTCAGGCCGATGTCGGGTTCATAACGCGGCAGCCGTGACAGGCCGCTGTCGACCACGATACGGACGCCCTCAATGGTGAGAGAGGTCTCGGCGATCGAGGTTGCCAGCACCACCTTGCGCCGGCCCGGCGGCGCCGGGGCGATGGCGCGATCCTGGGTCCCGGCGTCAAGGGCGCCGAACAGCGGCACGATGTCGACCGTCGCGTCGCTGACACGCTCGAGAAGCAGATTCTGGACGCGGCGGATTTCGGCAGCGCCGGGCAGGAAGGCGAGCACCGAGCCCGGGTTGCCATGCAGCGCACTGCCAATCGCATCGGCCATCTGGCGCTCGATGGTCTGATCGGCTTTGCGGCCGAGATAGCTGGTTTCGACCGCAAAGCCGCGGCCCTGGCTTTCGACCACGGGCGCATCGCCGAGCAGGGTTGATATCCTTGTGTCGTCGAGCGTTGCCGACATCACCAGGATGCGCAGGTCCTCGCGCAGAGCCTGCTGCACGTCGCGTGCCAGTGCCAGTCCGAGATCGCCCTCCAGAGAGCGCTCATGAAACTCATCGAACAGTACTGCTGCGACCCCGGTGAGTTCGGGGTCATCAAGAATGCGGCGGGTGAAAATGCCCTCGGTTACGACCTCAATGCGGGTTGCGCGCGACACTCTGGAACCCAGGCGGACGCGGTAGCCCACGGTGGCGCCGACATTCTCGCGCAACGTCGCGGCCATGCGCGCAGCGCTGGCGCGGGCGGCGATGCGGCGGGGCTCGAGCACGAGGATGCTGCGGCCGGCGACCCAGTCGGCATCCAGCAGTGCCAGCGGCACCCGCGTGGTCTTGCCAGCGCCGGGCGGCGCCACCAGCACCACGCTCGTGTGAGTTGCGAGCGCGGCCCTGAGTTCATCGAGCACCGCGTCGATGGGAAGCGGGGTGTGAAAAGCCGACACCGGGTCACACCGCGGAGTCGGGATCCTGCGTCACCGGACGGCCGACACTTTCGTAGATGAAGCCCGCTGCCGCCATGTCCTCGGGGCGGTAGATATTGCGCAGGTCGACGATGACCGGCTGGGCCATGACCTCGCGCAGCCGCACCAGATCGAGGGCGCGGAACTGCACCCATTCGGTGACGATGACGAGCGCATCGGCGCCCCGGGCGCAGCTATAGGCATCGTCGCAATAATCGATGTCGGCGAGTTCGCTTTTGGCCTGTTCCATTCCGGCGGGGTCATAGGCGCGGATCTTCGCTCCCATGTCGATGAGACCGGTTACCAGCGGAATCGAGGGCGCTTCGCGCATGTCATCGGTGTCGGGCTTGAAGGTCAGGCCCAGCACGGCGATGGTTTTGCCGCGCAGGGAGCCGCCGAGAGCGTGGCTGACCTTGCGCGACATGGCGCGCTTGCGGTTGTCGTTCACAGCCAGCACGGCTTCGACGATGCGCAGCTGGACGTCCTGGTCGAGCGCGATCTTGATCAGGGCTCTGGTGTCCTTGGGGAAGCAGGACCCGCCGAAGCCCGGGCCGGCGTGGAGGAACTTGGCGCCGATGCGGTTGTCGAGACCGATGCCGCGGGCCACCTCCTGGACATTGGCGCCGACCTTTTCACAGAGATCGGCGATCTCATTGATGAAGGTGATCTTGGTGGCGAGGAAGGCATTGGCGGCGTATTTGATCATTTCGGCGGTGCGCCGCCCGGTGAAGAGCAGCGGCCCCTGATTGAGCGACAGCGGGCGATAGATGTCGCTCATCACCTTGCGGCCGCGGGGATCGGAGGTGCCGACGACGATGCGGTCGGGGAACTTGAAGTCGCGGATCGCGGCGCCCTCGCGCAGGAATTCAGGATTGGAGGCCACGACCACGTCGGCCTGCGGGCTGGTTTCGCGGATGATGCGTTCGACCTCGTCACCGGTGCCGACCGGCACGGTCGATTTGGTGACAACGACCGTGAAGCCGCTGAGGGCTCTGGCGATCTCGCGGGCGGCGGCATGGACATAGGTGAGGTCGGCGTGACCGTCGCCGCGCCGCGACGGTGTGCCGACGGCGATGAACACGGCGTCGGCACGGGCCACGGCGGTCGACAGTTCGGTGGCAAAGTCGAGGCGGCGCGCCTTGACATTGGCGGCGACGAGGTCCTCAAGGCCGGGTTCGAAAATCGGGATTTCGCCGCGGCGGAGTGCCGCGATCTTGGCCTCGTCCTTGTCGATGCAGGTCACCTCATGGCCGAAATCGGCAAAGCAGACCCCGGAAACCAGCCCGACATAGCCCGTCCCGATCATGGCGATGCGCATGGAAGCCGCCTTTTGTGGTTGATGCCGAAAAGAGTGCTGCCGCCTTTTAGAGCATTCCGGGTGCCGCGGGGAGATCGCGGACGCACGTCCTGCGGTATGGAATCCGCAAAATTTGAACCCAGGTGAAAGAGACCGTTACCCTTCCGTCCCGTTCCCGGCGAGGTTTGAAGTGAGCGGCGCAGGCGCGTGTTGTCGCGCATCACGACGAAGCCGCACGCCAGCCCCACGACGTCCCTGCGCGATCTCGATCGCGGTTCCTCCCTTGCGGGTTCGGCAGATGGACCTCGCGTAAACCGGACCCCGGCAAGCCTTCGATCAATCGGAAGTGGAATTGCGGCATGGATTCTGTGGGGGGCGGGGCGCGGTGCCACGACGGGGGCCGGTGGCCCTGGTGCTGATTGAGAGCTGTGGCGGGCGCAGCCGCAAAGGGAGCGTTCCTTGTTCTTCGAGGTCCGTTCCATCGCCTGATGGATCCGGGCCACCTGACCGATGACCCGCTTCCAGTCAGAGGCCAGGTCAAAGTTCAGGTCAAAGTTCAGGTCAGAGGTCAGGTCAGAGGTCAGGTCAGGGGCCAGGTCAGAGACGACGTCATCGGGAGCCTGGCGGGAAATGCGCTTTCATGTGGTCGCCGCACTGCCGCGCACCCTGGTACGCCGATAAGCGATCACTGCTTGGGCTCTGCGCTGGTCCGGCGCGGCGGGCGGCAAAAAGCGGCCGGCATCCGGGCTTCGCGAGTCCGTGGAGCCGTGGACCGCCACGCCTTGACACGGATCAATGCCGGTCAGATGCCGCAATCCTCAGCAGTCATCGCGTGATTGTTCATGACACAAGCTGTCGATCGTGCTATAGTGACCTTCGGCTCCGGCCGACCGTCGGGTTCTCACACCCACCACTGACCCTCTGAGGTCGTATCATAAGGGCTTGTCCCTTATTGGTTCGGTCGGAGTCCGTTTTCTCCGGGAAACAAGCCTGAATCTTCCAGCATGCACCAGTCGGCATCCCGGGCTATGGCGTCTGGCGGCCTGAGGCAGAGCCGCGTTTGCGGGATCGTTGCCAGAGCGGATACCGGCAGTCTGCGTGCGGCCGGGTCCGGCACGGAATTTTCGTCAGGGGGCCGGGATCGGTGGCCATGCGTCGATCCGGACTGCGGCTGCCGGAGCGGTCGCTGCCCGCGATGGCCTTGTGGCGCTCTTTCCCGGCAGGTGGACCTGTACCAAAGCCCGGTCGATCGAGTGGTGCTCTTGAACCAGGTGGTCGACAGAATCCGCAACCCCGATCAGAAGAATCGTTGCATCAACACCGTGGTTCGAAAGCGTCTTGATGGTATCCGCCATCAAGACTGTGGTATTTCCGCAGGGCAGACGATCAAAATCATCGAAAATGACGACCGTCATGTTGCGTCTCGTCAGCGCGTCGAGGGTGCGACGAACATCGTCCGGCGCTATTTCGCGCGGCATCGTTTCGATCACACTGCGACATTCCTGCTTTCAGCCGCGTTCTCTCACCCATTGGGGTGGAACGGGAGAGGAGTTCCTTCAGGAGACGGAAGCCGCCCGGGCATGGATGGTTTCGGCATCCCTGTTGAGCGCCGCCATCGCCGCCGTGAGCGTCTCGTAGACATCGTCTTCGATGGTGACGGTGCCGAAGTTGGAATTCTCGCCGTCAAAGCGGCCTTCGCGCGGCTGGTCGGCATGTTCAAACCAGTGATAGCCGACGACACCGGCGTGACGGAGCGCCGTGGTGGCGTAGCGGGTGAAGGCGGCTGCTCGCTCTTTCTGCGTCGCGACCACCGGTCCGGCCCCGCTGGTGTTGGGAAGGCCCGAATCGGTGGCGCGGAAGGAGAATTCGCCGATCAGACAGGGCTTCCCGCAGTCCTGAAAGGCGCTGAGCACCGCGCTGGGGTCGTCGACATAGCAGTTGAGTGAGATGACATCGAGATGACGACCGGCGGCTGCGATCACGGACGGAGGGGGCGGAAAGGCAAAGCGCGAGCCGAGCACGAGATGGTCGGGATCGGCGGCTTTGAGCGCCGTTGTGGTCAGGCTGAAATAGCGCTCGGCAACCACCCCGAGAAAATCGTCGCAGTCGGCAAAGAAGGCCGGGCGCGCCGGATCGGCACGATCGGCGCGCATTTCTGCCGCCGGGTCGCGATCAAGAGGGGGTTTGCGGCTGTGGACGGGAGTGATGCGCTCGATCGTTTCGAGTGTTTCCCATGTTGCCGCATGGAGGCGCCAAACCGCGTTGAAAGCGGCGATGTCACCATGGCGCCCGGCGAGCCAGGTGATGGCGGCGCGACGGCCGAAGCTGTGCGGGGGCAGATTGAGGAACAGCGACAGCGGCTCGTCCTGGCCGCGCCAGTCCGGACCCCAGCGCAGTTCGTTGTCGATAAAACGGCCGAGCAGATGGGGGTTGCCGAGATCGGTGGCACAGATGGTGCGGGCCGTCGCCGCGACATGGCTTTCAAAGGCGGGATCGAAGACGTCGGGGAATTCCTGCCGTGCTCCGCCTTTTGCATTGACCTGTTTGACGAAGGACAGGCCAAGCTCGGTGTTGGGCGTGAAGGCAAGCTTGACGTGGTTTGCGACTGCCTGGTCCGACCAGCAGCCAAGCGTGTTGAATCCGAAGCCGGCGAGGCGCTGCCCGGCCTTGCTGCGCCAGGTGTCGATGCTGCCGTATTTGCGCGCACAGGTCTCGGCATAGGGAACCCGGGTGGTGCCCTGAATCTCGTCCTGGTCGAAACGCACGGTATTGACGCCCTTGGAGAGGAAGCGGCCGCCGTCGGGGTCGACCAGCCAGGACACCCCATCCTGGTTGCCAACGTGAAAAAAGCCGCTTTTTTTGAACCGGCCGTCGGCAATGCCGCCCCAGGCGGTTCTCACGCTTTGATCCGACATCGATGTGCTCCAGGGCGTCAGGTTGCCGACCATAAAGCGATCACGGTTTCGCTGTCAGCATGGGGGCGACCGGCAAGGGCCGGCAGGCGTGCGGTTTCATGTGGAAAAGGCTGCCGGTTGCGCCGGATTGCGGGAGCGGACAAGAACCCGGGGCCGGCGGTGACGTGCGCAAGGCGCCAGCCTTTTCCTGGATATGAATTTGACAAAAGGTAACTGCCCCCCGAGGCTGTGGGCCGTGCCGTGCGGCCCTCCCTCGCGTCTCTGCGGTCAAAGGCTCATTGGGCGGAAGACAGTGGTGGGTATGTGCCGTTTCAGCGCCAAAATCGTCGCAATTTGCCGTTATTGTCCCGGATCGCGGAGCGCAATCGACGAGGCGGGGCGTGCTGGAGGAGGTGTGAGATGGATCATAGCGACAGCGAGCAGAGTGGCGAGCGGCCGGCACGGATCGATGCCCTGCGGGGTGACTTTGTCTGGGGGGTGTCGACCTCCAGTTTCCAGATCGAGGGTGCGACCCGGATCGACGGACGGGGGCCCAGTGTGTGGGACACCGACGGCGCGCGCGGCATCCTCGAAGGCAAGGATACCGGCGATGTCGCCTGCGACCACTATCACCGCTATGGCGAGGATATCGCGCTGATGCAGCGCCTCGGTGTGCAGGCCTACCGCTTCTCGGTGGCCTGGCCGCGGGTCCTGCCGCAGGGCCGCGGTGCGGCCAATGAGGCCGGCCTTGCCTTCTATGACCGCCTGATCGATGGCCTGCTGGAGGCCGGTATTGAGCCCTGGCTCTGTCTCTACCACTGGGACCTGCCGCAGGCACTCGACGCGCAGGGGGGCTGGACCAACCGCGACAGCGTCGGCTGGTTCTCCGATTACGCGTCCCTGGTCGGGCAACGCTATGGCGATCGCGTCAGGCGCTTTGCCACCTTCAATGAGCCGGCGATTTTCACGCTGTTCGGCTATGGATTCGGTCATGGCAACCGCGAGGACACCACGATCGAGGAGTTCCACCGCGGTATCCATCATATCAATCTCAGTCATGGCGCGGCGGTGGCGGTGTTGCGCGCCGCCGTCCGGGGCGCCTCGCTCGGTTCCATCCACAATGTGCAGCCCTGCCGGCCGTCGGCGCCGGAGGATGGGGATGGGGCGCGCTGGGCCGACACCTATTGGAACCGGGCCTATCCCGATCCGCAATGTCTCGGTCGCTATCCGGACCTGCTTGCGCCCGCCATGGAACGCATCCTGCGCCAGGGCGACATGGAACAGATCCGGCAGAAGCTGGACTGGTTTGGTCTCAACCACTACAGCCCGAATTATGTGCGCAACGATGCGGCGGCGCGCTTCCGTTTCAATTTCGGAGACCGGCCACCGGGAATCCCGGGGACGCCGATGGGGTGGCCGATCGAACCCGATGGTTTTCGTGAGAGCCTCCATCGGGTGGCGAAGGACTATGGTCTTCCGGTCTATGTCACCGAGAACGGTTTCGGCGGCCATGACAGGGAGGACGAATCGGGCGCGGTCGCCGACCCTGCGCGCATCGCCTATCTCAAGGCCTATATCGAGGCCATGAACCGCGCGGCCGCGGAGGGGGCGGACATCCGCGGCTATTTCGTGTGGTCGCTGCTCGACAATTTCGAGTGGGACACCGGCTATGAAGCGCGTTTCGGGCTGGTCCATATCGACTACGCGACCTGCGCGCGAAAGCCCAAGGCATCCTTCGACTGGTATCGACGTGTGATCCGGGCACCGCTTGTGATCTGAGGGGGTGTTGGCCGTTTTCGGCCCTTGAGAAAATCGGTATCGCGCGCGTGTCCCGCAGCGAGCGGGCTTCCTTCGGCGCTTCCGATGCACGCCGCCTCAACAGTCGACGGGGAGCGCCGGCGGCAGGAAAAATCGTGGCGGGTCAGAGTTCCGAACCGCAAGCGGGACGGCGAGGGCGGATGGCTCCCGGCTGTGCGCAAAGCGATTGCCGGGATTTCCGGCACGGATGGCTTGCCCATGCCCGATCACCGTGCTGTTTCGATTTCCTTCATTACATAGCGGACGACGTCCGCGGAAAGATGGTCGGCGCCGGTGCGGGCAAGCCAGGATTCCAACTCGCGCCCGGCATCGGTGTAATAGGTGCGCTGCCCGGGTGTTACGACAGTGGCATGGCCGTGCGACACAAAGAGCATCGTGGTGTTCGCCTCATCCCCACGCAATTCTGCGTGGATCCCACGGTAGCCAAGTTGATCGGATGATTTGGGTGCATCGGTGGTTGCCTCAAGAGCCCGCAGGCGCCGCAGCAGTTCAGCCGTCATTTCAGGCGGGAGGGACCATGTTGGATCCGGGCGGCCGCTGAATATCTCCAGCGTAACCGATACCCTGTTCGCCGTCAGTGTCGCGTTGTCCGATGCAACCATATTCTGAACTCCCAAACAGAGTGCGAAAGCGGCGAGAACAATCCGAAACAGCGGTTTCATATGCGACCATTGCTCGCGTGATGCCGACGGGGTGGAATGGCGTTGACATAATGACACGATCAGGTCCATTCAAGACGGATGACCGCCCGTCCGGGCGAAGCGGAATACGACTATGAGTCTGCCACCTTTTTGCTTTTTGGAATCAGCATGTATCCGGTGAACTCGGAGTACATGCCGCGGTCGCAGGTCTCCGGATTGGTGATTATGTTGCCGGAATTGTCAACATTGCGGGCTGCGGTGGATCCCGGTTTGTGTCCCCAGAACGTCTCGTGTTTGCGATACCAGTGATAATCGACGCCCGGCCAAATCACCAGGGCTACCAGCAGGCGTGGAGCCTCTGTTTCTGGAAAACAGTCGTTGACGTCGTGAGCCCCGTCCCGCCGGGCTGCCGCGGCCACATCAGCGGCTGTCAGGGACGAAAAGATCGAACCTGACCCGACACCAGGCTGCGGCAGGGCTTTGCAGGCGGCCAATTGTTGGAGGCGTAGGCATAGCAGTTGTTGGTTTGCATATATGCAGGACTATTCCATGGAGCGGGATCATAGGGCAGTTGTTCAAAGGAACAGGGGTGGTCGGTAATGGGCGGCGAAGCGCTGCTGGCGGAAGGTGTCCTTGCGCTCAGCGAATCAAGAGACACCGCAGGATCCGATGCATTTCGGTGGCACCTGCGGTGGTGCTGTCGCTGGAAAACGGCAAGGTCGCGGCAAGGTCGACCAGAAGGCGGGGGTGCCCGGCGAAGTCGGCCGGACAATGCAGTTTGGGCAGCGTTCGGTACCGCGTGGATAACTCGGTCGGCAGCTCGACGCTGAAGCCGCGATATCCCATCCGGTGAGGGAATGTCGCCGGCGTTGGGTGGGGTACAAGTGCAGAGTCCATGATAAAGGCAAAGAGACGTCTGCCGATGGCGTCCGGGAACTGAAACGATGGATTGGTTTTTCCGGAAAAGATGTCAAAGTGAATTCTCATCGCGAAATTCCAAATTCGAAACCGGCGCTATTGGCGGCGTCCTTCGATCCTTCCCGGTGACCCGACGGTTGCGCAGGGGGATCGGTGGTCTTTGAGGAGGCTCGAAGGGACACAGCCTGATCGGCGGTAGCATGACAGAAGGCGCAGGCCAGGCCTGATTTCCAGTGAACAGCTGCAGACGGCCTGGTCGGGGATAGCAGTATTGGCTTGAGGGTCGCTGGAATAGCGGCCGAAAGGTGGCAAAGGAGTGGTGTTGAGGGTGGTGGGAAGGAGATCGAATCCATCTGCGCGGACACAATTTCGTGAACAGGAATCTCCATCGCGGAAGGGCGTTCTGCGTGGCGCCAGTGAATGTTGACGCAGGAACGCGGGCATCTCAGCAGATGCTGTCGATGCGGGCGATGCGGCCCCGGCGCGGCCGCGCGGCCCTCGTCCGGGCTTTTCCCCGTGACCCGTCTTGATCTGCTGCTCACAGTAGCCGCAATCCACCGCCGCGGGACGCAAAGCCGGTCCGGTTGGCGCAGGGCGGCGTCCTCCGACGCACGGGTCTATCGCCCGTCTGCGAGAGAAGGGGAGGTTCCTCGGGCGTGGTTGATTCTCGCGGGAGATCAGGACTGCGAAGGCGGAGGTTTGCCTGTGGCGCTGTCAGGGGGCGGTTGTCCGGTTGCGATTTCCTGGTCCGAGGTTTCCGGTCCCGCTGTTTTCGGACTTGCGGTTTCTTTGGCTTCGAGCTGGTCAAGGGCAAACAGCAGGCTGCCGACGCGGTGGACCGAGGAGCGCCAGTCGGCCAGACGCTGGTAATTGTCGACCAGCCAGTTGAAGGCGCCCTGGACGGTGACAAAGGCGGCGGCCGATTGTGTCACCTCACCGAGCGTCATGGCGCCGGAGAGATATTTCGGGACGCAGAGGAGCCAGCCCACCACGGGAGCCAGCAGGAGGTTGCCGTGCGAGATCGAGGTGGTGCGCATGAGCTGGCCGCAGAGCGCGCGCCACCACACCACCACGACCGTCAGCCGCAGCAGCATCGTGCTGCGTTTCTCGTCGTCGTTGGGTCCGGGCTCGTCGGATCCGGCGTCAAGGTGAAAGGCATCGACCGAGGCCCGGAATTCGGCCTCGGACTGGTTCATATGCTCGATGACGCTGGTCATGCGGTGGCCGACCAGGATCATCAGCATCGACACCGCACCGGAATAGACGATGACGCCGAGGACAAGATAGCCGGGAAAGGTCACGGAGCGGCCGAAGATCTGCAGGGTCAGGCTGCCGCCGACGCTCCACAGCACCCCGAAAAACGTCATGGCGGTGAGGAGTGAGGACACGAAGGCCAGTGACAGGTCGATCGGCGCATCGGTGGCGGCACGGATATCGACAGCGATGCGGTATTCCGGATTTTCGGTGCCCTGCACGATGTCGCCGAGATGACGGTAACGATCATTCTCGAGCCAGCGGGCGATGACGCGGCGGGTCACCGCCTAGCGCCAGCCGCGCTGTGCCGCCATACGCCCCCATACCGAGCTGGCGGCGAGCAGCATGCTGAAGCCCGCCAGCGGCAGGAACAGCCAGGCCTGGTGCCAGAGGGTCGCGGCGTCGTGTTTCTCCAGGGCATCGAAGAAATTGCGGTTCCACAGATTGAGCAGCAGCTGGACCAGGAGCTGCAGGAGGGCAACGGCAGCGAGGAAAATGCCGAGTGTAATCACCCAGTTGCGGCGATCGCGCCAGATCAGCAGCGCCAGACGGAGGAAACGCTCGGTCAATTCCCGGTTGCGGGTGAACATAAGGACGCCTCGCTTGAAGATCGCAACGAAAAACACTTGCGGGGGGTGGGCGCGCTGTACCGGTGGAAGGCACATTGCTGCTTGACGCCCAACCCTCCGGAGACTGCGACCGGTCCGAAAGAAAGAGGCGGGAGCCGAATTATAATTCAGGAATCATATCGTCGTGAGCGAGTGTTGTCATGGGGAACGGCGAAGGGCAATGGCTTTAGACGACCGTGAAACCGCGCCGCAGCGACAAGAGACGGCACAAACTGCGTTTGCGGCAGCCAGGATGCGGTGGGGGCGCCGCGGGTGCCATTCTGTCGCCGCGATCACCACGGAGATGACGGGGGCGCTTTCCACCAGCAGCCGGTCGGACCTGAGGGCAGCGGCCGACAGCTTGCTGGCGCTTCTCCCCCGACCAGGACTTCTCCCGCAGAGATGCGGGGGGGCGACGCCGTCCCGTGCCCCGGGGACCTCGCCCAGTGCCTGGATGTAGGTAATGCTGTTGATTTAATTCGACTATTTGTCAAAAATCGCTTTGTCGGGAGATTGCAGGCGAATAGAATCGCAGGACGCCATTCCGTTCCGCGCGGCAGCTCACAGAAGTTTCCCTCAACAGCAAATCCTGCACTGGCGAATTACGAGGTGAGGCCTCACACCTGAGCCTGGTCTGGTGAATTCCGCTGAGGGTGGGGCAGGTCTGCGGGTCGGTGTGCCAGGGCTCTTGCTGTGCCAAAGTTCTTGGGGCGCAAGAGGGCGACCTGGGCGCAGCCAGGTCATGGGTGCCGCACATGGGCCACATACCAGTCGGGTAAGGCATGGGTCTGGGACGTGACACCGCGCATTGAACCAGGGTCGAAGCGTGAGCCCGGTTGTGCATTCGGTACTGTGCGATTTCGCGGCGGCCGAGGTTCGGCAAGGTTCGGGAATTGGCGCTGTTTCCATCCGCCTTCCTGGCTGACAATCGAAAGTGGAAAGCTGTTGCGAAATGCTTACCTGGATCGGATCTCGGCTCTGGTTGATCTGAACTGTCCGGTCTTCGCCAGAGTGGCGATGGAGCCCTGCATTTTCTTTGCGAAGGGCAGGCCGACGAAGGGCAGGGTGGAGGTAGTGCGCGCGTCGTCGCGCGCAGATTTCATGTTCGCGGCACCGACACATGTCGATCGGGAACGGTGGCGTCGGAATGCGGGACGGATCACGACCAGCCAGTCGGAGGCGGTCGTGGAGGTCCTCTCCGTTCTGCGGTCCAATGCTGGTCAGATAGGTGACCGATTTGATGTTCGCACGGGCCTGCAGGCCTATGAAAAGGGGGAAAGGCACACCACCGCAATCCCAGGCGGATGCAGACGATCATGTTTTTGACCGGAAACGAAAGAGTGACGCGGCGACGCACGCTTACCTCCAGGGACGCGACGTCGAGTGCTTTGGCCGGGTGTGGTCAGGAATGTGGATGTGTTACGGACCCTGGTTGTCGCAACCGCGCGAACTCGAAATGTTTACGAGGCCTCGCGTGCTGTTGCGGGAAATAACAGCGGCTGCGCCGTATAAGCGGAACGATCCGGTGGTTGGGTGAGAGATGATGTGTGCTGTGGCAGTACGCATCCCTGCCGCTCCAGGCTTGGACCTCCTGTGTGCCCGGGGGGATGATGATCCGGCAAGACCGGCTTGTGCGCTACCGGTGGGCTGTGAAGAAGGGCGTCGTGCGTGACTGCGGCCATTGCGGTGTGATCGTGATAGGGAGGTGATTTGGTGGAGGGCGGTGTGCACACGCTGTGGCTCGGAAGGGCCCTTTCTTCGACGATGACAAGGTGCGATCTGCAGGATATTGCCTGTTGTTCCGGGTGGGCCATGATCGCTGTGGTGGCGGGTGGCAATCTGTGCCCAAAAGCGCGGAGGATCCGCTTTGCGCCGGGCTTTGCCGCCTTCGTCAAGGCCCGATGGAACTCAAGGCAGGTTTCGGGCAGGTCGTGGGTGCAGCATCTCCCGTATCTGTGCTGCGGCATTCGGGCGGCAGTGCCGCACGGCGCCTGCGTGCCGAAAATCGATCAGCCCTTTCTGTTTCGGCAGAGACCAGGATGGTACGGATCCGCCCGGAAATCCGCTCCAGACGGTGGCCGCGCTTGCGCCTGTGGCGAGGGCCACATGAAGTGGCGGATGCCGCGCCCTGCCGCCGCGGGACTGGCCGAAGGGAACCTGCGTTGTGGCTTCGGTGCGGCTCCGCAACCGGGCCGACAAGGCCGCTGCAAATATTTCGTATTTCTGTTTTTCCGGAAATGGACCAGTGGCGCTGCAGCCTCAACAAACCGGAAATGGCAGACGCCGCTCGCTTGCTGCGGGGATGTCGACAGGAGGCTGCGGAGATCCCGCTGTCGAGCGGTAGGCAGGACAGCATGATGCTGTTTAATCCCGCCAGTGGTCTGCCGCCATTCAGCCGTAGCTGTGGCAAGGCCGGGCCGATCCGTTCCGACGACAGGCTGTTTCGCCTCAGCCCGGTTCCGTTTGCCGCCTGCGGGCTGTAGAGCAGGCAACTCCAGCTGCGATCCCAGGGCACCGGGCGATTGCTGCGATGCCTGCCGTTGCTGCAGCGCATTGTTTCTGCTGTGCCCGAGGCCTGCGGAGAAGGCGGGGCGCACGGGCGCACGCGCCCGGCCAGATGTCGCAACCGGGCGAGAGCGGCCTTCAGGGCATGATCGGGCGTCGGATTGCCAGGTCATGGCAAGGGCACCGCTCGGGTTCCTGAATAGCGGGAACCCGAGCGGGACAAGCGCCTGCCGTCACCATGAAAACTGGCGCCGCTTCCGGTTGTTGACGATCCGTGTGCCGCCCAGCAGCTTCAGATAGAGCTGCATTTCCTGGTATCTTCGGCTTAGCCGCGCCTCTCGCGTCGGTTGCGGCCGCTGTTCCCCGCTGTTGCGGGGCCTTTTATGAGGAACGCTAAGCACCATCGGTGGATTCCCCCTGTGGAAAACGCGCCGGGCAGCGCGCCTGCATGTGCCTGTGTCTGAGCCTCAATTACCTTGCCAACCGCCGACTCGCGGTCTGGTCCTTTTTCCCGGCAACATTCAATGGTTGCGCCATATGGTCAAGCCACATTGCGTCGGGCCGGAAGGAAGTTCACAGCTTTAGATCGCAGAAAAACGGCGAAAGTTGGGAGAGGCGATAGTTCCAAGCAGATTCCGATGAGGTCTGAGCAGATGAATTCCCCGCGCGGGTGGCGCGAAGCGTGGGAGAAGTGTGGAAAACCAGGCAGCTGCGCCGGAGGGCATTGCGCCTGCCGCGGCTCCATTCACGAGGCGCGTGGGACAAGGGCCTCGGGTGTTGGCGGGAGGCGATGGGAGCGGTCGCAGGTTATGGCGGAGCGGTGGCTTTTGTCGGGCATCGGCATGGCGATGCTGCATCATGGACCATCCTCTTGCACGCTTCCTGCCGGGATTGCTGCGCGCGCCAGAAGGAGCTGGCAGAAACGGCCAAACCTGCCTCTGTCGCAGGTTGCGTGCCCCGGAGCGGCAGTTTGGCTGGCGCGGATGCAGCTTTGACGCCGGGTGTGGATCGGCGAAGCAGAGCCGGGCCTCTTTCCGAGGCGGCCGGACAAGGTGTCGGCAGTTTCGGCCGCGTCGGCCCTGAGATCGCAGGGACCCTGCCTGATTTGCGGGAGGGAGGGGCTGCATGGTAGTTCCTGGCTGGCGGAAGTGGAATTGAGGACG
This sequence comes from Alphaproteobacteria bacterium, assembly GCA_009781045.1. Classification (GTDB taxonomy): domain Bacteria; phylum Pseudomonadota; class Alphaproteobacteria; order Rhizobiales; family Xanthobacteraceae; genus Bradyrhizobium. The sequence goes on from WQYW01000054.1 coordinate 20,857, forward strand.
GACCCTGCGAAAGGTGGGCGATGAGTTACGATCTGTTTTTGAATTTTGCGCCGGCCGTGAAGAAGAATGTGCTTGTCGAATTCTTCCACAAGAGGCAGAACTACACCCTGAACGAAGGCGGGATCGTGTACTCGAACGACGATACCGGCGTCTATTTCATGCTTCATTTCAAAGAAAACCGATCGCTCTTCTCGTCCGTGACGATCCCGTGCCTGCACATCTGCATCAACTATCTCCGGCCTTCGTTTTTCGCCCTTGAGGCGGAGATCGAAATTGCGGCGATCACGGCGCATTTCCCGTGCCGGATCGACGACCCGCAAGCCGAAGCGGAGAGCGGCGGCGAGACGTTTGAGGGATTCCTCCGTGCCTGGAATGCGCGCAACCGGCAGGCCGTGGCGGCGATGCAGGCCGACGGGAAGGCACCGGTGCAAGTCGCCACGTTGCCGCGCCGAGAGCTGGAAGAATCCTGGAGGTGGAACTATGCGCGGCGCGAAGGCGCAGGACATCCGCTGCGGGATCAATTCCTTCCCCGGATCATCTATGCCAGGGTTGGGGGCCGGGTCGGCACGGCGGTGATCTGGGGCAATGCGGTGGCAGCGCGGCTTCCCAGGGTGGACTTTGTTTTTGTCGGCCGCACGGAAACCGGCACCGGCACTGCCCGTCCGGTAGTCGGCGTGGTGCCCTGGGAGGAATTCGCCTCTGTTCTCGAAAACGCCGGCTTTGCGCAAGGCGAGGACGGCTTTGAGCTGAACTATGCAAGCGCGCCTGAGGGCATTGTCGAATTCGTCCGGACAGTGGAGGCGGCGGACATGACGACCGTGGTGCCGCTTGCGGCGGACCGGATTGTCGATGCGGATGTGTGAAGGCAGGATCGGTTCCCGGTCCTGAACATCTCGACCACGGTTCAGGCCGGCGGTCAGGATCACCCGCGACCACTCCCCCGACCCCCGACGGCGTCGTGAATCGGACATGAGAGCAGATTGCGATTTTGTGGGATCGGATGTCAAAAGGATGGCTCCGGCGGCCGTTTTGCTGTGCAGAGCCGGCCAAAAGAAACCGGCCAGCGGGGCAGTCCGACTGTGGGTCGGATCGTCGCGGAATCGGCCCTCGAGCGGTGCAGTCCGTTTGAGAGCGGCTGTGGGTGCAGTGATCGCGCTCTGGAACCTGGAAAACAGCAGGAGGCATGCCAGGAAACTTCACATGAGCTGCGCGCCGCGCGGCTGTTGCGAAAAGGCGGGTGCCGGGGGCATGGCCTGGAGGGCAAGCCAGGGGAGGCGGCGCTCGCTGAAGGCTGAAGGAGCCGATCTGAGCCTGTGTGGTTTCCCCCTTGGGCTGCCGCAGGGTGTAGGGTTGCGATGCCCGGGATCGGGCATTGGGGATTTCAGGAAATTGGCCGGGAGGAGTGCTTCTGCGCTGTCGCAATGGATGGCGGGGGCGCGGGGCTTGCGCATAGCGCGGGAAAGGCGGAGCGATCGGCTTGCATGGGGTTGCTGGCGACAGCTGAGGTCCCGGTGTGCGGCGAGCCATCCTCCCGGCGCGCGGCAGCAGTCCCTTGCCGGGGGCCGAAATCTGCTCACGAGACGTTCGGTCAGGGTTATGTCGGAGCCCGGCTGGAGCGACGCGGACGCCAGCCAGGGGGCCCCCACCCTGGCCGATGGTCTGATACTGCGAATATCAGGGTTCAAAAAAATGCGGGCAGCCGCAGTCGGAGAGCCATGCACTATGATTCGCTCCGGCCCTCTTGCTGCATTGCGTCGAAGACAGGCTGCCTTAAACCGCGGTGGCAGGGAGCGTGCAGGTTCAGCCTGGGTCGCCACAAGAGCGGGCCGGCGCCTTCGGTGAACAGGCATCGCCGGGAACCAACCGGGCCGGCGACGTCCTGTCGTCCGTGCGAAGGCGGCAGTGGCAGGCGCCTGTGAAGCAGCCTTGAGCGTTGCAGCCCGCGGGGGAGTGATCTCCAGGTTCAGGAAAATTAGTTCGATGTTGGCTGATGTGATTCATTTTCAGCCAGGCGTACCGTGCCCGCAGCGATCACATTTGCGCGAGCGGGAGGGGGGCTCGAATCATACGGCCCCGCGACTTTCCCGGGAATGATGCAAGGCACCTTCATGACGTGCGTCACTGCGACAGGAAGACCAATCCCGACGGTCGCCGGTGACTATCTGCGTCATCGCTGGTCATGGTGCTGCGCAAACGTTCCCGCTCTCAAAAATTCGATTGACATCATGGCGGCAAAGCTCACAAGCGACAGGGTCGCTGGCGAGCCGGAAAATCCGGAGATGGCGGTAAAGTGCAGCCTAAGCTGCCGAGGGAACGGTGCGTCGTGATATCAAATCCCGGGCCGCTCGAGGCCCTGCTGAGACAGACCTCCTTGGCTTTGATTCGATCCCCGGAACCGGAATGCGGGAAGCTCGCGGTCGATCGGGTGAGCCGTATCTCCTCCGGACTGTCGCCACGGCGAGGAGGGGCTCGGATGCGGCTTGTGGCGGTGCTGGCGCTGTGTGTGCTGCTGTCTGGCTGCATGACGTCATGGAATGATAAACTTGATCTTCGCGTTCCAGCGGGCCAGGCGATGCCGGATACCTGGTGCGTGGAAAACATACGAAGAACGGGGGAGGATGTGGACACCTATCAGCAGCATCTCCTGCACCTGTCAGCAAAAACCGCGGAGTCTGCCGGGGGGACGTATTTCCAGGTCCTTGATTCGCGTGAAACGTTTCGTAACGCGTGGGAGGACGTTCCTACCGGACCGAAGACGTCGATGCGCAGGCAATATGTGCAGCGCATCCGACGACTCAGTATCAGGGTGCTGAAAGGGCCTTCGGGGGCGCAGGAGGTCTATTCCGTCACGGATACGCTGAGGAATGGAACGCCAAAAGTGAGTCTCTTTTCCCTCCCGCTGTTTTCACCTCCCAAACCGGGGCTCTGTCCCGATGATCTGCAGGAGCGGGAATGTACCGGCGTCTGTCTTTTCTCGACGCCACCGCCGCCGCCCGCACAGCCAAAGTGACGAGGTCTTTGTGGGTAAAGAGACAGCCCGGCAGATTCCAGGGGGAAGCGGTTCTGCGGCTGTCGGCTGGCGAGGCCTGCATGACTCGCCGCTTACACTTGTGATCCCTTCCAGATGGAGCGGAGGCAATACACTTGAGCCTGTGCGGCGGCTTTAGCACCAGGGCGCTGAAAGATGCCATACGGGGTCGACAAAAGTTGCGTTGCAAGACGGTTCCCTAATCGAAGACCTCGGCGATCTTCTCGGAGGGGAGGCTTGAGGAGGGCAGCAGATGCGCATAGGTGGTCGTCGCCACAATGGAGATAAAAACCAATGGCAGCCAGCGAAACGGCATCAGGACGAATTCGAAGGCGACCGCCATCGTGCGATCGGCAAGCAGCAGACGGATCGCTGGCTGGAGGACAAGGGTTGCAACAACGGCAGACATGACGAGGAGAAAGGGGGCGACGGCGATCAGAACCAGGCCGAAAATCTTTCCGGAATGCGGTTTCGTCAGCCGAAAGCTCCGCGACACACTGGTGCCGGGACCGAGGGCATCGACGACGCAGCAGGGAATGGCAAGATAGGTCCTGGCGACAAACCAGAGTCCGCAGACAGCGGCAGCAAGGGCAACAAGGAGAGGGAGAGAGTTGAATTTGCTGAGACTGAAGACTCCAATGAGAATTGCAAAGAAGACCCCTCCGGCCGCCCCCGCCAGGAACAGCAGCAATGTGATCCCCATGACGGGCAGAAATCTCTGGAATCCCCGGCCGACAGCTTCACGGATCCGGAAGTGCCGACCAGAGTGGGTCTGGGAGGCGCCATATGTGATGATGGTGTGGATCAGCATTGAGATTGACAGCGACACCAACAGCGTGGCGTATTTGCCGGGAGCCGCCAGTGTGGCAGCGACCATGGCGAGAGGCAGAGTGAGGGTGGTATGAATCGCACCCAGCGCCAGCCAGATGCCGACCCTGGCCCGTAGCGCGTTCAGGCTCTGTCTCAGAATCGCGCCGATGGCGAGGTTGACGTCGGTCGCAAAATCCTGCTCAGGGACGGTGTTGATCGCTCCGGCAGGCGCGACGATCGGCGCAAGTCGCTCGATTTCCCCCGCCTTCTGCCAGGACGGCAGTCCTGTGGTCCAGACCGGAGTGTCGGGGTCAAAGGCACCCTCGCGCAGGAGCTGGCGCAATTTCCGGTCTCCGATCGGCCCCTTGCGCTGTCCGTTGTAGACATAATACCAGTCTGTCGAATCCTGCCGGCCGGAGCGCGACTTCAGGCTGCTGTCGGCGATCGGGTCGGCCTCAGGACCTGTGCGGATCGCAGCCGGCCTGGCATTATCGGTCGTGGCAGGTGCTGATGGTGGCGTCGGAGCCGGCAAAGGACGCAGCAACTGGGTTTCGGATGCCTTCTGCCATTGTGCCATTCCCTGCGTCCACAGCAGCGTGTCGGCGCCAAAAGAAGAAGAACTGGAAGCAGAGCCGGCGGCGAGCAGTTGACGCAGCTTTTCCTCCCGGATTGGTCCTCTCGTCCTGCCGTCGTAGAAACAGTACCAGTCTGCGGACTTCAATGTGGGGTTCGTGCTTTTCGCGGTCGCTGGTGCCGGGCGGTCCTTTGGGCCGGGGCTGTCGGCCGCGGCCGGCTGCGACGGATTGTGGGTGGGCTCAGGACTGCTGTGGGGCGCAGACGGCTGGCCTGCATCTGTCGGAGGGGTCTGTGCTGCGGCATGAAGCCCGGGCGACGGTGTCTTCAGCGCTGCGATCTCGGATGCCTTCTGCCATTGCAGCATGCCTGCGGTCCAGACCAGGGTGTCAGCGTCAAGCCTGCCCGTCGTCACGAGATCGTGCAACTGCTGTTGTGGAACAGGTCCCTGCGCATGTCCCTGCACTGCATAATGCCAGTTGGTCATGGACGCTCCAGTGAGCCTGACGCGCGGTGGCGCACACTGACAAGGTGGTCCCTGACACAGGTGAAGTTTCCGCAGCTCCAGTCAGCTACTGCTAACCCGCCGCAGTTCGACCGTCCAGCCGCAAAACAGCAGACTTCAGCAGACCTGGGCGCGCGTTGGAGTAGGGGCGGTGAGTTTCACCTCGCCGTCCCGGGACACGTAGTTCATTGGCGGTGCCGGGATACCGCTAACTGTGGAGCGCGCAGGGCTGGCCGGTCGCGGCGGAGAGCGGAGCCTGGTCGGCTTCCCGCGCGGCAGCCGTGCGGCTGGTGAGGTATGCCACTTCAATAAATCCGGTCGGTGCGGCAATCAAAAATGCCTGAATCATGAGTCGGCGAGAGGGCCTTCTCCCGGCGCCCGGGGCGCAGCCCCGGGATGGCTTTCCAGGACCATGGGGGCGTGGTGCAATCCTTGCGTGCAATTTCGACCCAGGGAATACTGGAAGAGATTGAATGCCGGAAGAGATTAAATCACTTCTTCACACATGCCGACTGGCTTATGCCAGGTCGGCCGGGAAGGGAATCATCAGGCTTCTGCGCAGTCGCGGCCCAGTCTCGGGGCGAGCGACAGCATCGGACCGCGACTGCGTCGAAGCCTCATTGAACGAACTCGAATCCAGAATCGGAAATTCCGGGATCACATCCATCAAATTCCAAATTCCTAATTCCTTACGGGCCCACAGCTGTTCCAACCTGGAACTCGGGCCTCGCCCACTGACCCTGGAGCGATGGCCGCCGCGCCAAGGAAAAGCCATATTTCAGAGCGGAACCGCATGTGATCGGGCGCTGATTCAATTCAGCATTTTTGCGATTGCATACAGAATTATGGAATTCCAGCGGCAGCCGTTGAATCGGCTGAGAACTGGAGGACTGGCCGGGAGCTTTCCGCCAGTTTCCAGTCTCCGATCTCCGACACTGTTGTGTCTGTATTTTTTATCTTGTGGCAGGAGCAGCATGGCGGATATGCGGATTGAAGGCACCAGCAGCACCCACTCTTTTGAGCCGGCGCAAATCAAAGATGCCCCAAGTTTTGCCGAGACCCTGGAAAACGTCCGGAGGGAGAGGGCCGAGGCTGAATATAAGCAGAAGAATTTTGCCCGCGCCCTGCCCCGGCAGGATGGAGAGACCGAGGAGCAATGGTTTGCCCGCTGCGAACAGGGTGCCAGAGAAGCGCAACAGAATCCGGATCCCAGCTTCGCCCAACGGGCCCGGTATAATCCACAGGACTATCTGCCGCCACAGGACCGGGAGGTCTATGACTCGGCCCGGCATGCCCACAACGAAAGACTGGCCGGTGATATGTCCACGGCTGAAATGTCGGTGCGGACCTATGGCGATACGGTCACCATGGTTATGGGCAGGTTCGATCGCTTCCGCAATACTGCGGAGGTAAATATGTTGAGGCACACAGATCCGAAGGAAATGGCATCCACTGTCGTTCACGAGGCAACTCACCAGCGCCGATTTTTCCGGGGCAAACCTGAGCAGACGCAGTACGGGGAATATCTGGCCATGCGAAACGGATCCCTCTTCAAAAGAGGCCGCAGGCCGGATTTTGCTGAGCGGCAAAAGATCCTGCAGGAGGTAAAAGAGATTTACCCTCACTTGCCGAGTGGGAAGAATCCATTTGAGAGGTGGCAATGATGCAGGAGACACTCAATGCTGGTTCCTTGACGGCGACCGAAACGCTTCAGAAGTACAAGGCCGGTTTTCGGATTGTCTGCCCGAAGTGTTCGGCGGAACTCCTACCCATCCCAGAGGGAGTGCCGCGTGGACAGCGCATCTCTGGCCTCAGATGCCCAAACAATCCCCACCACTACTATTTGTATGAGGGCTAGCGGCAAAGTCCTGCCTGATTGAAAAGGGCCTCGCCCCAAAGGCGAACGTTTCCGCGTCAGGCGGCGGACGTTCTGCCGCTTTCGGGCTCTGTTGCAGCGCGGCAGGCGGTTTGCCAGCGCGGCAAGGGTGCCGCAGTCCCAAAAAAGTGCCGGCAAGGGTGGGAATTTTCGTTCCGCAAGACCGCACCTCCCGGCGCTGTCGGGCGTGGTCCGACGGTGCTGGCGAATCGGACCCTTGCGACAGGATGCGGAAATTTCGCAGATCCCTTCTTTCGTCTTTCGTCAGCCGTTCCGCTCACGGACTGTCACGATCGCGCGGGCAGACCAACAGGCGGGTCGGATTCATCGTCACCGCCCCTCGGCAAGCCGCGCTGTACAGCCAGTCCGGACGGAGAGTCACGGGAGGACGTCGGCCGCCCGGTCTGTGGTGAAACCTTCGCTGTCGATCCGCAGATTGGCGTAGATGGCTGTAATCAGAATGATGGCGAAAGCGCTGAAGAGCCATTGAGCCGGCATATAGATGAGGAAGAAGAGGAGCAGGATCACGGTCGTGGCGAGTTCCGGCTCGGTGGTGAGACGCGACGGATGGAGCAGGCTGGTGATGGAAAGAGACGGATCCGTCAGGAGCGTTGCGAGGTAGAAAAGTCCGATGACAACGGCAGCGAAGCCGAGAATTACCGCGAGGAGCACGACAAAGGCGGCAAGGATGTTCCAGAAGTGCCCGCTGGTGAGGCGAAAGCTCCGCTTTATGCCGGTGAGGGCGTCCGCCCCTTCGATGACGCAGGCGGGAACGACGACAGAGAAGCGGATGGCGAGGAAGACGAACAGAGCCAGACAACTGCCGGAGGCAAGAATGCTGGCGAGGGTGGTCTCAAGGCTGGGGGCGCCAAAGAGATCGGGAATCCCGCTCGCAGCAACCAGCGGACGAAAATGCGGGCCCAGGACAAGCGCGCCAAGAAAGGTGAGGATGATTGCCAGGAGAAACAGCAGGAGGATGCTGAGGACCGGCAGGAACCGGCCCGCCCCCTGTTTCAGGGTATCGCCAAGGCGGAAGTCCTGACCGCACCAGAGTTCGAAAGCGGCATAGGTGATCATGGCCTGGATCAGTGCGCCGATCAGGATCTGGACGAGCCATGAGGCCAGGGTGCCGTTGGGAAGCAGGGCAGCAGCTACAGCCAGTGTGGTGTCGGCGAGACCGATCAAAAGCCAGGTCCCGATCCTGGCCTGGAGGATCCGCACGCTCTGGCGAAGAACGAGACCGGTGCGGAAGCTGCGGCTGGTGTCCGCGGCTGCGGCTGCGGGTGCCGGTACCAGGGGGGCCTGATTCACGTCGCTGTCAGGTCCGCACGGGGGCGCAGACGTGAGGTCGGCGGGCACTGGAGCGACCGGCGCGGAGGCCGGGGCTACCGGAGCGGATGGTGTGGCGACTGGCGCGGGCGGAGGGGCGACTGGCGCGGACGGTGGGGCGACCTGGGCCGCGACGGGTGGGGCGACTGGCGCGGACGGTGGGGCGACCGGGGTGGACGGAGGGGCGGACCGCGGCGGGGGCGACGAGGGGCGCAGCTGGCGGATTTCCGTCACCGGCCGCCATTCCGGCATGCCTTGCGTCCACACCAGGGTGTCGGGGCGAAGAGCGCCCTTGTTCAGGAGATCGCGCAACTGCCGTTCCGAGACAGGCCCCTGCGCCTGTCCCTCGGAGGTATAATGCCAGCTGGTCATGGGGACGCGAGACGCTCCAGTCTGTCGCTGTCGTTGCTGCAGGTCGCCGACAGTGCTCCCTGGCAAGGGAGACGTTTTTGTCGGCGGCGGCCCAGCACTAACCCGCTGCAGTTCGACCGTCCAGCCGGAAAGACCATAATCGGGCGGCACCGGCGAGCGGGAGCGTCTCCTTCGCAGGCTTCTGTCAGGCGGCAATCCGGGAATTCCGGTGCCAAAGAAAATCGCTGCCCGGTCAGCGCGGCTGCGGGTGATGTGCCCGATCACGCCAGGACCCTCATGAACTCAAGCGGTTGCGAAGAGGCCTGCCAGATTTCGTGACGGACACGGACAGGGCAACGCTGCGACCCGCTTCGCAGAAATCCTGCAACATTGTTCGAGGAGAGGTACTTTGCCGGCCGCCGGGAGAGATGAAGCGGCGAGCGGGATGACGCGAGGTCGGGCGAACTGCGCGGTCAGGAAGCGGTGGCGCTGACATACATCAAGGGCTGACGGTGGTGCTGTCGTGACCGGGAGGACAAGAGCCTGCACCTGGGTCTTGAGGTCCTGGGGTCTGGGGTCCTGGGGGGGCACCCGAAAAAGCGAAGACGCGGCCGACATGCCCTGACAGAGCGGGCAGCGCGCGCGTCTGCGCGCGCAAGCCGCTTCACTCGAAGATTCGGGCAATGTCATCCGGAGTGAAGCCTTCGCTGGCTCTCCGCAAATCGATATAGGTGGTGGTAGCCAGAACGACCACAAAAGCGTTGAGCAGAAATTGCAGCGGGAGAGCGACCAGGAAGAGGAGCACCACCGCCACTGAAACGGAAGGAGATCCGTCGGAAACCGCCGGCAGGGACCCTGCGACGCCGAAAACGACGGCGACAGCGATGAGGGCCAGAAGCACAACAGCTGCAACAACGATGGCAAGAAGGCCGAAAATCCTCCAGGCGGAGCCGCGGGTGAGGTGAAAGCTCCGCTGCAGGCTGACGATGGGGCCGAGTTTTTCGGCGACGCAGACGCAGGTGCTGACAAAGAACCGCACGAAGGCCATGGTTGCAAGAACCAGGAAAAGGACGGCAGTCACGGGTGCGAACCAAAGTGTGGTCAGATGCTACGCTGCCATTTTGGCGTCCCAGAAGTCGCCCCAGCCGTCATTGGCCCGGCAGATGCGGATGGCAATCATGCTCTCCGCATTCTTGACCCGC
>WQYW01000055.1 GCA_009781045.1 Alphaproteobacteria bacterium
AAATCAGCCGCCGCTTCTACGAAGAGAGTCACCTCTGCGTCAGTACCCTGGGTCATCGTGGTTCCTCCATAGGCCGAATCAGTTGCGGCCGATCGATTCAGAGGATTTCCTCCTTGTCACGCGATTCTTGATGCCTCCTTCACCCGATCACCCTGCCCTCCATATGGCTCTAAATGTCCTCGCTCCGTGCGATTTTCGATTCTCCGAGAATTTGCGGCAAGTCGTTCGGGGGGGCGGGTTTCGGGTGGTGTTCACGAGGGGCGGTCGATGATCCATGATATGATCCGGTGCTGTTGAGGGGTAATTACTCACCTCCTCGGCATTATATTTCCGGTTTTTTTTTGACGTCGTGGGTATGTGGTACCGCCGTTGCGCGAGCGATCCTTCTCCATTTCGTTGGCACGCCGGGAGGGGAAGTGCGCTCAAACCTGACATCTGACAGCAGGCGAAGACGCGGCGGAAGGGGATGCCCAGGAGAGTAACGGCACTTTGTTCTGACTTTTTTCATTCTCCCTGGACGTCGAGGATTCGTCATGATTCACCATCAGGGTGAAACGCGCAGAACTCAGAGCTCTCGGTCTTGAACGCAGCACTTGAGCTTCAGCGCGAGAAAGAGGAGCTTCGGAAGAAGCTTTCGGCTGAGCGGGATGTCAGCGCGAAAAGTCGGGAACAGTTCGCTGCCGAAAAGAGCCTGAGCGCTCAATATCGAAAGCATCTCGCGGCCCAGCAGCGCGCCACCGCAAAGCTTCAGAGAAAGCTTGCCGAGCAGGCAGCGGCATCCGCCAAGCCGCAGAAGACTTCCCGGAATTCGTCCGTTCCACCAAGCCAGGGCCGCAAGGCGAACGCGCCCGACGCTGCGAAGAAGAGGGAGCGGCGCTATAGCCATCCCGGAGCTGACCGGCCCCTGAGCCCCAACCCGGACCATGTGATCGACGCCAGGCTCTCGCAGTGCCCTCACTGTCAGCATGGCCTGTCGGATGCCGATCAGCATGCGCACCATGCATACGACCATATCGAGATGCCGCCGATCCGCAGCGTGCCCACACGGGTCAATCTGCATCACGGCACCTGCCCGTGCTGCCAGAAGGATTTCGTCGCCACCGGGCGCGAGAGGGCTGCGGCAAGCGATTGCCGGGTCCTCTCGGGATCTGCTTGCCGCGCGGCAATTGCCGCCCCGGTCAGGGGGGCAGATGGCGAGCCGAAAATCCTCTCGTTCTATCCTAAGCGGCGCCTGAAAGGGGGGGAACGAGAGCCCCGGGGCCCCAAACCTTACCCCGGCGGTGCCGCCTGTCCCCTCGTCTTGAGACTCGTAAACCATTGCCACAACTGCACAAGCGGACGCCGCTCAGACTGCGGTGGCGCCCCAACACGGGACAGAAACGGAAACCCGGAATTCATCTTTTTGACCGTTCTATTGTCGCCATCCGCACGTGGCGCGCCCTTGTCAATCCGGGGCACGCAAGGCTTTCGTGCCGGCCCAAGGGAGAAACAACACCATGTTGAGCGGCAACTCGCGACAGCCTGTGCCGGGAACCACGATCTTCGACAGCGTGCAGGCGCGCAAAGGCTATGCCCTCAACAAGATGTGCTTTTCGTTCAACAGTGCTGCGAACCGCGTCGCCTTCCTCAGGGATGAGGATGGCTATTGCGCCCGATACGGGCTGAACGCGCAGCAGCGGGAGGCGATCCGCAGCCGCAACGTGCTGCAGCTGATTGAGGCCGGCGGCAATGCCTATTACCTGGCCAAATTTGCCGGGATTTTCTCTCTCGACATCCAGGATATCGGTGCCCAGCAGACAAGCATGACCAAGGATCAGTTCAAGGCCATGCTGATCGCGGCAAGGTTCTAGCCATGGCCAGGCTTGCCGGGGCAATCATGACCTCGCATGTGCCGGCGATTGCAGGTGCGCTCGCCCGCGGGCTGCAGCACGAGCCCTATTGGGAACCATTTTTCAACGCCTTCCCGCCGCTGCGCGCCTGGCTCGCCCGCGTCGCCCCCGATATCGTCGTCGTGGTCTATAACGACCATGGCCTCAACTTCTTCCTCGACAAGATGCCGACCTTCGCGGTCGGGGCAGCGCTTGCCTACCACCATAGCGACGAAGGCTGGGGGATCCCGACGGTGCGCTCCTTCCGCGGTGCGCCTGAGCTGTCCTGGCACATCATCGAACATCTCGTGGCCGAGGAATTCGACATTGTGAGCTGCCAGGAGATGCTGGTCGATCACGCCTTCACGGTGCCGATGACGCTGTGCTGGCCCGACCAGAACTGGCCGGTGCGAACCGTCCCGGTTGTCGTAAACACGGTTCAGGCTCCCCTGCCCTCCGCCGCGCGCTGCTACAGGCTTGGTCACGCGCTCGGCCGCGCCATCGCCTCCTGGCCCACAGACGCCCGTGTGGTGGTGATGGGCACCGGCGGCCTGTCGCACCAGCTCGACGGCGAACGCGCCGGATTCATCAACAAGGACTTCGACCTGCAGTTCATGGACAGCATGGTCAGCGATCCATCCTGGGCGACGCGCTATTCGACCGTGGAACTGGTGGCGCAGACCGGCACCCAGGGGGTGGAACTCCTCAACTGGATGGTGGCCCGTGGCACCCTTCCCGAAATGGTCCGCCAGATGCATGCCCGTTACCACATTCCGATCTCCAACACGGCAACCGGTGTCATGGTGCTGGAACCGGCGCGCTGAGCGGGCCGGTTTTCGGCCGTGACCGACACATGCAGAGCGCTCTGGCGATGTTCGGTCCCGGATGTTATCCAGACAGGACATGGCTCGGATTCGACCCTTCGTTCCGGTTGGCCCTCCACCACCGGGACGCTGCAATTGTCGCTGGCGGTCGTTTCAACGACGAAACGCCTTCCGAAGTGGGGACCGCAACGCCCGATCACGCCGGTCAGCCTGTCCGGGTTGATTTCCGTCAACCCCTCACGACCCTGCTCAAGTCTCCAGTTCCATCAGCCAGGTTTCCCGCCATGCAGAAAGCCGCTCCCAAGGTCAGCTTCGTTTCGCTCGGATGTCCCAAGGCCCTGGTCGACTCGGAGCGCATCCTTACCCGGCTGCGCGCCGAAGGCTATGAACTCACCCGCAGCCATCCCGGTGCCGACCTCGTCATCGTCAATACCTGCGGCTTCCTCGACAGTGCCCGCCAGGAGTCGATTGCGGCCATCCAGGAGGCCATGGCGGTCAATGGCAAGGTCATCGTCACCGGCTGCATGGGTGCCGACCCCGGGCTGATCGAAGAGGCCTGTCCCGGCGTGCTCTCAATCTCCGGTCCGCAACAATATGACAGCGTGATCGAGGCTGTGCATCGGGCACAGAAGGCGCCGCACGACCCGCGCCTCGATCTGGTTCCGGCGCAGGGCATAAGACTGACGCCGCGCCATTACGCCTATCTCAAGATTTCGGAGGGCTGCAACAACCGCTGCACTTTCTGCATCATCCCGCGCCTGCGCGGTGCCCTCACCTCACGGCCGGTCGATGAGGTGCTGCGCGAGGCCGAGCGCCTGGTCCGTGCCGGCGTCCGGGAACTGATCGTGATTTCCCAGGACACCTCGGCCTATGGTCTCGATCTGCGATACGCCACGGCGCCCTGGAAGGCGCGTGACGTCCCGGCCTCATTCCTTGATCTCGCCCGGGAACTGGGCGAACTCGGTGCCTGGATCCGCCTGCATTATGTCTACCCCTACCCTCATGTCGATGACATCATTCACCTGATGGCCGCCGGCAAGGTTCTGCCCTATCTCGACATCCCGTTTCAGCATGCCAGCCCCGCAGTTCTCACCGCCATGAAGCGCCCGGCGGCGCAGGACAAGACCCTGGAGCGGATCCGGCGCTGGCGCAGCGAATGCCCGGATCTGACGCTGCGATCCGCCTTCATCGTCGGTTTCCCCGGAGAGAGCGCCGACGATTTCGCCTGTCTCCTCGACTGGCTCGAGGAAGCCCAGCTCGATCACGTCGGCTGCTTCAAATATGAGCCGGTCGCAGGCGCCGCATCCAATGCGCTTGCCGACCCCGTGCCGGCGGAAGTGGCTGACGAGCGCTACAACGCCCTCATGGCCCGCCAGCAGAAGATTTCCGCCCGCCGCCTGAAACGCAAAGTCGGCACCCGCCAGCAGGTCATCATCGATGAACTGACAGCGAACGGCGCTCACGGCATGGCGAAGGGCCGCTCCAGAGGCGATGCCCCCGAGATTGACGGCGCGGTCTTCCTGACCAGCCATCGCCCGTTACGCATCGGCGAAATCGTCACCGCCCGCATCCATGCTGCCGACGCCTATGATCTCCACGGCACTGTGGCGGGCTTCTGAAAATTCATCGCCGGCGCACAGCACATGGGCGCGCGCGACCGCGGGAGGCCGCCCGCGCGCCTCGCGAACGGCAGGATTGCCATTGTCGAAATCCACCCCGTGTCGATGACGGTCGTCGTCGCTTTGCATGAATGAGGCGCGCGCGGGAAGTGCCGATCCCTTCGGATTTTTTTTTAAATTATGACTATCCCTCGCCCCGCCTCCGGTTGCGCTTTGCCATCACGTTGAAAAATTCCACGGCGGCCGAAAAAGCGATGGCGAAATAGATATAACTGCGCGGAATGTGGAATTTGAAGCCATCCGCCACCAGTGCCACCCCGATCAGGACCAGGAAGGACAGCGCCAGCATCTTGGTGGTGGGATGGGCGGCGATGAAGCGCGCCACCGGTCCCGACGAAATATACATGACGAGGCAGGCGATCACCACCGCGGCAACCATAATCGGCAGATCCTGCGCCATGCCGATCGCGGTGATGATCGAGTCGAGTGAAAACACCACATCGATGACCACGATCTGGAGTACCACCCACAGGAAAGCGCCCGGCGCCGGGCGTGGCGCCGCCTCCTCTTCGCCGGCATCGACCGCAACATGGATTTCGTGGGTGGCCTTGGCGATCAGGAACAGACCGCCGGCGATCAGGATGATCTCGCGCCAGGAAAAGTCATGGCCCTGGAGGATCATCACCGGCCGGGTCAGACCGATCAGCCACACCAGAAGACTCAACAGCACGATGCGCAACACCAGAGCCAGCGTCAGGCCGATCTGGCGGGCGCGCAGCGCCTGTTTTTCGGGAATGCGCGACACGATCACCGACAGGAAGATGACATTGTCGATACCGAGAATGATTTCGAGCAGTGTCAGAACGAACAGCGCCGTCCAGGCCTCAGGGGAGGTCAGAAGGTCCATCATGCCAGTTTTCCCGTCAGCCGGATCACGGCATCGCTGCACAGAATGTGGAGCGCAATCGCGCACAGCACCAACCGGACGATGAAGGAGACATCGAAGCCCATCATCAGCGTGTAGGCGCCAAGTCCCGCCCCGATCCCGATCAGGCACAGGGTCAGCCGGCGCAGCCGCAGCACACGCAGCGGATGCAATACATGGAAGGGCGCGAAGGTCAGCACCACGAGAACGCCAAGCAGCAGCGTCGCGACCAGAGGCGGCGCCTGCAGCAGGAACAGGTAGAACGCGGCGGCGTTCCACAGCGCCGGAAAACCACGGAAATGATTGTCGTCGGTTTTCATGCGCTGATCGGCGAAATAGAGCGCGCCGCTGACCACGATGGCGCCTCCCAGAAACGGCGCCACCACCGGCAGCACCAGGCCGCTTTCCATGATCGCGTAGGCGGGCACGAAGACATAGGTCACAAAGTCCACCACCAGATCCAGGATCTCGCCGGACCAGTTCGGCAACTGGCGCGCAACCTCAAGCCGCCGCGCGATCGGGCCGTCGATGGCGTCAATGACCAGCGCCACCGCAAGCCATGCAAACATCGCCACCCAGTGAGCCCGTGCCGCCTCATGCAGTGCGCAGAGTGCCACCGCCGCACCCGAGGCGGTCAGACCATGGACGCAGAAAGCCGCCATCACCGTCAGCGGCCTCGATTCTGGGGAAAAATGCGGTGGCGGCATGATCGGCATCCTATCCGTTTCGACCCCGGTTGACCTTTGACCTGAAACGCCAGCGACAACTGCCACCGCGCCGGTCGGACGCCATCATGGCCCCTGCAATAGAACCGATTCGCCACCCAGATGAGCCGGAACGCCTTGGTCGGAAACCACAATCCTCAGATTTCCCGGGGCCGTTACCGCGCGGATTGGACCCTGCCGCCGCGCCACTCCATCGATCTGGCGATTCCAGTCTGACAAATGGCCTCTCCTTGCGGCGGAAAATCCGAAGATTCTGGGCCTGATCGGGCACGCAGCAGATGGCACCGCGCAGATGGCACGGACAGCCGGGCTAACCGCAGCGAAAATAACCAACACCGCAAAAAACATGGAAAACCAGCCAGAAAAGCATCTTTAAAACATAACGCATTGATTTTATTTGTATTATCGGAAAAACCGGGAATTTTTCAAGGCCCCGACCGGCGAATTCATCGCGCTGTCGCTGATGGAACACTGGCGCCACAGCGTTTCCTGGTCTATCGACGGGGCCATGACCAAAACACGGACCGCGAAATTCCGGATTGGACAAGTCGTACGCCACCGGATTTTCTCTTTCCGGGGGGTGATTTTCGACATCGATCCCGAATTCAGCAATACTGAAGAGTGGTGGCTGGCGATCCCGGAAGATGCGCGCCCTGACAAGGATCAGCCGTTTTACCACCTGCTGGCAGAAAACGCGGAAACCGAATATGTCGCCTACGTCTCCGAACAGAACCTGATGCCAGACGAATCGGGGGAACCGATCCATCACTCCCAGGTCGGTGAAATCTTCATCAAGGACAAGTCGGGCAGCTATCGCCCCCGCAATCCCTCGCTGAATTAGACGACGATCACGCCCCATGGCGCAGCCTCGGCCGGCGCCAGCGCACGCCCCCCCCTGGCATTTTCAGCCCGCCCCTTAAAGACAGAAACAACCCTCGTGATTGGACCCGCGAGGGACGCCGAAAGTCCGCCGCTGGCAGGGACGACAACGGCATCGGCCGCCCATTGCGTGCCGGATATCCCCTCTTCGTTGATGTTCCAGACGTTCACGCAAAGTCGGCCTGCTTTCGCGCCCGAAACAGCGCCCGCCAGCGATCCCTGAAATTTGAAACAATCGCCGCCGGGATCCATGCTGGCCTGTGACGGCGAGTTCAGGGCCGTTGGCTCAGAATCGCTTTCGGCACAGCAGAGCGCTCCAGGAGACCAGAGCAGGAGGTCTGGGAAAAAGATCCGGAAAATACGCCACGTCACAACGAAAAAGCGCACGAGGGGCAGGTCTTTCCCGCCCCTCGCGCGCTTTTTGTGTTCCTCGTCCCGGCCCGGCGCAAAGCGCCGCGCGGCCGGTAAGCCTGCACCTACTGGGCCGGCTGTTCAAGCTTCCTGCGGGCGTCCTCAGCCTTGCGCTGCAACTCCTCCTGCAGCCGCTTCTGATCTTCCTCGAACTTCTGGGGGGTGATCGGCGGGCCGTCAAAGGCGGTGCTGAACTCGGATACACCATTGGTGCCTGCCAGAGGCAGCGGCAGAGTCACCAGTGCACCGTTGCCGTCGATGGCCCGCACCACCATGTTCTGACCCTTCTTGAGAGCGGCCAGAAGCTCCGGCGTAACCGAATAGTCGGCCATGCAGCCGTTATTGAGACAAATCACGAAGGGCTTCTCAAGCGGCGTATTGCTGTCGATGATAAGCTGTGTGCCATGGGCCAGCTGCATGCCAAGCGGCAGCGTCAGGCGCAGAATCTTCTCGGCGTTGCCCTGGGTCTCAATGACCAAGGCCCGGATCACCGAGACACCGGACTCAATGCGGCCGTCCTTGCCGGTAAAGCAGAGCTGGGCCTTGCTGTCTTTGTCCTGTTCCACGCAGAGCTTGGTCCAGGGCGAGTAGATCAGCTTGAGCTGATCCTGAGGCGCCTCGGCGGGGGCACTCATGGCCCGCGGCGCGGCCTTGCCCGCGGCAGCCGGTGCCGCAGGCCGCGGCGCGGCGGGCCTGGGCGCCGCAGCAGCGGGCGCGACAGGTCTGGCAGCCGGCTTCGGCGCGGGGGCCTGTGCCTGAGCCGCAAGCGGAGCAGCCATTGCCGTCGCTGCCAGCACAGCGGTCAAGATACGGAGATTCATTGGGGAAAACCCTTTCTATGCGGGAAGCGTCCGAACCATTGCCGAACATCGGGCCCTGGGTCGCGCTGACGCGACTGCCTCCTTGGTGAAGACTGACAAGGATCGATGCTCCGTGCGGGATTACTCGTCTTCTTAACGCGACAAGCGCAAAGATCAATGCCCCCCCGCATCTTTAAGAACCCTGCCTTGTCGTTTTGATGCCCACGTTCTATGCGTCAGCGTCATGCGAATCAATCCATGTGCCCTTCGCGCCTGCTTCGCAATCGCGGCCGCAGCGGCCAGTCCGTTCCTGCCGGTCGGGCCGGGCCGGGCCGAAGAGAGCCACGCCATCGCGATGCATGGCAGACCCGCTTTGCCCGCCGATTTCAGCCACCTGCCCTATGTCAATCCCGACGCCCCCAAAGGCGGGCGGCTGGTCTGGGGCCTCCCGGGCACGTTCGACAGTCTCAATCCCTTTATTGTCAAGGGATTGGCGCCGCCCCAGATCCGCGGCTACGTCATTGAAAGCCTGCTCAGCCGCAGCAATGACGAGGCCTTCACCCTCTATGCGGGCCTCGCCCGCAGCGTCGAGAGCGATGACGAGAGACAGTATGTCACCTTCCGCATCGATCCCCGGGCACGCTTTTCCGACGGCACTCCGGTTCTGGCGGACGACGTGCGGTTTTCCTGGGAGGTCTTGCGGGACCACGGCCGCCCCAATTACCGCCAATACTACGCCAAGGTCGCCGGGGTCGAAATTCCCGACCCCCTCACCATCCGCTTCGACCTGGCCGGCGTCGGCGACCGCGAACTGCCCCTGATCCTGGGACTGATGCCGATCCTGCCGCGCCATGCCACCGATGCCGACCGATTCGAGGAAACCTCGCTTCGACCCCCGGTCGGTTCCGGCCCCTATCGCGTCAGCGCGGTCAACCCGGGCGCCAGCGTGACGCTCTCCCGCAATCCCGACTATTGGGGCCGTGATCTTCCGGTCAACCGCGGCCTCTATAATTTCGACGAGATTCGGCTCGATTTCTATCGTGAGGCCAACAGCCAGTTCGAGGCCTTCAGGCGCGGACTCCACGACTTCCGTGTCGAGCATGAACCCCTGCGCTGGCATGACGGCTATGATTTCCCGGCGATGCGGCGCGGCGAGATCGTCCGCGACGTCATCCGCCCTGGCGTGCCACAACCGGCCGAGTTCCTGGTTTTCAATACCCGCCGCGCCGTCTTTGCCGACATCCGGGTCCGTCAGGCCCTGACTCTGCTTTTCGACTTCGACTGGATCAACCGCAACTATTTCTTCGGCTATTATTCGCGCGCCGGCGGCTATTTCCCGGGCTCGGAACTGTCGGCCTATGGGCGGGACGCCGATAGCCGCGAACGCGAATTGCTGGAACCCTTCCGCGGGCATTTGCGCAGCGACATAATCGACGGCAGCTACCGCCTGCCCTCGAGCGACGGTTCCGGCCAGAACCGCGCCGCGCTGGCCGCGGCGCTGAAGCTGCTCGCAGAGGCCGGTTACGATCTGGAGGACACCGTCCTTTGCAACCGCAGCACGAAACGCCCGTTTACTTTCGAGATTCTGGTCACCACCCGCGATCAGGAACGCGTCGCACTGGCCTATCTGCGCGATCTCAAACGCGCCGGCATCGTGGCCCGGGTCCGCAACGTCGATCCGGTCCAGTACGACCAGCGGCGCATAAATTTTGATTTCGACATGATCGAGAACCGCGGCGACCAGTCGCTGTCGCCCGGCAATGAGCAGTTTTTCTACTGGGGCAGCGCAGCTGCGGATGCGAAGGGAACCCGAAACTATATGGGCGCCCGCGATCCGGCTGTCGACGCCATGATCAACGCCCTGCTCGCCGCCCGCGACCGCACCAGCTTCGTGCCCGCGGTGCGGGCGCTCGACCGGGTCCTGATGTCCGGTTTTTACGCCATTCCGCTGTATAACGTGCCGGAGCAGTGGATTGCGCGATGGAATCGGATAAAACATCCTGCAACCACCGCGCTCACCGGCTACCTGCCGGAGACGTGGTGGGCCAGACAGCCAGGCGAACCGGTGAAATGAGCGCGCACGCTGCATTGCAGACCCTCGACCTGCTGTTCCAGAGCACGCTGGCGCAGCAGCCTGAGCGGATTGCACTGCGCGATCCCCTCAACAAGGAGCAGGTGACAGGACGGCCGCCAAGGCAGCTCACCTATGCCGAGGCCGATCGCGAGATCCAGGCGCTGTCCACCCATTTCGTCGAACTGGGCCTGCCGGTAAACTCGGTCATCGCGCTGCATCTGCCCAACACGGTCGAATTCATCCTCACCCTGCTGGCCGCCCATCGCGCCGGTCTGGTGGTGGCGATCCTGCCCCTGTTGTGGCGCCACACCCAGCTCACCGCTGCGCTCAACCGCACTGCCGCCCGTGCCATTGTTACCATGGGCACGATCGACGGCATCGCCTACGCCGACGAGGCGCTCGCCGCTGCTGCGGACGCGTTCTCGATCCGCCATATCTGCGGCTTCGGGGCCAGGCTGCCGCATGGCATGTCGACGCTCGACGATGTGCTGACCCGTCCGCCGCGCAGCATGCGCAACGTGATCCAGGACGGGCGCAAGGGCGCCATCATCTCCTTCGACATGACCACCGAAGGCGTCCGCCTGGTGCCCCGGCCTCATTTCAGTGTCATCGCCGGCGGACTGCTGATCACGGTTGAAGCCATCGTGCCGCAGGGCGCCACCGTGATGTCGGCCTTCGCACCCAGCTCCTTCGCCGGCATCGCCTCGTCTCTGGTGCTGTGGCTGTTGTCGGAAGGCACGCTGGCGCTGCACCATCCCTTCAATAATGACGTGCTGCTGGAACAGTTCAACGCCCAGAACTGCAGCGTCCTGGTGGCACCCGGGGAATTCGCGCTGCGGCTGGCCCATTCGGGACTCGCCGGGCGGATGCCCGCCCTGCGCAGGGTCATCGGCCTGTGGCGGGCGCCCGAACAGGTCGCCCTGAGTGCCCCATGGCCGTTTTCGGATGTTTCCTTCACCGACGTCTATCTGTTCGGTGAGACCGGTCTGTTCGCAGTCAGGCGCGACCTCGACGGCTGCCCGCGCGCTCTGGCGCTCGGGCCCCAGGGAACGCAGCAGCACAGCTCCAGCCCCTCGATTGCCTGTGAAGTGGCGCTGACCTCCCACGGCACGGTGACGCTGCGCGGACCGATGGTGCCGGTCTCGGCCTATGCACCACCGCGCCCCTTGCGCGAAGCACTCGCCGCCGAGGCCAGGCACGATTATGTCGATACCGGCTATGCGGCACGGATCGAACCCGACAACAGCCTCTCCATCCTGGCCGCGCCTTCCGGGATCGTCAGTGTCGGCGGCTACCGTTTTCTGCCCGCCGACATGCGCGAATGCGCCCGCCGACTGGGCGAGGATGCCTGTCTCACGGCGCTACCCGACCCCCTGAACGGACACCGCCTCCAGGGCGAGAGCGACGACAACAGAACCGCCCGCGAGTCACTGGCCGGTCTCGGCCACGACCTCCTCACGGTCGATGCCTTTCGCGATCACTCACCCTGACCGATCGCGTTCTCCACGCCTGGTCCCGTCAGCCGTGAGGGACAAACGCCCCCCCTTTTCCTTTTTGAATTTCCACCAGCGTCGATCGCCGCCGCGCAGCCTCGCGATGTCCTGCCACTCCCGGCCCGGCTGCACGGTCTTTCGAATGTCGAATTTCTTCTTTCTTCTGCACCGCGACCGGAAAAGCGTGTACCAACTGGAGGCGGTCGTGGCCGATCTTCACGGATCCGTGGCCCCCTGAATTGAACGAGAAACGAGACGCATTCCACGCATGGAAATCCCCGACATACTCGATGCCATCCATCGTGCACTTGTGGCGCACGGAATTGCAGCAACCCGCAATGCGCAGGACGTCTCCGTCCCGGAGCATCACCTGCGTTTCGAGGCGTCCATCGGCGGCCTGCGACAGATTGGCAAATTCCAGCAACTGGTGCTGACAATCCACATTCATTCGCAGTTGCTGAGCGTACAACCCATCTACGAGTGTTTTGCAGGCATGGCCACAACCCCTCCGAAAGCGGTCGTTATGGCATTCCATAAATTCCTTGAGAACACCTTCCATCCGACTATTGAAGCGCTCGCCGGATATGTCTGCGACGACATGCGCGTCGACATTGAGCATTGGCATCGTGCCTCCGCCGCCTGGAAGGTCTTCTCCGGACCGCTGTTCTGCACTGCCCAGGGCGAACCCACTCTTCCGGGTTCCTATCCGGGCTTTCTCCACAAGCTCCGGGATCCGGGATCTGTTCACCGCGACCGCGAATCCGGGAGCCCACTTTATTCGTGTCTTCTTCGGCGGTCAGGGATCTGCCACCACAGAGGTGCTGCTCGATAATGAGACATGGACGCAGGGTGAAGAACTGCTGTCTCTCCATCCCTGGCCGGTGCTTGATTCCTACCAGACTGTGCGCCATGTCCTTATTGCCCTGCCCGAGCCATTGACCGAGGGACTGCGCCACAGATTTCACGCGGTCTGTTTCCCGCCATCCTAAAGACTCGTGATCCTTGCCCGAAGCCACTGTTCGCCGCCACGCCATCAATCGGGCGGCGGCGATCGCAAAAAGCGACCGCGGCACAGCAGATGTTGCCCGCACGGGCACGGCCCAGGCGTGGAGCTGTGAAAAACCCGGCTCGCGGAAATTCCGAGTGTGCTTGCAGGTCAGGACGGCGCCTCCGCCGGTCCCCGGGCGGCACCGCCGGGAGGAACGGGTTTCACCTTGCCTTTGCGCGCCGCGGGCAGCCTCTCCTGCTTTGGCGCCAGCGGCCCCTCGATGATTTCGAAATCGATCTTGTCCTTACCCGGATTGACGTCATCCTTGACCGTGATGACACGGACATGGCCGCCACTTTTCAGCCTGCCGAACAATACCTCATCGGCGAGTCCTTTTTTGATGTGCTCCTGGATCACCCGCGACATCGGCCGCGCCCCCATCTGCTGATCATAGCCATGTTCGATCAGCCAGGCCCTGGCGGGATCGGTCAGTTCAATCGTGACATCGCGATCGGCGAGCTGGGCCTCGAGCTGGAGCACGAACTTCTCCACCACCATGCCGATGACCTCGGCGCTGAGATGGGCAAAGGAGACGATGGCATCGAGGCGGTTGCGGAATTCCGGCGAGAACTGCCGGGTGATGGCCTCCTGATCATCCCCTTCCCGCTTGCTGCGGGTGAAGCCGAAGGCCTCGCGGGCAAGATCGGAAGCCCCGGCATTGGTAGTCATAATCAGGATCACATTGCGGAAGTTGATCTGCTTGCCGCTGTGATCGGTGAGACGGCCATGATCCATGACCTGCAACAGGACATTATAGAGATCGGGATGAGCCTTCTCGATTTCGTCGAGCAGCACCACCGAATGGGGATGCTGATCGACGCCGTCGGTCAGGAGCCCACCCTGGTCGAAACCGATATAGCCGGGAGGCGCCCCGATCAGGCGCGACACCGTATGGCGCTCCATATATTCGGACATGTCAAAGCGCAGGAGTTCGACGCCGAGCGCCGCGGCAAGCTGCTTGGCCACCTCGGTCTTGCCGACACCGGTCGGCCCTGAGAACAGATAGCTGCCGATCGGCTTCTCCGGCTCGCGCAAGCCGGCACGCGCCAGCTTGATCGCCGCCGACAGCGACTCGATGGCCTTGTCCTGACCGAACACCACGCGCTTGAGGGTCTTCTCAAGATGCTTGAGCAGTTCGGCATCATCCTTGGACACGCTCTTGGGCGGGATCCGTGCCATGGAGGCGATTGTGACCTCGATTTCCTTGACGCCGATGGTCTTCTTGCGCTTGTTCTCGGCCACCAGCATCTGCGCTGCACCCGATTCATCGATGACGTCAATCGCCTTGTCGGGGAGCTTGCGGTCATGGATATAGCGCGAGGAAAACTCCACCGCTGCCTCGATGGCCTCGTTGGTGTATTTCAGGTGGTGATAGTCCTCGAAATAAGGCTTGAGGCCCTTGAGGATCGCGATCGAATCCGCGATCGAGGGCTCGTTGATGTCGATTTTCTGGAAGCGCCGCAACAGCGCGTGGTCCTTCTCGAAATGCTGGCGGTATTCCTTGTAGGTGGTCGAGCCCATACAGCGGATATTGCCCGAAGCCAGTGCCGGTTTGAGCAGGTTCGAGGCATCCATCGCCCCACCCGAGGTCGCCCCGGCACCGATCACGGTATGGATTTCGTCGATGAACAGGATGGCACTGGGATGGGCATCAAGTTCCTTGAGCACCTGCTTGAGACGCTCCTCAAAGTCTCCCCGGTAGCGCGTGCCGGCGAGCAATGTGCCCATGTCCAGCGAGAACACGGTGGTTGGCGCCAGAACTTCCGGCACCTCGTTGTCGACGATGCGTTTGGCGAGGCCTTCCGCGATCGCCGTCTTGCCGACACCGGCCTCGCCGACAAACAGCGGATTGTTCTTCTGCCGGCGACACAGGATCTGGATGGCGCGGCTGATTTCTGAACTGCGACCGATCACCGGATCGATCTTGCCGTCGCGCGCTTTCTTGTTGAGGTTGACGCAGTAGGTCTCAAGCGCCTCGCCCTTCTTCTTGGTTTCCTCGCCGCCCTTGGTGTCGGCCTCCTCATCGACGCCGCGCACCGGGCGCGCTTCCGACACGCCCGGTCGCTTGGCGATGCCGTGACTGATGTAATTGACCGCGTCATAGCGCGTCATGTCCTGCTCCTGCAGGAAATAGGCGGCGTGGCTCTCGCGTTCGGCAAAGATCGCGATCAGGACATTGGCCCCGGTCACTTCCTCGCGCCCCGAGGACTGGACGTGAATCACGGCGCGCTGGATCACGCGCTGGAAACCCGCCGTCGGCTTGGCGTCCTCGGCCCCGTCGGTGACCAGATTCTCGAATTCGGTATCGAGATAATTGACCAGGCTGATCCGCAGCCGGTCGAGATCGACGCTGCAGGCGCGCATCACCGCCGCCGCATCCGAGTCATCAATCAGCGACAGCAGCAGGTGCTCAAGCGTGGCATATTGATGGCGCCGCTCGTTGGCAATCGCCAGCGCGCGATGCAAGGATTGCTCAAGGCTCTGGGAAAAAGTCGGCATTCCACGTCCCCTGCCACCATGATCACGCCCGCGGGTCTGGCCGGAGGCGATCCATCATCTCACATAATCGTTGCACAGAACCACGGCAAGAAGACGACCGACGCAGACAAAAGCGCGCCCCGGACACACGTTTCCGTTCCCGGGAGGCACCCTTCGCGCCATCAAAGCCGGAATCTACTTCTTTTCCATGACGCACTGCAGCGGGTGCTGGTGCCGGCGGGCAAAATCCATCACCTGCGTCACTTTGGTCTCGGCGATTTCGTAGGTAAACACGCCGCATTCCCCGATGCCATGGTGATGGACATTCAACATGATCTTGGTCGCGGCCTCGACGTCCTTGTTGAAGAACTTCTCCAGCACCGCCACGACGAAATCCATCGGCGTGTAATCATCGTTCAGCATCAGGACCCGGTAAAGATTGGGCCGCCTGGTCTTGCGTTTGACTTTCGTGATCACCGAGGTACCGGGGCCACCGGCGCTTCCCGATCGATCATCATTATTCATCGTCGCCGCGAACGCGGCCGACGCAGTCGAAACGAGATCGGAGCTTGATTGCAGCATGGCACAGACGTTCAATTTCCCCACCCACGTCCCGTCTCCGATGAGCGGCATCACCTTGCCGTAACACCGCACAAGAGACCCGGACGCCGGACGTCGCCGCCTGAAGACGGCGATTTTGTAAAGTCAGGCCGCGCGGCGCCCCCCGCAGGACCACGGACACGCCCGAATATGGCCTCCCGCTGCCTGCGCTGCAAGCTTGGAGCCATCGCGCCGGCTCGGATAATTTGCCATGCTGGAGAGGACCTGAAGACGGGAAATCCCCCCGCAGAATCAATCAGCCCGGCCGAATCGGCCGGGCTGGGACTTTGAACCGCAAGCGGCTCCCTGTTCACAATCAGTGGGCGCCGGACTGCAGCCGGGCCAGCATGCTGTGGCCGAGGTCATTGCACAGGCCGGCGATCTTCTGGGCCTCGGCAACATAGGTCTCGTAGCTGGAACGGACAAAATCGCTCTGCACCTCAATGGCCTTGTCGAAAGACTTCACCGCCGCCAGCCGCTCGACCAGAAAACGGGTGTCCTCAAACGACTTCTTGGCATAGTCGCCCCACACGCTGGCAATCGCGCTGACCCCGTTCTGGACCGACGCCGCAGACGTAACAGCCTGCTCGAACTGCGCTTTTCCGTATTTCTCGAAATCTTCAAGCTTGAACATCGGCAAATTTCCCTCTGCTTTTCCCAAAGCGGCCTGATCCTGGCGACCAGCCTCACGCCTCATGCAGTATTTCTATAGTGCACCGCACAAATTTTCAAGGGTTTTTGTGCGACGCACAAAAACTCAGATCAGATCGAACCCGCCAATCCAAACCATCCCGGCAAGGATTCGTTAATCTTTTGGCAACCCCCGCCCCCTAACCTTGGCAGGAGGTGCGAGCGGCGGGCAGAACCATGAGGGGCTGGCCCCACAAGCGAAAGGGCGCCTGGTCCGCCGGAGTTCCGACGCATTTGGTCTTGACCCCGGCAGATCCGCAGTTCACGCCTCCAGATCCGGTTCCAAGAGCACAATTTTGCCTTAAGGACAGGTGATCAAGCCAGAAACGGGGACGAGGTCTCATGCGTCGCAAAAACTGGTCTTTCTCACGTCTGGTCCGCCTTGCTGCCCGGGTTGGCGCCCGAGCTGGAGTTCTGGGGCTTGCTGTGATCGCCCTCGCACTGCTTTTCACCAGCACCGAGGCGGATGCGCGGCGCTACCGCCACCACCGCCATCACTATCACCACCATCACCGCCACCACCGCGTCCATCGGGCGGAGAGCGATTACACGCCGCTGTTTTCCTCCATCGTGGTCGACGCCAATTCCGGCGCCACACTTCAGGCATCCAATCCCGATGCCTTGCGCCATCCCGCCTCACTGACCAAGATCATGACGCTTTATCTGCTGTTTGAGCGTCTTGAGGCGGGCAGGATCCGGCTCGACAGCCAGATGCCGGTCTCCGAACACGCCTCCGATCAGGCCCCCACCAAGCTCGGCCTTCATGCCGGCCAGAGCATCAAGGTTGAGGACGCCATCAAGGGTCTGGTCACCCGCTCCGCCAACGACGCCGCCGTGGTGATCGCCGAAAGCCTTGGCGGCAGCGAAGAGGACTTTGCCCAGATGATGACGCACAAGGCACGCGCACTCGGCATGTCGCGGACCACCTACCGCAACGCCTCAGGCCTTCCCAGCGACCAGCAGCTCACCACCGCCCGCGACCAGGCCACCCTCGGCCGCGCCATCAAGGAACGCTTTCCGGTCTATTACCGCTTCTTCTCCACCCGCTCCTTCGCTTTCCGCGGCCGCAACATCCCCAATCACAATCACCTCCTCAGCAGTCTCGACGGCGTCGACGGCATCAAGACCGGCTACACCCATGACTCCGGCTTCAACCTTGTGACCTCGATCCGTCGCGGCAACCGTCATCTGGTCGGCGTCGTGCTCGGTGGTCGCAGTGCCGATGCCCGTGACGCCACCATGCGCCGGCTGCTGGTGGACAATCTGGTCAAGGCAAGCTCCGTGCGCAGCGCCGCCCTGATTGAGCGCAACAGCACTGAGACACCCAGCGTGGTGGCCACACGCATTCCGGCCGTGACCGGCTCGACCCCGGCGGCGGCGCCACCGTCGAACCAGTATACCGGTTCCACCGAACCGATCCGGCCGGTCCGGGTCCGAACCGTCAATGTCAAAGCCGGCAGTTTCCGGTCGGCAGCGACAGTGGCCCCCGAGTTCGTGGATGACCGCGTCAGGGCAGCCGCCAACAAGGCGGAACTTGCCAGAGCGGGGATCACCAAGCTCACCGCGGTGATGACACGCGCCAACCCACACCCCACTACCACACGGATCGCCTCAGCCGCCGCCGAACCTCTGCTGCAGCACTCGCAGCCGCAAACCCCACCACCGCCTCTGCCACCGCAACCGCCGGGGCATGGCACCGGCAATGGCATTCTCGGGGTCCTGCCCGCCTCGGCGCTCCATAACGCCTCGGCCGAGCCGCCACCAGCGCCGCCTGCGGCCCAGAGCGAGGCCACACCGAAGCCGGTGGTGCGCAGCGGATGGCTGGTCCAGGTCGGAGCCCTGGACAACGAAAGTGAGGCCAGGCAGCGCATTGAAGCGGCTCGCAATTCGGCCCGTGGCCTGCTCAACAAAGCCACGCCCTTCACCGAGACCGCGATCGCCAGGGACAACCGCAAGATCGTTCGTGCCCGTTTTGCCGGACTGGAGCGGGAACAGGCCGAAAACGTCTGCCGCGCCCTGAAACGCGCCAGCATCTCCTGCATCACCATCCATAATTGAGACCCGCGCCAGCGAAAAACACCGCTTCGGGAAGCGGGAAAGACCCGTCGGCGGGACAGCGCAGGATGCGCGCACCTGGGTCCGGAGGGCACGCTGTGGCACGACACAACAGGCTCTGATTGATCGCGCACCCGTCAACGGTAACCGGGTGGCACCACCCGCCCCACCGGCTTCCTGCAAATCGCTCTTAAGGGGCAGCCGACAGGCCGGGACAAAATCGCCAATGCCGCGATTTCGCGCAACCTCTCGTCAAGGATTTCGAATTAAGACTTTTCCTAAATGACGACCATGCTGACAACAGCAGGCGGGAGTTCGGCAAACTGAGTCCAGGACTTGCGCGGGGAGCCAATGTTTCCGTAGCGTACCGGAGTTAGTTGTTATGCGTGCTAAGCAGGATGTCCTTGGCGTCGTTCACACGGGCGGCAAGGTACGTCGACCCCCCTTGATCGGGATGCAGTTTCTTTATCAGAGCCCGATGTGCGCGGCGAATCTCGTCGGCGCTCGCCCCCGGATGCAGGCCAAGGATCTCATGGGCCTCCTGTTCCGTCATTTTACCATCCGGCATCGGGCGAGTTCGCCCAGCTGTCGTATTGCGCTGCGCGTGACGACGCCAGCCGGGAAACCGGCAGTCCAGATAAATTTCAAGTAGATCCACACTGGCCGCATCGAATTGCGTGCGCATCGCAGTCAGTTCCTCAAGACGGAACTCGTCCAGTGCACGCCCCGCAAGCGGCCCGGCAATAATCCTGCCGCTTTCGCCTCCCGACCACAGCTCAAGAAACCGGGAACGACGCTTCAGACATTGCGCCCACCACTGCGACAGGCTTTTTGACAGCCGGCCGATCCTGCCCGCTGCCCGCTGCGGAACCAGATCCAGCACCACCGCGCCGACAATGCCGAGCACCACTGCAGCCGGCAGATCCCCCTTTACACCGACCAGGACCGCAGCCAGAAGCAGCAGGCCACCCGCGATCCGGCGCGCCATGGCGGCCGGATTGACGACGCCCCGCGTCCGCAACAGGGCGTAAAGCGCCAGAACGACAACAGCAAGGATGATCAGACCAGGCATGGACGGACCTTAGCAGCAAAGCCACAAGGACGGCAAAGCCACAAATGCCCTTCCCGCACGGGGCGCGCAGCGCGGCACCCTGACCCGATTCAGGCAACATGATGCCGACACAGCTGGAACCGGACTGTCGCGCAACAAATCCAGGCGATATTTTTCTTTCCCTGCGCCACATATCTTTGGCGCTCAGGCAACTGGTTTGCTAAAGCTTGGCCCGAAATTGACCCCCCCCTCGATTCCTATTTTCGCGATGTCACGAAAGCCGAAAGTCGTTCGCACCGTTTTCGCCCTGCGCCGCGCCATCGCGGATCTTCGGCAGCGCAAAGCCACGCTGGCCCTGGTGCCTACCATGGGGGCCCTCCACGAGGGCCATCTGTCGCTGGTGCGGCTGGCAAAACAGCATGCCAGGCGGGTCCTGGTTTCGATCTTCGTCAATCCGGCGCAGTTCGCGCCCAGCGAGGACCTTGGCTCCTACCCGCGTACCTGGGCCGCCGATCTCGCCAAGCTCGCCGATGAAGGGGTTGATCTGATCTGGTACCCCACCTCCGACATCATGTATCCAGAAGGCTTCGCCACCCGCATTGTTCCCGAAGGCCCTGCCGTGGTCGGACTGGAAGACCGCTTCCGGCCCCATTTTTTCGGCGGTGTCGCAACTGTGGTAGGCAAGCTCTTCGGCCAGTGCCGCCCCGACTTCGCCATTTTCGGCGAAAAGGACTTTCAGCAGTTGCGGGTGGTGACCCGTCTGGCCAAGGACCTCGACCTCGGCATCCAGATCGTGTCCGGGCGCATCATGCGCGAGAGTGACGGTCTGGCGATGTCGTCACGCAATGTCTATCTGTCGCCGGAAAATCGACGGATCGCCCCCACGCTCTACAGCGCCATGCGGGCCGCCTCACGGCAGATCCGGGCCGGCGAACCGATCACCACGGCACTGGCCGCCGGCGCTCAGACCATCACCACGGCAGGCTTCGAACTCGACTATTTCGAACTCCGCCATGCCAAAACCCTGGAACCCGTGAACTCACTTCACGACGGACCGTTGCGGATTCTGACCGCCGCACGTCTTGGCACCACGCGGCTGATCGACAACCTCGCGGTCTGAGCCTCCCGGCGAAAAACCCTTCAGAGCAGCCCGAGATCGCGCAGCTCGCGACGCATGGCCTCGGGCATCGCCGCCACGGCACCGGCTGTGGCGGCGCCAAGATCGGCGGGCGCAGCCTCACTGGTCAGGTAACGCCAGCCCTGAAAAGCCCGCATCGCACGCGGTGAGACCGCGATCAGCCTGGGCTCCATCACGATCCGGCAACGCCCGGTGCCCCGTTCATCGCGAAACGGCTCAAGGGCGAGGATCTTCTGGCGCGCTGCGATCTCGCCGCGAATGACCCAGTAAAGCGAACCATCGGCCAGAACCTCGTCGGCACGTTTGGGCACCGTGCGGGTGATGTGGTGGGAATGCTGCGGCAGGCCTTTCTTTCTGGCCAGTTCCATACGCTCATCGATCCAGTCCTTCAGTTCCTGGACCGAGGTACAGCCGACAGCAAGCTTGATCAGATGGAGTGCCATCCACTGGACATAGCGCCCCGGTGCCGCCCTTGGAAAGGCCAACCCGCTAAGGCCGGCTCTGGGCTGTGGATGACTTCTTGTCGGACGCCCCATGGGTCGGCTTATGGGCAGACCCGTGGGCAGGTTTGGCCGGGGCCGCCGGTTTCTTTGCCGGTGCTGGCAGCGCCCGCGACGTTGACCCCGATGGTGTCGGGTCCGGGGGCTCCACTCGCGGTGAAGCCGTCATGATGCTGACTGCGGGTGTGGAGTCGGCACTCGGAAACTCGGCATTGGTCGGCCGCCCGGTCGGCACCGAGGGAGGCAGCCCGGCAAGACCCGGTGCCTGCGCCGCCACCACGCCTGCCGGCGCGTTCCAGCTCGCCGCATGGCGCCTGACCAGTTCGTCAAAGAAACGGCGTTCCATATTGGCAACGATGTGCTGACGATCGACAAGCACGAGGAACAGGGTGCATTCGCTCGGCGCACAATTGTCGCGCACCATCAAAGCCTGTGCCACCAGACCATATCTGTCGCGCTCCACCGCACGGCGCAGCGACTTCAATTCCGTCGTCCCCGCCGCCCCCCCGTTTTCACCGCTCAGGGCAACCAGGCGATTGATCTGGACCACGGCATAACTGAGCGCGGCTGCGACCGACTCGGGGGACCTGAAGACCGCCTTCTCACAGGCCGCCAGGACCGTTTCACCGGCGATTTCATCAAGGCAGGACAGCGCCGGCAGAGCCGGCACGGTGGCGACGACCGCAGCCGGCGGCGGCGGCACCGGTGTCAGCGCAGCCGTGATCGCCGGCCGCGGCGGATCCGGGGGGTCACTCGCCATCCTTGAGCCCCCCGCCGAGGTCCCCAGCACCAGCACGGCAGCGACACCGATCGCGGCCAGACTGATCCCGGTCAGGGCATAATTGGCAATCGTCCGTGAGGCCTTGATCAGAAAGGCCAGCATCAGAAAGCTCGCGAAACTGCCAACCGCGAGCATCCACAGCTGGAACGGCGAGAGATCGGAGAGCGTAGCCAAGTTCATGCGCGATGTTCCTTCACGCAGGGTAGCCTGCCTGCCAGCACAAGTCTGCAACCATCAACCGCGCCTGCCGACATCACATCCTGTCAGTGAGTGCCACATACTGCTTTGGAGCAGGCCTTTGTCACCCTGGGAGAAACAACTTCCTCAAGCTGTCACGATAACGCCAGCTGGCTTTCCCTGGCCACACGCTCGAACGCCTCGGTCGAACTCTTGATCCGGTACTGGCAATCATCGCCTTCCATTGGCATCTGACGAACGATCTCATAAATACCACTTGCTGCCGGCCGCACCAGATTGCTGGCAGTGAACGAAACCAGTGTTCCTACTGGAAATTTGTGTTTCAACGACATCCTCCATTGATCAGCCGAGCCGACTCCCCCCCGTAAGCCGCGCGCCCGCCCTATAGCATGCTGCGACGCTTGCTGACCAGTATTGTCGGCTCCCGATGAATTGATTTTTATTAAATTTTTCAGTGCCATGGAGACCCGAGCGGCCGCCTCTGGCCGAGCCGGCGCGACACGCCACACCCGGGCTCTGCAAGCCATGCCCCCCAAACCAGCCCTCCAGAATCAGCTTCGCGGCCTCATCCGCCCCAGCGAATCATCTGCCGCGAGGCACGTCATCGCAATCCTCGCGCTCCCCCTGAACTCTCTCTCTCGCCCCCCGCCCTGTCCGAGGCGAAAATCGCTCCCCCTGCCGGGGCCGAAAGGCTACCCCAAAGGCCGCCAAAGCCCGCCCCAAGCCTGCCCTTCCATTTAATTTTAATTTGATTTATCAATCCGTTGCGAGCAACCCGGAGGTCTTTTTTTTGAGGGCCGCCGCCTGCCCCCCCAGGGGGCCGGGATGGGCGCGCCCCCGCGAAGGGGTCACGGTGCTGGCGATACCCATGCAGCCTGCCCGCGGCAGCTTTCTGGCTTTCGTCGCGGCCTCAAGACCTTAGTCGGCCCCTGTGCCGTCTGTTTGCCCGGCCTCGTCCCTGCGCCAGGTGGACCAACCCGCCAATCGCGAAAGGGGCATGATCGACCAGGGTCACCGGGTTGCGAAGCTGGTTCCAGATCCCGGGCGGACTTGCGGGGCTTTCTCACTCTTGACTCAGGAACAGCATCGGGCACACCCCTGACCCCTGATCTCCCGCGCCATGCCCCGAGGGACCCCGGAAAGCCGCAGAATGCAGGTGATGGGGTGTTCACCACGTACCAGGATACCGCACACCTGCCATGACTCCGACTCGCCGACACCAATGCTTCTCAATCGCTGTCCTCGCACTGGTCTCCCTCGCCAGACCCGATTCGGCCCGGGCGGCCGATTGCCCGCGACAGGACACGCTCGGCACCTCCCGGGTGATGGAAGTCTCGGCCGCAACCTATCCCCGTGTCGGCCTCAAAAGCTTCCCGCAGACATTGCCGCTCGCCGACCACGAGGTCGTGCTGACCTTCGATGACGGCCCGCTGGCGACCACAACCCCGAAGGTGCTGGCCGCCCTGGCCGCCGAATGCGTGCGCGCCACCTTCTTCGTCATCGGCCGCTCGGCGGCGGAATTTCCCAATCTTGTCCGCCAGATGGCGGAAGCGGGCCACACCGTCGCCCATCACAGCTGGTCGCATCCCCTGATGCCACGAATGGGTTTTCAGCGCGCCCGGCAGGACATTGACCGCGGCATCGCCGCTGTGGAACTGGCGCAGAACGGCACCGCCACCGAGACCCCGTCGACCCCCTTCTTCCGCTTCCCCTATTTCGCCTCGACTTCACAAACCCTTGAGCTCCTGCAATCCCGTGCTATCGTCGTGTTCGGCGCGGATCTCTGGGCCAGCGACTGGGACAGGCTCTCGCCGGCCCAGGAGCTGGCGCTGGTGACCCAGCGCCTGCGCCGGGCGGGCAAGGGGATCATTCTCTTTCACGATTCCAAGGCCCGCACTGCGGCAATGTTGCCGGAATTCCTGCGCTACCTGCGCAGGAACGGCTATCGTGTCGTCCATGTCGCTGCGGCAGGCGGGGTGCCGCAGAAGCTAGCGCCCTGACAAAGGCGATTTTGAGAAAGCGGATTTTGGACCAGCGTATGTGTTCGGGGTGTTTCATGACCACCAGAGTAGCCGTTGCGTTTAGACCAGCCTGGTTCAACTCAATCCTCTCCATTCTGTGTCTCTTCATCCTGTGCCTCCTGGGCCCGGGCCCCCGGGCCTCTGCCGCCGAATGTCCCGGCAATCCAGGCGCACTTGGTACATCGCGGGTCCTCGTAGTCGACCCGCGCGCCCACCCCCGCATTGGCAGCATGCAATATCCCGAAGCCCTGCCGCTCGAGGATCACGAGGTGGTCCTGACCTTCGACGACGGCCCGCTGCCGAAATACAGCAACCAGATCCTGCGCATTCTTGATCAGGAATGCATCAAGGCGACATTCTTCATCATTGGCAAACAGGCCAATGCCTCTCCCGAGACCGTGCGCCGGGTTGCCGCCGCCGGTCACAGCGTCGGCACCCACACCCAGGATCACCCGCTCGCGCTCCAGAACCTCCCCCTCGAGCAGGCGATCGCGACCATCGACAACGGCATCGCCTCGACCTCGGCGGCCCTCGGCGATCCCTCCCTGCTGGCACCCTTCTTCCGCGTCCCAGGACTGCACCACTCGCGGGAAATCGACGCCTATCTGGCCTCGCGCAACCTTCAGCTCTGGAGTTCGGATTTTGTCGCCGATGACTGGCGCGACATCGGCCCCGACCGTGTGGCCAAACTCGCGATCGAGCGCATCGAAGCCAGAGGCAAGGGCATCCTGTTGCTGCACGACATCCAGCCGCGCACCGTGGCCGCGCTGCCGATGATCCTCCGCGAACTCAAGTCACGCGGCTATCGCATCGTCCATGTCGTCCCTGCCACCGCGGAGCGCCCCGCCACCCCGACCAGACTGGTGCAATGGCGCCTGTCCCGTCCCGCTGTTCCGATGGAAGTCACCTATGTGCCGGATGCGGGCGAAACGCTGCCGATCCCGACATTTACCGATCAGAGAGGCCAGCTCGACGACTCCCTGACCACTGGACACGAAACCGTCGTTGCCGCGGCTCAGACATTGCCGATACCCGGACGGGACCTGTTTTCGGCGCCCGAGGAGCCCCTTGTCCTGGTACCGAATGCCCGACTCGACAGCAGCCGGCGCGCATTTCTTACCGCTCTGATCAACTGAGGAGCCGGCCCTGGCGCCGGGTCCTGCCCGCACGCACGGGAAAGGGCGCGCACCCTGTGGAGATAAAGAGGGAGAGCGCGAACCCGCGCTTCTCCTGCCCGAGGCTGACAGGCTCCAGGAAGAAGCGGCAGGACGCCGTATAAAACAGCGGGCCTCCCGCCATCCTTCACGTCTTCAGGCTGCGCCCGCCTGGGCCAGCGCAAACTGGCGTTCAGGATTTCAGCAGGCTGCCGCCATGCACGCCCTGCCTCGCCGCGACCGTCCTGCTCGACACGGTCCGGCGCGAGCGGCAGTCCGCGCCAATCCTCGTCTGGCGAAACCCGAAAAGGACAAGGATGCGTTCTTCGCGAAACGGCTGACCTCAGAAAGGCCCCGTTCCATTCAGTCCGTTCAGCAGCTGGACCGCCATGTTGTAGGAATTCACCATCCCCGACACCTTCACTGCGAAGTCGCGGCTGCCCGCTTTGCTTCTGGAACTCTTGAGTTCCCGGTAGCTCCCGGTCAGTGCGTTGAAGACAGGGGCCACCACATCCAGCTGAACCATGCTGCCGTCCTTGTTATGTACGGCGCGTGCCGCCTCCAGAGCCTTCTCGATCGCAGCCACTTCCGCGTCGCCACGCGCATAGACCGACGTGTCACTTCCGTCCTCGCCGGGCTTCAGCACCTTCAACAGCCTGCCGGCATGAAATGTCGCCGTCTTGAGATAGTATTCCTCTTCCTGGCCTTCCTTTTTCAGCACCTCCAGCTGCGCCAAATCGCGGCGATCGACTTCCTCCTCAAGCAGAACGTTGAAACGCGCCAGATCGCCCGCTGCCGCTTTGAATTCCGCCAGCAGCACGGGGTCCTCCGCCCTGCCGCGCGCCAGATTGTCATCCAGATATTTTTTGCTGTCGTAATAGATGCTCAGCGAGGCAAGGTGTTCCTGCACCTTTTTCATCGAAACCAGCAGGGCGGCGGCGGCGGCGTTCAGCTCGTTCTTCGGCTCCATATCCGGAGCGGCCTGATAAAGAATATCGACGCCTTTCCCGATCCAGCCATCCTTCACCCAGAAATTGCTCTTCACGCTCGCACGACTGATATTTGACCGCTGATAGGACCTGTATTGTTCGGTGAACCCGAAAGTGCCGATGAAGAGATTATAGGCCTTGATATAGGCGTTCAGTTTCGGATTGATCGCCGTCCCCCCGCCTTCCTCCGCGGCCAAGGCCGAGGTCCCCATCAAAAGCAGCACAAGCACCACGAAAAAACGCTTCACAATAATTCTCCACCACCCGGTCAAGGACAAAAACCCGGCCCCGGCAATCAATGGCAATGCGCAAAGGGGCACACAAGCGGCGCAACTTAAGCCACAGCCGCCCTCGCGAGGCAATGTCACCCGCCACCCAGGAAGCGATCCCTCCCGACTTTGTGACCGCGTCGACCCCACCGAAAAATGCCTCTGCCCGTGCCGAACCCGGCATAAATGCGGCTCAGAATCAATAGATTGGCAAGGTCAGCCGCAACCCTGACGCTGCGCGCTGGGCCCCGCGCTTCCCGCACAGGAGATCGGTCACAGATGTCGGAAGAAGGGAGCGCACTGCGATGGAGCGCCCCACACCGGCTCATCTGTCCGCGCCTGCCGATCCGACGCCAGGATCAGTGCCCATCCGACCATTGACAATCATGGCGTGTCCTCTCACCGACGCTCAAAGCGCCGCACACCGGCACGGCAACCCAGCAACCTGCCGGGCACCCGCGCCCCGAGCGGGCCTCTGTATGTGTCTCTCTCGCGCGGGCGCGAACGCCTGGCCGAATTTCTTATAGCCTTCCCATCCCTCCCTCTTCCTTGGTGGCAGCGGCAACTCACCCCTGCCGGCGGACGCGGGTCGCAAGACCAGGGCCCGCGTGGGGCGTGCGTGCGCAAAGCCTCTGCAGGCGCAAGCCCACGTGGCGCGCCAGTCCCGCCCTTTTCCTGAAGCGCTCCTGGGTGTGGCGCCACGATCCGCCACCATCCGCCACCATCCTGTGGCGATTGATTCCGACCTGCGATCCATGGCAGGTTTCACATTTCCCGTGCAAAGCACCTCGAATTCGTGCGCCACCCAATGGCACGAGGTGGACTGCGCCGAATACCTGGTGCCAACCGCGCTACGTTCGAGATCCCGACCCCTATGGAGGGCATGATGAGAATTGGCGACCCGCTGAAAATGGACCACTGGTATTTCGGCGCACTTGATGCCACCCAAGCGAGACGGATGGTGATCTGGGCGACGGAATTCAATCTGGACGGCCAACGGGTCCCGGCCACCCTGCTTGCCGATTTCCTCAAGAAACTGGATGCCGCGCGGCTTGATGCCCTTGCCTTCAGGATGAATGATCTCCCTCGCCTCGACGGTCGCGCGCGTCAACACCTGGTCGAATCGTTCCAGGGGGATGACGAAGACTTCGTCACCGACCACAGCTCTGACCTGCAGAGCTTTCCCCGCCTCGCCGGCATTGCACCGGATGGCGAGATTTCAATCGAGGCCTTTGCGCGGGCCATGCTGCTGATCGAAATCGCCATCATCCTGGATGACGAGGGAGCCATGGTCATCTTTTCCTATAGTATCGACCCCGAACACAGCGACAATGTCATGGACGTCTGCTTCAATGAAAAGGGCGAGCACACGGAAACGGTGAGGAACGTCACCTGAACATTGAAAATCGCCAATCGCCAGCCTGATTTCGCACAAGGCTTTCGAAGCCGTCTTTCGTCCGCCTGCAAAGCACGGCGGTCAGGCGCCGTCGTCGGGCGATGCGGATCACTGATGCGCCCTCAATTGGGGATCCCACTCCCCCCAATGCTGTCGCGCCGGGATC
The DNA here is from genome assembly GCA_009781045.1 of Alphaproteobacteria bacterium. Classification (GTDB taxonomy): domain Bacteria; phylum Pseudomonadota; class Alphaproteobacteria; order Rhizobiales; family Xanthobacteraceae; genus Bradyrhizobium. The sequence goes on from WQYW01000055.1 coordinate 28,153, forward strand.
GCACATTTTCCAGATGCCGCGCCATCCACCCCCCGCAGCAAACCAGACCCGGCGCGCTGCCATTGCGGCACGCGCGGCTTACTTGCGAAGGATCAATCCGGATCCATCACGAAAGCGTTGACACCTGTCACCATCCACGCCATCGGGTTCGCGTCACCTGACCTCAATCCTCCATTGGTTCAGGGCTGGCGCAGATATCCCGGTTCCCGGGTAAGGAGGATGATGCCCAAACTCACTCCACGGATCTCTCTTTCCTCGGGTATTGTCATTGCCGTCGGCATGATCGTCGGATCCGGTCTCTTTGGTCTGCCTGGAGTGATCATCCAGCAGTCGGGACCGGTCACCGCCTTCGCAGGCTGGGTCGCCGTGACGGTTCTCATCGCACCCATGGTCCATATCTTTGCACGGCTCGGAACCCGCTTCCCGACGGCGGCCGGCGTGGCAAAATACGGGGAGATCGCTCTTGGCCCCTGGGGCTCCTATGGGTTCAGCCTGGTTGCCTGCGGCGCGCTCGCGGCAGGAATGCCCGCTTTCTTCTTCGTCGGTGGAGCCTATATTGCAGAGTTCCTGCATCTCGACCCGGCTCTCTACCGTTCCCCCTTCGCCATCCTTCTCGCGATCGCAACAACATTATTGAACCTGTGGGGCCCCGAAAATTTCAGCCGCATCGGAAAGCTTGTGGTTCCTGCCGTCCTCGTCTTCATCCTCGGAATTGTGCGTGGCCTTTGCCCGGACACGGGATTGCCATGACAAGGCTTGCCAATGACATATGGCTTCATCCGCCGCGTCCCGGTCAACGCTGGCTGGCAACAGCAATCGCTTTCTGGGCCTATCAGGGCTGGGAAAACCTGTCCTTTGGTCTGGAAGAGAGGGATCTCTCTGAGAACCGGATTGCGGTGCTCTATTGGACCAGCTTCGCTCTGATTTCCTTCATCTATCTGGCCTTCGCCTGGACGGTGTCAAGCCTTTCCTGGGACGGCATGGTGGTGAGTGGATTATCCGGCATGGCGATATTGCTGGGTGGAGGCTTCGCTATCCGGTCGCTCCTGCTTCTGCTGGTTGTTGGAATCCTGACCGTCAATGCAACTTCCTGGGTGTTCGGAACCAGTCGGCTGGTGTTCGCTGCGGCGCGAATGGGTCTCCTTCCTGCGTCGCTTGCGAAGCTGAGCCGGCGCAATCTGCCCCGCTCCAGTCTCGTCGCATGCCTGTCCGTCTATATTGCCATCATCGTGGCGATGGAAATATTCTGTAACTGCCCAGGTCCGGAACTGAGAAAAACGAGGGTCAGGCCGCTTGGGCCACCGAACTCGCCGGGCCGTCCTGGGGCGCCAACGCCTCCAGGACCACCTGGATGAGGGAGGCGGAATCCGC
>WQYW01000056.1 GCA_009781045.1 Alphaproteobacteria bacterium
ATCTTGCCGCCGTACTCGCCAGAACTGAACCCGGACGAGCAGGTTTGGAACGAAGTTAAAAATAACAACGTTGGCAAGACACAAATATTCAGCTTTTCGGATCTTAAGGGGGCGGTTAGGCGTTGATTGCGTAAGCTACAAATGAGGCCAGATTCCGTCCGCGCATTTTTCAGGCATAAGGATTGTAAGTACGCCGCAGCTTAAGGTCATCAATATTATGCACGGATTAGTAGGTACAGCTCGGCACGTTGCTCGGGTTCAACGGCTCCGCAGGGTCAACGCCGGCGATCTTTTCAACGCAGATAACTCCTTCGTGGCTCGCCTTGTGAGCCAGCCAGGGGGGGCGGCCAAATCACCGATGGCATAAACACCCGACTCGCCTGTTTCCAGCCACGGATTGACAACCACATGCGTCCTGTCGACAACGACGCCGGTGTTCTCCAGCTCCAGATCTTCCACGTTCCCGACGATGCCAACCGCCACGAGCACCCGATCAACCACAAACTCTTCTGGACCCTCCACTACATCAATGGTAACACTCACTGCATCACAACTCTTCCGAACCGACCTCACCGTTGCACCGGTGCGGATCGTCATCCCCTGCTTTTCAAAGAAATCCCCCGCCAGCGCAGATATCTCTTCATCCTCCGCTGGCAGGACACCCCCGTGTGCCTCCACAACCACCACATCTGCCCCATCGTGTGGAAGAAGCCTGCAAACTCAATCCCGATCGCGCCCGCGCCAACCACCAGAAGGCGTTCGGACACGCGGTCGGCAACCATCGCCTCCCTGCAGGTCCACACCCGATCTCCGTCAGGTTCAAGTCCTGGCAGCACCCGTGGCCAGGATAATCCCTGGCGCAGACAACTCCGCCACCACCTCCCCGTCTCTTGCCACAGAAACCCTGCCGCACCCACTCAGCCTTCCGCGTCCATGGAACATTGGAACCGCGTTCTTCCGCAACAGATGTTCGACGCCAGCCCGCAACCGCCCCGCCACAGCTCGCGACCGGGCCACAATCCACAATCTTTTGCATATCAAACCCGACATCCCGCGCTGCCAGGCCATAGGCGTCGGCCTCCTTCATTTTCCTGAAAATGTCGGCACTGCACAACAGCGCCCTGGTCCGAATGCATCCCCAGTCAAGACAGACCCCTCCAGATGCACGAGTTCGACGATCGCCGGCTTCATGCCCAATCAAGCCGCCCGGATAGCCGCCACATAGCCTCCCGGACCTCCCGGACCACCGCCGACAACGACCACGTCAAAACTCTCTGCGGCCAAAAACCCCGCCCCTTTCTCGTTCAACGCTCCGCCCCACACCCGTCTGCGGCAAGCATCCTCTGAGCGCGCATTCGCCGGCGTATTGATCAATGTCCCCTTGACGATTGCCGACGCTGGTCGCCTACAGCAGCATCGTCAAAGGTTCCTCCACGAGCGCCTTGAAAACACGCAAAAACTCCGCTGCGATGACGCCGTCAACCGCGCGGTGATCGGCCGACAGCGTACAGCTCATCAGCGTGGCAATGCCCAATCCACCGTCTTTCACAACCGGCCGCTTCTCTGCTGAACCTACTGCCATAATGCAGGCCTGGGGCATGTTGATAATGGATGACGCCTGACGCACCCCGAACATGCCGGCATTGGATATCGTGAAGCCTCCTCCCTGACACTCCTCAACCCGCAACTTCCCGCTGCGCGCTCTCGCCGCCAGGTCGCTCATTTCGCTGGAGATCTCCGCCAGCCCCTTCTGGTCGGCGTGCCGCAGGACGGGTGCGATGACACCATCCGGTGCCGCGACCGCGACCGAAATGTCGATGTCTGTATAGAGCCGGATCGCCGACCCGGTGAACGACCCATTGATCCACGGCACCCGTTTCAGAGCCAGCGCACAGGACCGGATAAGGAAGTCATTCACCGACAGTTTGTAACCACCACCGCGACCGTTCAAATCGGCCCTCAACGCCAGCAGCTTGTCGACCTCGCAGTCCACACTTGCGTAGAAATGCGGAACGAGCTGTTTGGCCTCGGTCATCCGCCGCGCCATCACCCTGCGCACCGCCGACAACTCGACGTCCCTGAAGCCGGACCCACCGGCCGGAAGCGGCGCCGCAACCGGCAAAGGGGCTTTCGCCACCGCCCCGGTCACCGCAACCATCCGCCCGGCACCCCGTGCCGTTCTCTCGCCAAGAGCTTTCTCAACGTCGGCTCTGACGATGCGACCGCGTGGCCCGGTGCCAACGAGGTCCTTGGGATCAACCCCGCCGTCCCTCGCCAGCCGTCGCGCCAGGCCCGACAGCCGGATCCGATCCCGTGTCTGCGGCAGGATTTCGACTTCTGGCCCCGACGCCTCTTTCGCGTCAAAATCTGCCCCGCCCTGGCTCTTCGCTGCCTCTCGACCCGTCGTCCCCGACAACGTCTCGTACTCCTCCGGTGTCTCGGCGATCCGCGCAATCACCGCCTCGACCGGAACGGTTTTCCCGGCTTCAATCACCACATGAAGGAATCCCGAGTAAGCCGCGGGCAGTTCGGTGGTGACCTTTTCCGTCTCGATAACGGCCACTGTTTCGTCGCGCCGTACCCGACCACCTTCCTTCACCAGCCACTCGACCAGCCTCGCTTCCGACATCCCCATCGCCAACTGCGGCAGAATCATATCGTGGATCATATCACCCTCGCGTATTGCACACTTCGCGAACGGCCGCTTCAATACGTTCGGGAGTTGGCATGGTGTAGGCCTCCATGTACCCCCCCGGAACGGGGATGTGGGGGTGGCAAACCCGCTTCACCGGGGCGTCAAGCAAGTCGTACCCCACCTCCATCACCTGAGCCGAAACGTCCGCGGCAAAGCCAGCTCGCTCAAATCCCTCGTCGACGATCACCAGACGAGTGGTCTTCGCGACCGACTTCAGCACCGTTTCAAGATCAAATGGCTCAAAGCTCCTGGCGTCCACCACCTCGATACTGATCTCCCCCTCAAGCCGCTCCGCAACAGCGATGCAGTTGTGCACCTGCGCCCCGCTGGTCAAAATGGTCACGTCACCGCCTGCCCGCTTCACGTCCGCCACACCGAGCGGGATCACATATTCCTCATCCGGGACGTGCCCTTTCTTCGCCATCAGGCTGATATGCCAGAGGAAGAAAACGGGATTATTGTCGCGAATGGCCGCCTTCATCAGCCCCTTGGCGTCGTACGGCGTCGACGGCATACACACCTTCAGCCCGGGGTGGTGAATCATGGCGCCGTGCGGCAGCATGGCATGCTCGTTGGCGAGACGCCGGCCCCCACCACAGGCCCCGACCATCACCATTGGCAAGGGGCGTTGGCTGCCATGAAGGAAGTGATACTGGCTCGCCTGCAACAACAGTTCGGACCCACAGTAATAGGAAAACCCCGAATACATGAAGTCGAGCACCGGCCTCAACCCTTCCTGGGCCGACCCCATCGCGCAGCCGATGATACCCGGTTCAGCCAAGGGCGTATCCACGACACGCGAGGTACCGAATTCATCGCACAGTCCAGTGGTGTGGGGGAAGGTTCCGGCCTGTATGCTGATGCCGAGCAGATAGACGTTCTCATCGCGCCGCATCTCTTCGACGTAGGCTTCCCTGATCGCCGCGCACAGCGAAATCTCACGCGTGTCGCTCATCGTCCTTCCCTTCATGCTGCGTAGAGACCTCGAACCAGCACCTCGACCGATGGCGTCGCCTTTGGACTCCGGTCACAGAAGCTCTCGATCTCCTCGGCCTCTTTCGCCGCCGCAGCAACGATCGCCTTCACATCGGCTTCTGTCGCCACTTTGGTCCCGATCAGCCGCGCAGCCGCAAGCTTCTGCGGATCCGAAGTCTTCTTCCACTCTGCCATCAAGTCCGGCTCCCGGACCGTGGTACCGGCCTTGTTGACACCGCCGATGGCATGCTCCTGACTTCGCAAAGTGATACATTCCACGAACATCGGGCCTTTCCCGCTGCGCGCATGATCAATCGCATCCAGCGCTGCTTCCCCACATGCGAACACATCCTGCCCATCGACAACCCTTGCGGGGATCCCATAGCCGGCAGCGAGCGCCGAAACCCGGTTCCCCGGGAAGATTTCGGTCATCGCCGTATGCTGCGAAATACCGTTGTTTTCGCACCAGAAGATGATCGGCAACCTCCAGTTCGCCGCCATCAGCAGCGCCTCATGCGAGCGGCCCTCGCCGTAGGATCCATCGCCGGAGCAACTCATAACGATGTTGTCTGTCTTCTTGTATTTGGCAGCAAAACCGTACCCGATACTCAACGGAAAATTCGCCCCGATGTTCCCGGAAAATCCATGGACGTGGTGCTCGGGATACGAACAGTGGAAGCTTGACCGGCCCTTGCAGCACCCGTCGCTCCGCCCCATGTGCTCCGCAAAATAGCTCGCGGTATCAATACCCTTCGACGCCATGTGGGCCACACCGTGGGACCGGTAATGCGGCCACAGGCAGTCGCTTTGACGCAGGAATGACGCCGCAGCCACCCCTGGGGCCAGCGCGATTCCACCCTCGTGATAGAAGCCCACCAGACGTCCGGTTTGAATCATGCGCATCATCAACTGGTCCAGCGTCATCGCACGAACCAGGTTCCGAAACAGGTGCAGTTGCTGTTCCATGGTCAAAGGCATTTCACGACTCGCTATTCTCCCGCAGGGATAAGTCGGTTTCCAAATTTGGCGGCGGCGGCTCCTCCGCCACTCCACCGTTCCATCCCTCGGCCATTCCATCACCTCTATTTGCGGAACCCGGTAAGTTTTGGCAGCGCGCTGTCGTCGCCGGGTGCCCAGAGCCGGTAGTTGAACTGAGCCAGGACCGTCAGTCCCTTTGGCACGGTGTTGCTCGGCAACGCGGGATTTGTGCTCGTACCACCCCAGGCCCTGGCGTAGACATCCTTGGTCGCCCAGACATCCACCGATACCGGACCGAAGTCATACCCGATCAGGCCGCCCGCAGCCCAGACGTTGTACCGGTTCTCCGCGATCATCCCTTTGTAATAATCGCTTGAGCGGTCGTTGGTGATTTGGCCAAAATAGTAACCGACGGGGCCGAATTTCCATTTCCCTATGGTTTTCACCGCCGTGAACTCGGCATGGAGGATATCACCGGTGCGATATTTCGTAATCGAGTTTTCGGTGCTTATCTCGTCATAAATATTCGCGGTCAGATTCCAGCCGTCCTTAAGGTAGGACACTACAATGTTGGGCGAGAATGTCCACCACGGGTTGCCGTTGTTCAGGAGCCCGCTCGGTCCCTGCTGGGTCCCGAGCGGCATATAGATGCCAAGAGCGGCCTTCACGAACATTCCACTATCGCCGAGCTTCCAGCTGAGACCATTCGAGAGCACGGGATCATGAAAGCCGGACTGCACAAGGTTCGCCGGATCACCGATCGTGTTATAACCATAGTGTACGATCAGGGCGCCGCTATAGGTGCCGCCAAGAAATGTCCAGCCCGGTGACCAGACGAAACCGTGGACGAGGTAGTCGAGCGTGATATTCGGCTTACCCCCCGGCGCACCCTGGCTCTTTCCCCCATAGTTGAAATAGACGTCAAAGGCGTAGAGCCCCACCGGCGGCGCTGCCGCCGCTGGCCCGATCGTCGCCGCCGGCTTGGTCGGCGAGCCCGAAAACCCGAATTCGTATGCGTTTGCCACGCTCACCGACATCGCCAGCAAAGCTGTCACAACAATCGCCCTCTTTGCCCGCATTAGGCTGTTCCTCCCTTGCCTGTTTCTCATCTATTATCAGACACTCTCGGGAATTCCGTGAGCATCTCCGTGCCCTGCCGGATGCATCTCCCGCGTCGAGCGGCTTTCATTACCGACGAATCTCGTGTCCGGCTGCACTTCTTCATCGCTCTTCTCAATCAGAACGCGGTCACGCCGACGTATTGGCTCTCGCCGACCGTGATCTCCCGCGATACCCGCCTTGTTTTCCACTCCAGGGTCAGCGCATGTACGCCGCTGTCCGGCTCGAGCCTGTCGATTTTGAACTCCCCGAAGCTGTCGGAAACCGCTTCACCGACCACCTTGCCGTCCTTCGCCACCGCCACCTTGACGCCCGCGAGACATTCCTCACCGCCGTCGGCGCGGACGACAACCGTGCCAGCGACGAAACATTTCGTCATCAGGTGCAGGTTCCGGTAATAGACCCGTGGCCGGGTGTTCAACTCCGGTCGGAGGACCTCCAATCCCTCCCGCGCTGCAATCCTCTTCATTTCCTCGTCGTCAACCTTCAGCGAGCGCAGCGCTCCGGTTACACATGTCTGCTCAATACGCGTCCGCTTCCATCCCGCATCCAGCAGATGGGCATCGAAAATCCATTTCTGCGGCAGCTGCAACTCCTCGTTCCAGAAAATCGCGCCGTAGGGACACGCCGCGACGATTCCCTTCTGGCCTCTCGCTTTTACGGGATCGATCACAACAATACCGTCGCCACGCTTTTGCACCGCACCCGGCGGTCCCACCCGCATGCACGGCGCATTGTCGCATTGATTGCACATCACCGGCATCGAGCTGACGTCCACCACCGGATGAGCGCCTCGTTCGTTGCGTCGAATGTCCACCCAGCGATGGCCGTGTAGCGGCTGCGGCGCCGCGTATCCCGGAAAATCGTTGCCGACGTGTTCGTCCTTCGTCACCACAAAGCAGTTGGCGCAGTTCATGCACTTCGCAACGTCAACGACCATATTCCATTTGCTCATCGAACTCTCCGCGTCCATCTCACGCCAAAGCTGCGCCGAATTTTGCTTTCGTGGGTTCAGCTCCCGGTTCCGCACCCTTGTCCCACCGCTCCACCTCGATCAGGCAGGCGTTCGGCCCCATGCTGCTCGTCCGCGACGTCTGGGAACGATGGTTCGTGAGCAGATTGACACATCCACCGCGGTCCGAGGAAGCCCCCGGCTTTCCCACCGCATCGTATACTGCCGAAGCCTGATAGGTGTGCATCACTCCGGGCGGCAACCGCCGACTGATCGTCGCCGCGCAAATCACCGATCCGCGATCGTTGTACAGCCGCACAAGGTCGTTCTGCCGGATGTTGCGCTTCGCCGCATCCTCGCGACTGATGCGGCACTCCAGGTAATAGTAGCCGTCTATGAGCTTCCGGTGATCCTCGATGTCGTTGATCGTCGAATCCTTGCCGTCACCGAGAGAATGGAAGCTATAGCGGCTGTGTGCCGTCAACAGCTGGATGGGGAAACGCCGCAGAAGCTCCGTGGTATGCGTTCCCTCCCAGCTCGGGATATACGAATTCAACGCCGGCCTTTCCGGGTCATTCAATTTCTTCAGGCTCTCTGGAATGAATTCCAGCCTCCCACTCTGCGTCTGCAGCCCCTCAAGCCACGTCCCGGAATAGTCAGACGGAAGCGGATACGGTTCCGGGACATCCTTCTTGCGATCTTCATAGAACCACTTGTAGGACGTCGGCGCCCGCAACTTCTCCTCGGGCGTCGGCACCACGAAGTATCCTTTCTTCAGGAACTTGTTCCAGCTGATGTACTGTGAAATGTCCGACCCCTCGAAGATCCGCTTGCACCAATCCAGTTCGGTCATGCCCTCGGTGAAGATCGCCGACAGGCCCATCCGTTGCGCGAGGTCAACATAAATCTGATAGTCGGATCTCGATTCACCGAGCGGTTCGATGCACTTGTGCTGCATCACCACTACACGGTGGTTGTTCTGCGCGAAAAAGTGGCCGCCATACCCGCCGGCGTGCCCCCATTCGCCAATGTCGTAGCGTTCAAAGTTCGTGCAGGCAGGAAGGATGATATCGGCAAACTGGGCCTCGCCTTCCATCCAGATCGACTGGCTGATCACGGTCGGCAGGTTCTCCGACTGATACATCTTCACCCAGCGATTCGTATTGTTCATCGTCCCCAGACTTGCGCCGCCGTATTTGTAGAGGATCTGGACCTTCGAATGCCCCGGGGCCGGATACATGAAAGGCAGGAACTGCCCATGGGTCGAGGTTGGGTCGGTCAGAAAGCCCTGGGCGCTCCCCTCCAGAATTGCCTCGGGCAGTTGCAGACGCGGGATCATCTGCTTGGACGAATTCATGGTCAGAACATGCGGAATGCGCTGATAGGTATTGGGAGCATTTCCGGTATTCATCAAATCACCCGAAATTCCCCCCTCCGCGTAACCCGGGAACCAGAAGCTGAAATCGATCGGCGTGCCGACCTGCAGGTTTCCGAAATTCACCCCCGGACGGCCAAGCCCCTGCATCGCCATAAGGATCACCATCATTCGCGCCCATTGAGCGCCAGTCGCTGTGCGACAGGCTCCGCCCAGGCAGTTCCCGAAGCCCCCGGCACCAAGGTAGGTCTTCCTCTTTGCCCACTCTCGTGCCAGTGCGACAATATCACGCGCCGGAACTCCGGTCTCGGCACTCGCCCATTCCGGGGACTTGGGTGTCCCGTCCTTCACACCCATGATATATTCCGCCCACTCCTCGAAGCCGGTCGTGCGGGTCTCGACAAACTTCCGGTCGTAGAGCCCCTCCGAAATCCAGACCTGGCAGATCGCCTGTGCGAGAGCGGGATCGGTGCCGGGCCGGGGAGCCATCCACTTGCCCCCAAGCAGGGCAGCCGTGTGATTATAGTACGGATCGATATGGACGAATTTGATTCCGAGTTCCTTCGCCCACAGGCGCCGGATCGTCCCTTCGAAACCCGCATAGACGCCGCTGGTGGCTTCCGGGTCCGCCGACCAGAACACCATCATCTCGCACTCCTTGAGTGCGTCTTCGACCTGGCCGAACATCTCGCCGCCGCCCAGCCGCATCGAACTGCCCCAGTGATGCGCCGCTCCCCAATACCAGCCCTCCCAGCTGTCTGGATTGTGCACGACTTTCGTATAACCGACGAGGTTGAAAAAGCGGTAGAGCGAGCTCAGGTAATAACCGATGTTCCCCCAGGTGTGGTGCGAGCCGTGGGAAAGTGCGATTGCCCCGGGGCCAAAATCCCGCTTCACCCGCATGAATTCACTGGCAACCAGATCCAGGGCCTCATCCCAGCTGATCCGTTCGTACCCCGATATGCCTCTGTTCTGCGTATTGCGCGCGCCTTCCGGATCCCAATCCACGCGCTTCATCGGATACAACAGCCGGTCCTTCGAATAAATCAGGGACTTCGAAGCAAGGGCATAGGGCGCCGCCGAGGTCTGATGAACGGGAGTGAAGCTGCGACCGCGCGCAGTGATGGTCCAAGGCGGACTGTCCTCTGCTCCGAACTCGATCGGCGTCATGCGCAGGATCTTGCCGTCCTTCACATAGACGTTCAGCGGGCCGCCGTTGCTGTTGTTCGTGAGCCGGCGAATGCCGTTGCCGGCGTCCTCGCCAAAAGTCCATCCGACAGTCTGCGCCATGCTGATTGTTTCCATCAGCCAGCTCGTCAGATCCTCCGGCCCGATCATCCCCATCTTGAAGTTTTTCATCGCATCGATGTTGAAAAGGAAATCCGGCTTGGGCGAGAAGAATTTCGACGCTATCTCCGCACTCCTGAAGAAGATGACGACGTCCGGCGCCGGATGCAGCCGCCCGCGGGACAGGATTTTCCCTTTCCGGAACTCGATGTAACGGCCGAGCGAATCATCCTGCAGCTTCAGCTGCACGACCATGTCCTTTTCCTTGAGGCGCTCACGAAAGGCGGCGTGACGGCGCGCCATGAACTTCAGCGCCTGCACCACAGCGAACAATTGAATCGCCAGCTTCATTGCCTCTCCTCCTGTTGCGCCGCTTGACGGGCACTGTCAAACACTCACTCCGCGCCCTTCACAGCGCGCCAGTCCTGTCTCCGAACTTTTCGTCAATTCCGGAAGACGGGATTCCACCTCCCAATCTCCCGCCTCGTCGTTCCCCGCGTGCGTGATCTCCGTAATCACTTCGCCCGCTGACAGGACTTCAATTGCCCCGGAAGCTAGTCCAGCCCCGATTCCTTCCGGGTGATCTCGTAGATCGAACTCCAGTCCTGCTCGCCCATACCAGCGGCGATCGCGGTCTCCATCTTCCGCTTCGCGATTTTTCCGATCGCGAAATCAACCCCGACCTCGCCCGAAGCCTTCAGCATCAGCGAAACATCCTTGTTCCCACCCGTCATGGTGAAACCGCCTCTTCCGCCGAAGTCCCGCGCCCGCAACTTCCGCGCATAGAGCTTCAGTGCCGGGTGCGCCATCGCCTCCTCGAGAAAATCGCGCAGCGCGTCGAGGTTGGCACCCGCCTTGTCGGCAAACGCATAGACCTCGCTGAAGGTCTCGATCACCGAAATCACGGTGTAATTTACGCAGAGCTTGAGGATGTTGGCTGCACTTGCCCGCTCCGACACCCGGATGACCTTCTTCGAATAGGCCTTGCACACCGGCTCAACCGTTTCGACCGCCGCAGTTGGACCGGCCAGGAAGGACAACAGCGCACCGGCGGCCGCTGCATCCGGCCGCCCGACCACCGGTCCGGCGACATAGAAGCTCCCCGCCTCCGCGTGGCGCCTCGCCGCCTCGTCCGAACATTCCGGCGACACCGTCGTCACGCAGACATGAATCGCACCCGCCTTCATGGCGCCTGCAAATATCCCGACATGCTCCAGCACCGATTTGTCGTCCATCAGGCTGGTGACGACGACGTCCGCATCCTTCACGGCATCCGCGACGTCGGTGCCGCCTTTCGCCCCCTTCGCAATGAAGGGATCCATCTTCGCGCGCGTGCGATTGAATACGGTCACGTCGAAGCCCGCGTTAAGAATGCAGTTGGCAATGGCGGAACCCATGTTCCCGAGACCAACGAAAGCTACCTTCATCTCTCTCCGTCCTCCTGAATGAACGCCGCCGGGCTCAGCACCTGCCTCGCCGGTGTAATTCTCATCCTCTTCGCGCGACAGCCGGCGCTCGCGGCACCTAGTCGAAATTGTTCTTCCGGCCCTTCCTAACATAGTCTCCGGTCGAATTGATGTGCCCCCTGCCGTGCACCGCCTTCTTTTTGGCAAGGTGGCCGAACATCTGGATCCCGAAACCGCCGTCGAGATCATTGGTAATCCGCTGTCGCCACGGTCGGCGGATGATCTGCGTGGTCAGGCGGCGGGTCGTGCGGGGCTGTGTCATGATATGATCGGCAAGCTGGTACGCACGCTCAACCAGCCGGTTCTTCGGTACGACTTCATTTACCATGCCGTATCTGAGCGCGGTCTCCGCATCGATCGCTTCGCCCGTCAGCAGGGCGTAAGCAGCCCGCTTCACACCGAGCAGCTCCTGGAAGCAGCTGTGGATTCCATCACCCGGCACAGATCCTATGTCATAGTGAAGATCGTAGATGACGGCGTCCTCACTGCAGATCGTCAGGTCGCACATCAGGACCATTTCGGAGTGAAAGCCGGGACCGTTGAGAACGCCGATGGTCGGGATTTCCAGGTCGTTGATCAGCGAACTGACGTTGATGCGGCCATCCTTGTAGGCGTATTCATAGGCCCAATGGGCGAGATCCTCCTGCTCAAGAGCGAAACCTTGCGGGTCCGCGTCCATCATGAAGTCGTCCCCGCTTCCCATGAAGATCATCACCTCGTTCTTCGGATCCGCGCCGATGGTCTTGAAGAGCTGCCCGACGGAACGATGGTTCTCGACGCTGAGCTGGATCGGGCCGCCGCAGGTATGGGCCTGGACAAGAATGACACCATCCTCGCGGCGTTCGAGCTTGTAATGCTCCTTGAACCGCTCCCGGTATTCGTCGAAATCAGGTGTCGGTATGAAATTGGTCAGCGACATTGTCAGCGTTCTCCTCAGATTTTCTATCCCGCCGTCTATCCACTATCCGGCTTCTGTTTTCTCGCAAATCCGCCTGATTACCCTGCTCGGACGACCGTGTGCGGCTGCCCGCCTTCATCCGCCAAAACCAGGCTTTACCGTCGCCGGATCGGGAGCCAGGAAACAGACTTATTATTCGCAAAATTGGACTGGCGAATTCAGCATGTCAAGTGATTTTAACCAACTCATTTCCTTGCTTCAATGCTGCTACAGGATGACAGGCAAGTATCTTGACATGCTGCAACGCATGCCACGATCAGGCTGGGCACCCAGCAGCGCTCCAGCGTCCGCGGCAGTTCCGTTTCATTCCTTCACCGTGTTGCGACTTCCAATTCCCTCCACTGCTTGCAGACATTGAGGATCCTGCACATCCTTCAATGCGCCAGGAGATACGCGTTCATCACCAGCCCGGCCGCCACTGTTGCGAGCACGATGAGCAAGGCCACATCAGCGACACCCATCAACACACGTATCGGCTTCAGCGCCGCACCGGTCCAAAGCACCGCTGCAGCGATGAGAACGCCGGAAATCGTCCACAACAGGGTGCCCGGGTACGGCAACCGCTCGACGACCAGGGCAATCAGCACCGTCACGACTGCAAACAGAAAGCTGTGCCCGTGCGCCGTCGCCCTCGTCTTGAATGTCTGCGCCTCACGATTATGGCCGAGCAAATCGCCTTGCCCCGCCTGCGCGGCGAGACGCGAGATATGTCCGTCGTGCCCGGCACCGAGAACAAGGCCAATCAGGGCCGATACGATCATCCAGGAGAAACCGAATGCAAGTAGAACCGCAGACATGCTGTAAAATCCCGCTGCTCGAAAATTGCGCGCCAATGCGTCGCCGGTATATGGGTGCAGATCCAGGTCGCTTTCCACGCTCTCCCCTTCACGCCGTGTCCGCAGGCATCGGACGCCTTCCGAACGCTCCGCGTGTGTGGCGCGGTATTCTTCCGGAACGTTCCACCGGACGCGGGAGGAGCCGCTTCCATCATCCGGCACACATCAGAAACCATCGGGAACCGCCCGCCGGGTGCGGTGGCTATTGTTCCCTCATAAAAGAATTTGTTGCGCTATACCGAACACGAACGGGACAGCACGGCAAGGGTGCCGCAGTCACCGGTCGCCACAATATATGCTGAGTTGTCGCCGGGACACATCCATACAAAAACTGGCATCTGAGATACAATTTGATGTATCTCACAACGCACGGTCGGCGGGCCGCTGGCGTCACCGCCCCATGAAACCATCGCTTTGTCGAGCGCCGTGATGGCGAACAGTGCGCCCAACGCCGGCGGCGACCGCTGAGGGTGCCCTGCCACGGCTTTGCATCCGATATCGCAAGCGCCTGGCGCATGCTCCGACTTCCCCGATCCAGCCAAATTCTGAGGCTGCGCGAAAGCGGTCGCCGACGCCGACCGGGTTGAGCGCTGGCGCCCATTGGCCTTCCCGCGCATCCAGCAGGATGGCCTGCTTTCCATGAGACTGCCAGCTTCCGTCCCCTGCACCACGGCACCCCACGTGCCTCCTCTCGGCGTTTTGCGCGTACCGCGCAATCCCTGGCTTTCTCTTTAAGTCGCTGCCATCCGGTACTGCCCTGGAAACCTGAAGCTTCGGCCCGGGCAGGTGCAGCAGTTTCAATTCGGCCGCCGGCTGCCAGCGCCGGCGAGGTCGGCAGCTTGCTGCGGCACTGCCTCGCCGGACGTGTCGCCAATAAGGGGTGACCCGGCATCGGGGAGCCCCGATCTTCCATCCCATGCGCCGACCTCAAGTTCAGATGGCTGACATCCGTCGGCGCCGTCAGCCGCCACGTTCTCACTGAACCGGCGGCCAGGTCGGGATCTTTCCATGCCCCGATGGGAACCGGATGTTCTTGGCGCGGACAAATTCTTTCAGCGTTTCCGGCGAATTCTCGCGTCCAAAGCCACTTCCCTTGACACCGCCAAATGGCGAACCCAGCATGGTCCGGCGCATGTAGTTGTTGATGAAGATCATGCCCGCTTCCAGTTTCTGTGCGATTTTCCACGCCCTCGCCTCGTCTCTTGTGACCATCACCGCCGTGAGACCAAATTGCGTTCCGTTCGCAATCCGGATCGCATCCGCCTCGTCGGTGAAGCGCATCAGACAGGCCACCGGCCCGAATATCTCTTCCTGCGCCACCGTCATCCCGGCGGTGACGCCCTCCAGGATCGTCGGGGCGACCCAATAGCCGTCCCTGTACCGCGGATCCTGAGGGATCCTGCCCTGCATCACGATCCTCGCACCTTCCTTGAGCGCGATGTCAATGTAGCCCAGCACACGCTCCATCTGCCGGGCATCGACCATCGGCCCGATGTCCGTATTGGGATCGAGGCCGTCTCCAACGACCAGCTTTTCGGTCGCCGCGACAAAGCGCCGCTTGAATTCCTCGTAGACGGAATCGTGGACCAGGATTCGCGACGTCGAGGTACACGCCTCGCCGTTATTGTAAAACATGCCTTCAAGTGCGACATCGACCGCCACCGTCAGATCGGCGTCGTGCAGGACCAGCAGGCAGTTCTTGCCGCCCAGTTCCATCGTCGCATAGGTGACGTTTTTCGCCGCACTCTCCAGCACCCGCCGCCCCGTGGATGTCGCCCCGGTAAAAGTGATGCGCTCCACCATCGGGTGGCTGGTCAACGCCACACCCGCTTCAAGCCCGGTGACACAATTGAGAACGCCGGGGGGCAGCACTTCGTTCGCGATTTCAACCATGCGCATCACCGACAACGGGGCCTGCTCGCCCGGCTTGATCACCACCGTGTTACCGGCAGCGAGCGCCGGAGCACACTTCTTGGAAAAATGCATCGGCGGCCAGTTGAAGGGGAGAATGGCCGCAACAACGCCATAGGGCTCGTAAACGACCCGCGCCTCGATCACACCCTGATGGAGAATTTCGCCGTGCAGACTGTCGCACAGACCAGCGAAATAGTCGAAGCAGGCATGGCTGAATGTGACATCAAGGCGGAGCGCATCGCGCTTGGGCTTGCCGACCTCGCGCGCTTCGAGTTCCGCCAGTTCGTCGACGTGATCCCGCAGCCGCGCGGCAACCCTGCGCAGCAGTTCCGCTCGTTCCCGGGGCGAGCGATGCCGCCAGTCTTCGTCGAAGGCACGCCGCGAGTCGACGACCGCGTTGGCGACGATTTCCGCTGTGCACGACTGCACCCGCGCGATCACCGCAGCAGTGGTTGGCTCCCGAACCAGGAAGGTTTCGCTTGATGTGGTATCGACCGGCCTCCCGCCGATGATCGCGCTCCAGACCTTGCCGCATTTCGCATCCGCATTCATCATCGCACCCTTTTCTCCGTGAAGATCACCGCCTGGCGGCTTTGAGGTAGCGCAGGTCGATGAGCTGCGCTCCATCCAGCTTCCGCTGCGTCAGCCCATCGCACTCCCACACCACATCAATCACCTCGGTCATTGCTGCGGCCGAGAGTGCCGGTTCCGCCTGCCCCGCCTGGGCATCGAAAGCCCGCGCCGCGGCGCTCCGATCGACCGCGAAACTTTCGCAGGCGACATCCAGCGCCACCTCGCGATTTTGCGCATCGGCCAGAAAGACCATCGCCCGCTGGTAAGCGCGGATGAAGCAAACCAGTTCCTCGCCATGGTCCTTCGCCCATGATCGCCGGGCCGCAGCGACGATCCCGGGATAATCAGGAAAGGCATCGCGCGTCGAGGAAAGCCGCACGAAGCCGTCAGCCAGCAAGGCGCTGTCGAACGGCGGATTGATGAACGCCGCCGCCGCCCGCCGGCCGCGCAGCGCAGCGACCCGCTCTTTCGTGCCGCCGATTTCCGCGCACCGCCAATCCGCATCCTTAAGCCCGCTTTCGCGCAGCATGCGGCGCAGCAGCAGAGCGTAGCCGCTGCGCGCGCCATCGACGGCAATGGTCCTGCCTCTGAGATCGCCGAGTGAGCGCACGGCGTCGACCACGATCAGGCTGATGTCGGCCGCAACAGCCGGCGCCATGAACGCGATCAGATCCGAACCGCGGTTCACCGCCCGCACCACGTGATCCGGCAGCTGGATCCCGATGTCGAAACCGCCGTTGCACAGTGCATCCATCTGCTTGCCGGACGACCCGGTGATGAATGGCTGCACGACGATCTTTTCGCCATCAAAGAACCCAAGCGACCGGGCAATGTGGAGCGGCCACATCGGAAATCCATCCGAAATATAGGCGAGCCGCACCGTCACTGCCCTCTCCTCCATTCCTAGTCTTCCGGACCGGCGTATTTGCCGGCGGTATAGGGGAACATGGCCTTGACGATCTTGAAGTGGGTAATATCCACCGTCGAATCCATGTGCAGGAAAATCGATGCATCACGGAACAGCTTCTCGTAGCCGAATTCGAGCATCGAGCCGTTGCCGCCATGCAGTTCCATGCCGTGCTGCACGACCTTCAGGACTTCCTCCGACGCGAACACCTTGGCCATGTTGCACAGGGCTTCCTGGTTGGGGGCCTGTTCATCAACCGCGATTGCCGCCGCCCGCAGCAACGTCCGTGTTGCACTGAGCCGCGTCGCCATGTCGCCGAGACGCCTGGCAACAGCCTGGTGTTTGATCAGAACCCTTCCACCCTGAACATAGTTCTGAACGTAATCCACGGTGCGCTCGAACGCCGCCATGCCGACACCCAGATTTTTCGCCGCCTGCACGATTTTGCCGGGGCGCAGGTAGATCGGAAACTTTTTGAAAAACTGATCGGGCTCCGCCAGCAGGTGATCCTTCGGCACCCGGCAGTCGATGAACTCGATCTCGCCATTGTTCATGAAGCGGCCGCCCATGGTTTCGTTACAGCGGACCACGTTGAGGCCGGGAGTGTCCCGTGGCACGACGAGCGCCGACGAGCCTTCGCTCATCGTCGCGCCCCGTTTGGTATTGACGACAACGCAGTAAAGCTTGGCGTCATAACCGTTGCTGATGAACTGCTTGCGTCCGTTGATGACCCAGTGATCTCCATCAAGCACAGCGCGCGTCTGCAGCGCCGTTGCCGGCGTTTCATAAGGCAGCCACCGATCCGAGGCCCCGCGAGGTTCGGTCGCCGCCATCGCCAGAAGGAAGGAGGGATCGGCAACGATCTTCGGAAACCACTCCTGCTGGATGTGGCGTGGGGCCAGGTAGCGCAGCGCACGCGTGATCTTCCAGTTCTGGCTCAGCTTGTCTGCGAGCCCCGAGTCGCCGCGAGCGACCTCTTCACAGAGCACCGCGAAGGTTTGCGCTTCCGTCGCCGGGTCGGTTTCCGTGCCGCCAAACTCTTCCGGAATACCCAGGGTGCGAATGCCGCACTTGTCGGCTTCCTCCAGAATCCTGAGCGGCAGCCGGCCCTCCACATCCATCTGCCATTCCCGCTTCCAGTTCTCCCGGATGAAGGGCGTGACATGGGCATCCACGAATGCGCGACAGGTGTCGCGCATCATGCGCAATTCCTCAGAAAGTCCATAATCCGATTCGAGCATTTTCAATTCCCTCCGAAGGTTTTGCCGACACTCGTTCCCACGGGCGGTCCGTCGGTCCAGAGGCGGTCCTCGTCGGCACAACCGCCTTCGTCTTCGCTCGCCCGACGCGCACGTCCCGTCTTGATCGCGACGTTGCGCTCTCCGCCCGTGAGTCTCACGCCAGGACACGGGTTCCCAAGGAACTCGATTCCCGCCTCCTCGAAGGCGGATCTCAGCCTCTCGATCGTCGCGAAATTGGCGCCGAGCGGTGCGTCTTTCAGCGCCTCGAGACGCCGGATTGTCGAAATGGCGACCCCGGACTGCTGCGCAAGATCATTCTGCTCCCACCCGAGCAGTGACCGGGCCGCCCTGATCTGGCGCGCCATCACAAGCATTCTTCACCCCGATGAATGACCCCGACCGGCCCTACCCCGGATCCACCGACCCGAGTTCGAATTCATCCAGTCAACCGGCGCGTCGCGGGCCCGGTCGCGCCGGGTCTGCACCCGGCCCCCTACCGCTGCAATATGCATTACTTTCCCCGATCATGAAGCTCAACGAGCGCGCCGTCGGCGCGTTCCGCCGCGAAAGCTATGGTTTCGGCGAGGGTCGGATGAGGATGGACCGCAAGTGCGAAGTCACCGATCTCCGCATCCATCTCAACGCCCATCGTCAGTTCGGAAACCAGTTCGCTGGCACCGCGGCCAACGATTCCGGCCCCAACCAGACGGCGTGAGGTTCTTTCAAAGATCAGTTTTGTCAGCCCGTTGCCACAGCCGGACGTGAGAGCGCGCGCACTCGCCGACCAGGGAAATTTCGCGACCTCGACATCGCGCCCCTGTGTTCGCGCTTCGCGCTCGGTCATGCCGGTCCAGGCGAGCTCCGGATCCGTGTAGGCAACAACCGGCATACACCTGGCATCGAACCCGATGCGCCGTCCGACCACCGCCTCGGCCGCGATCTTTGCCTGATGGCTTGCCTTATGCGCAAGCATCGGCCCGCCCGTGACATCGCCAACCGCAAAGATGTGCGCTACATTGGTGCGCATGTCCCGGTCGACGGCAATGACGCCGCTCGATTGACAGTTTATCCCGGCATTCTCCGCGCCGATGCATCCGCCATTGGCCCTGCGGCCCACCGCCACCAGCACCTTGTCGAAGACCCCGCCAACCGCGGGATTTGCCTTCCTCTTCAACCGGACCGCCAGCTCATTTCCGCGATCCTCGACGCCGAGCAGCTCGGTCTCGAGCATGACGGCTTCGTACTGGTGAGAAAGTCTTGTCGCCAGTGGTTCCACAAGGTCGCCGTCGGCCTGCGGGATGAGTTGGCTGGACATTTCCACAATCGTCACTTTCGAACCGAAGGCGTGATAGACGGTGGCGAGTTCAAGGCCGATCACGCCGCCTCCGATCACCAGCAAGCGCTGCGGGATCTCTTCAAATGCCAGCGCCTGCGTCGACTCCATGACCCGCGGATGACCGTATGGCACGCCGCTCAGTCGAATCGGCGTCGACCCGACGGCGATGACCGCGTGATCGAAACGCACCATCCGGGTTCCACCCGCGGTTGAAACCTCGATGCTGTTTGCCGACGTGAAGCGGGCGGTTCCGTGCAGGACATGAACCCGCCTGCTTCCCGCCAGCGCGGTCAGGCCGGCGCTGAGCCGCCTCACCGCTTCATCCCGGGCCTTGCGGACCGCCGCCAGATCGATGGACGACTCCTCGCGCCGGAGCCCGCCCAGCTCTCGCGCTTCGGTGACCACCCGCGCTGCGTGCAGCAAAGCTTTCGACGGGATGCAGCCCACATTCAGACAGACTCCGCCCAGACCTGAACTCTGCTCGACAATGAGCACCCGCCTGCCAAGATCCGCGAGCCGAAAGGCGGCTGCGTAGCCCCCCGGACCTCCGCCGACCACCACCACCTCGACATGCTCCAACGCATTTTCATTCATGGCCGATGCGCCGATCACGACAGCTCAGCGGCCCAGTCCCGCTGCTCGATGAACTCCCGCAGGCGCCGCAGGAAGGCGGCCGAATAGGCGCCGTCGAAGGCCCTGTGGTCGAAGCTTTGCGCCAGGATACCGACGGGCCGGATGGCGATCGAATCTCCATCCGGGCGCTCGACCACGACCGCTCGCTTGCGCACTCCATCCGTCGACAGGATTGCCGTCTGCGGCTGATTTATGATCGCGGCGCTGAACAGCGTTCCGAAGCTGCCGGAGTTCGAGATCGTGTAGGTCGCGCCCGAGACGTCGTCGGAGGAGGCCCGGGAGGCGCGGATCGCCGTGGTGAGCCGATGGATTTCCGCGCCAATGCCACGCAGGTTGCGGTATTGCGCATCCCGCACCACCGCCACCATCAAGGCTTCGAAATTCACATCGACCGCAATTCCGAGATGGATCCGCTTATGCACGATCAGCTCGTCGTTGCCGAAGCTCGAATTCACGTACGGAAACGCCTTGATGGCCTCGCAGACCGCACGGGCGATGAACGGCAGATAGGTAAGTCCGTAGCCCTCCGACGCCTTCAGGTCCGCGCCGAACTCCCGCCGCACCCGTTCCACTCCGTGGAAATCCACTTCCACCGCCTGCAGCGTGTGCGGGCTTGTGGCCCTGGACCGAACCATATGGGCCGCGGTCGCCCTTCGCACCCTGGTCAACGGCACCACGTAGTCGTCGCCACCGACGTCCGTAACCGGCATTGCCGTGACCGCCGCCACCGCGGCATCCGCGCGCCTTTCCGCCCCGGGGCCTGCGCTGTGGCCACGTTCCAGATAGGCGAGCACATCCGCACGTCTGATCCTGCCATCCCGACCGCTTCCCCTGATCGCATCCGCAGCCAGGCTGTTTTCGGCGAGCAACCGCCGCACCACCGGGGACAGCTTCGCGCCTCTCACCACCGCCAGCGCAGCCACGCCTTCGTCCCGAAGCCTCACTCCGCCATTACCATCCGCCGCCTCGGCGGCCGCAGTGACCGGCTGGGGCTGGGCGTGGCGCGCCTCAGCAAACTCGGTGACGATCGCAAGCCTCGTCCCGACCTTCACCTGCATGCCTTCCTCGACCAGGATCTGCGTCAGGATGCCGTTGGCAGGAGCCGGCACTTCCATCGTCACCTTGTCGGTCTCGACCTCAAACAGCGGCTCGTCGACACGCACCTCATCGCCAACCTGCTTCTTCCACGACAACACCGTGCCCTCACGCACGGTCTCGCCCAGCTGCGGCATCACGACGTCCATCTTCGCCCTCACCACGCAACGCAGATGTACTTGGATTCCAGGTATTCCAGGATCCCCTCGCCCCCGCCTTCACGTCCGATCCCGCTCTGTTTCCAGCCGCCGAAGGGGGCCGCCGGGTCGGAGACAACCCCTCTGTTGACCCCGACCATTCCCGATTCGATCCGTTCCGAAACCCGTAACGCACGCCCCAGGTCACTGGTATGCACGAATGACACCAGGCCCATCGGGGTATCGTTCGCCAGCGCCACCACTTCTTCCTCGCTGTCGAAGCTTGCAACCGGAGCAACCGGCCCGAATATTTCCTCCCGCAGGATGTCCGCCTGGTGGGATACGTCCGCCAGCACCGTTGGTTCATAGAAGAAACCCTTGCCGTCCGGTGCGCGCCCCCCGCACAGAAGCGTGGCCCCCGCAGCGCGGGCCCCATCGACCAGCTTCGCAATCTCGCCCCGCGCCTTTTCGCTTATCATCGGGCCCAGTTGCACGTCCGGATCCAGACCATGACCTGTCCTGACCGTTGCCATGGCCGCCGCCAGACGTTGCGCAAATTCCCTGGCCACAGGAGCCTGGACATAGAAGCGGTTTGCCGCCGTACAGGATTCACCGCCGTTGCGCAGCTTCGCCACCATCGCGCTTTGCACCGCCAGTTCCATATCGGCGTCGGCGAAAACGATGAAAGGAGCGTTGCCACCCAGTTCCATCGAGCACTTGACGATATTGTCCGCCGCGCTCCGGAGCAGGGTGCGCCCGACCTCGGTCGAGCCCGTGAACGACAGTTTCCGCACCCGGTCATCATGCAGCATGGCATCGACCATCGCGCCGGACCGGTTTGAGGGCACCACGTTGATGACCCCCGCCGGAAGGCCCACCCGCTGAAAGCAATCCGCCATGGCGAGCGCGGTGAGCGGCGTCTCTTTCGCCGGTTTCAGCACCACCGTGCAACCCGCAGCCAGCGCCGGTCCGATCTTGCGCGTCGCCATCGCCGCAGGGAAATTCCACGGCGTCACAAAGACAGCAACACCAATGGGCTGGCGCAACACCATGATGCGATTGGCGCCCGATGGCGCAGTGCCGATATCCCCCTGGATGCGCACCGCCTCCTCGGCAAACCAGCGCAGGAATTCCGCAGCATAACGCACCTCACCAACGGCCTCCCCCCACGCCTTGCCGCTTTCGAGCGTGATCAGACGCGCGAGGTCATCCCGGTGCGCGCTGATTTCCTCAAACGCACGCCGCAGGAGTTCCCCCCGATCGCGCGGCGAAGTCGCAGCCCAGCCGGCGGCCGCGCTCTGCGCTGCCGCCACCGCCGCCATGCCGTCCTTGACGGTGGCACTGGAAACCACAGCCAGCGTGGCCTCGGTGGCGGGATCAATCACCTCAATATGCGATCCGTCACTGCTGTCGATCCACTCTCCACCAATGAACAGCTTCTTCGATACTTCCGGAATCTGGTAGCCCATCTGCTTCCCTCAGCTCAATCCAGCCATTTGCGCACGTCGCTTACGATTCTCGCAACCGACGGAATCACCGCGTCCTCAAGACCGTCCGCGGCCGGCAGGGGTATATGGGGCGTCGTGATCCGGATCGTCGGCTGATCAAGGTCGTAAAACAGCTCTTCCGTCACAATCGAGACGATCTCCGCGCCCCATCCGCATAACCTGGGATTCTCCTCGACGGTGAACAGGCGTCCGGTCCTTGAGACCTCGGCGAGGATGGTTTGCGTGTCCAGTGGCACCAGCGAGCGGACATCCACCACGGTTGCGGAGATGCCGTGCTCCCTCTCGAGGATCCCGGCCGCCTCGAGCGAGCGCGGGACCATCGCCGCAAGCGCCACAATGGTAGCGTCGTTTCCCTTCCTCAGGACCCTGGCTCTGCCCAGTTCCTCAACATGCTCCCCATCGGGGACCTCGCCCCTGGTCGCGTAAAGGGATTTGTGCTCAAAGAATACTACCGGATCCGGATCCCGAACCGCCGCCGCCAGCAACCCTTTCACATCCGCAGGCGACGAGGGCGCGACCACCTTCACTCCGGGAACAGCCATCACCCAGTTCTCAACGCTCTGGGAGTGCTGCGCCCCGAAGCGCGATCCCGCTCCGTTGGCGGTACGGATCACCATCGGAAACGTGAACTGCCCGTTGGTCATATACCGGGTTTTCGAGATCTCGTTTGCGACGTAGTCCCAGCACACCGCGAGGAAGTCCGAGAACATGATCTCGGCGATTGGTCGCAAACCCGTCATCGCCGCGCCCATTGCCGCGCCCAGAATTGCCTGTTCTGAAATCGGGGTATCCCTGACGCGGCGGGCACCGAAGCGTTCGAGCAACCCGACCGTTGCCTTGAAAACCCCTCCTGCGGCACCGATATCCTCGCCAAGAAATACGACGCGTTCATCGCGGTCCATTTCCTGCGCAATACCTGCAGCGACCGCTTCCCTGTAGCTCAGTTCCGCCACGCGCATCCTCCATCCGCCCAGACATCCGTGAGTGCCGCATCAACCGCCGGCACCGGCGAACGTTTTGCTTCTTCCGTCGCCCGTTCAACGGCGGCCTTCACGTCTCTTTCCATTTCCAGCAACACGGTTTCGGTGAAGCCAAGATCAAGCAGGCGTCTGCGATAATTCTCCACGGGGTCACGCAGTTTCCATGCCTCCAGTTCGCCCTCCGGCCGGTATTTCGCGGGATCGGCGCGCGAATGCCCGCTCTGGCGATAGGTCAGACATTCAATCATCGCCGGCCCCGCGCCGGCGCGAGCGCGGGCAATCGCGTCCCTCGTCGTCGAGTAGACGATGTCGGCGTCGTTGCCATCAATGACGATACGCTCCAGGCCATACCCGCCCGCCCGATCGGCTGCGGGATGCCTCACCGGGGTCACGTCCTCGGTCCTGGTATATTCCATATAGATGTTGTTCTCGCAGACGAAGATGACCGGCAGTTTCCACACTGCCGCCAGATTGAGCGCTTCATGGAACGCGCCGATATTTGCCGTTCCATCGCCGAAGAAAGCGACCACCACCTGATCCGTGCCACGATATTGCGCCGACCACGCCGCGCCGTTTGCGATCGTCAGTTGCGAACCGAGAATTGCATAGGACGCCATCACATTGTGCCCGGCACTCGCCAGGTGCATCGAGCCTCCCTTGCCAGCCATGGCGCCGCACTGCCGGCCCATCAGTTCGCCGAGCACGGCTGTCATCGACATCCCGCGCGCGATCGCATGATGATGTCCGCGGAACGTCAGGAAGGCGTAGTCATCCGGCCGCATTGCGACAGAAACACCGGCCGCGACGGCTTCCTGGCCGAGAGCAAGATGGCTGGTACCTTTGACAAGATTCTGGAGGAACAGGTCTTCGGCACGCTTCTCACAATGGCGGGTCTCAAGCAACAGCCGGTAGATCCGTGTCCTGACGTCGGGCGAAATACCGCCCTCCGCGCCGCTCTCCGCGCTCCCTGGCGCCGTCACCGCTGCCTGCCCTGTCATGCCAGGGTCTCCTTTCCCAGCTCGCTGGTGGCAACACGGTTGCATGCCGGAACGCGTGCCGGTGTGGCCGGGAAGGCACCTCTGATCCTTGAACAAAGCCTGAGTTCGTGAAACGCGCCGTAGAAAACCGGGGCTCCCGACCGCACCTGCCATGGCGACAGGGATCCACGCAGGCGTTGAAATCCGCCCAACCGTGGCAGGCCACGCACAGCAACGACAGATTGAGACATCCCGCCCTCTCCTCCCCGGCTTCTTTGGGGCAATAGAGGGCAAGTCCCAACCAATGTCAACCATTATCGGGGTATTGGTTCGATTGGTTTTGCACTGCACTATAAGCGTCATGGCGAAGCGAGACCACAACGCACCTGGAATGCCACCTATCATCTTGTTTAAATTGCCTTATACAGACAGGACCGCACGCGCCGCCACCGTCAGCCGATCCGCAACCAAGCCGGATCAATCAGCAAATTGGTTGCGTGGCGCCAGAGAAATCGGTAACAGGACGAGGTATTGGTTGGCCAATGTGGTTTAGCGAACACGGATTCCAAGGAGCTCTTCGTGCAGGAAACGGGCATACACAACGGTGCCTACGGTGCCGACAAATTTGGTTTGCGCAATCTCAAGGGGGTCCGTTGGAACCTCCGCGCAGCACAACTCTATGAACATATTCTGGCGGCGGGCGAAGCTGAGCTGACTGCGGACGGCGCCATTTGTGCCGACACCGGTGAGTTCACGGGCCGCAGCCCGAAGGACAAGTATACGGTACGTGACGCCACCACCGAGCAGATGTGGTGGGCCGGCAACCAGTCGATCACGTCGACGCAGTTCGAAACCCTCTACCAGGACCTCCTCCGCCACACCGAAGGCAAGACCCTCTACGCCCAGGATCTCTATGGTGGCGCCGATCCGGATTTCCGGATCCGGACCCGTGTCTTCACCGAACTGGCCTGGCACTCGCTCTTCATCCGCACGCTCCTGATCCGCCCTGAGGTGGCTGACCTGGCGGGCTTCGTCCCCGACCTCACGCTCATCGACATCCCGACCTTCCGCGCCGATCCGGCACGCCATGGCTGCCGCTCGGAGAATGTCGTTGCCATCGATTTTGCCCGCGGGATCGTCCTGATTGGCGGCACGTTCTATGCCGGCGAGATCAAAAAATCCGTCTTCACCACACTGAACTATTACCTGCCGCAGCGCGGCATCCTGCCGATGCATTGCTCGGCCAACGTCGGGCCGCAAGGCGATGCCGCGATCTTCTTCGGTCTCTCGGGCACCGGAAAGACGACGCTGTCGGCCGATCCGAAGCGCACGCTGATCGGGGATGACGAGCACGGCTGGGGAGCGAACGGGCTCTTCAATTTCGAAGGTGGCTGTTATGCCAAGTGCATCAACCTGTCGCAGGAAGCCGAGCCGGAACTCTATGCCGCGAGCAGGCGTTTTGGTGCCGTTCTCGAGAACTGCGTGCTGGACCCGAATACGCGGGAGGTTGATTTCGATGACGGTTCCAAAACCGAGAATACCCGCTCGGCCTTTCCGCTCGACTTCATCCCCAACGCATCGACCACCGGTCTCGGGCCGCACCCGCGCAACGTCGTCATGCTCGCAGCGGATGCCTTCGGCGTGCTGCCGCCGATCGCCAAACTCACGCCGGCACAGGCGATGTATCACCTCCTGTCCGGCTACACCGCCAAGGTCGCCGGAACCGAGCGCGGCCTCGCTCGCGAGCCACAGCCGGAATTTTCAACCTGTTTCGGCTCGCCCTTCCTTCCCCACGACCCCAGTGTCTACGGCAACATGCTGCGGGACCTTATCGCAAATCACGGGGTTGACTGCTGGCTGATCAACACCGGCTGGACCGGCGGCAAATACGGCGTCGGCAAGCGGATGCCGATCACCCTCACCCGCGCCCTTCTTGCTGCGGTGCTTGACGGCAGCCTGCGAAACGTCCCTTTTCGCACCGACAAATATTTCGGCTTTGCCGTGCCCACGGCCCTGCCGGACGGCCCCGCCGAAATCCTCGACCCTGTCAACACATGGAAGGACAAGGACGAATTCGACCAGACCGCACGCGCGCTGGTCGCCATGTTCCGAAGCAACTTCACCCGGTTCGAGGCAGGCGTCGACGCCGACGTCCGTGCGGCGGCACCTGCTGCGGAATAGTCCGCACTGTGCCGTGTGGCCAAAGTTCTCGCGAGTGAACGGACGGTGCCGCGCGGCACCGCACTGGCCGCCCCATGAGATCTGTGCGGCGACAGAGACATGAGGCGCGACCGGCCGTGCCAATCAGAAGACCACGGGAACCGCTGCTTTCCCCGGAAAGAGCAGGGTCCCCTCGGGAAATAGCCGCCGCTGTGTGCAAAACTGCCACTCGACCCCCGGTATCAGCAGCAAATCATCCATGCTGAACCGGGGCTTCGACCTCCCGAAGTTTTTCTCCAGTCCCTCCATCGCCGGGTCCATGAGCGGAAATTTCCGAACCTTCCTCCGGGGGACGCCGTCCTCGCCAACGACGCCCATCACCACCTGCCGTCGCAGACCATGGCCGATTGCGACGGCTGCTGCCAACTCCCGACAGCTTCGCCCGAAATCCCTGAAACGGTTCTTTTCCGCGCTCAGACGTCAAGCATGCGGCGGCGGGTCGCGCGAATATGCTGCGCCATCAGCTCACGCCCCGTCTCCGCGTCACGCTGCTTCAAAGCCTCCACGATCCTGACGTGTTCCCGCTGGAAAACCTCGCGCTGGTCACCCGCTTTGCTTGCCACCCGCAATACACTCCACATGTGATGCTCGTGCCGGATCGAGTGGATTATCTCGTACATCGCGATTGCAAGCTTGTTATGCGTCGCCGCCGCAAGCGCCTGGTGAAAAGTGGCATCCGCCAACTCGAATTCCTCGCGGGTTGACGCCCGTTCACCCTTCGTCAACAGCCATTCCATTCGCTCAAAGTCCCCAGCGGTAGCGCTGGTGACGATCATCCAGGCCAGTTCGGGTTCAAACCGCAGGCGGGTCTCGATATACTCCGCCGGGCTGATGCTGCCCATCGGCACATTGCAGGAGATGGCAGCATGCTCAAGGTCGGGGGGGGGTTCCACAAAAGTGCCACGGCCGACATGCCGCCGGATCCGGTTCTCCGCCTCAAGTTGCGCCAGAACCCCGCGTGCCACGGTCCGGGTGACGCCAAATTGCTCTGCAAGATGCCGTTCGGTTGGAAGCCTCGCCCCAGGTGGATACGCCCCTTCCGTAATGGCGCTGGTGAGGAATTCACGGAGGCGATGACTGCCGTCGTTCGCTTGGGTAAGATTGGTCAATTCTATTCCGAGTCGTTGGGACATTCCCGCCGGACTTATCTCACGCCACGCCAACCAATACAACCAATTTGCCACCGGTCGGGAGGCATCGCCCACTCCCGATTTCCCCTCCGCCGGCCTCCAGATCCCAAATTCATGCGCTCCGGACAAAGCCGGCCAGGGGTCGGGACAGGGTCTGGCGAGACCGCCTGCCGGGCAGCCACCCGCCTGCCGGCTCCACAGAACGCAACGCTCGGACTTCCCGCGTTGCGCTCTTCGACACCCCGATCGTCGAACACAGCACTTCGAATGCCACCAGCGCTCTCCGGGGCAGGCGACCGTCCGGGTTTCAGTTACATAAATCCGTACCTTGACCTTTCTCAGGCCTAACACGAAGCGTCGTTCCCAACACGGAGGAATGGAGCTGGTCCCGGTCACGTTTGAACATGCCCGCGATGACATATAAATCGCGTACAGTCTTCCAGTGTCATCTCCTCCAACCTCCAACGTCTTTCCGACCGCGTTCATCAGGCCCGGACCCCTCCTCCATCTGGCGCAAACTCCGCTTCCGTCTTTGCGAAAACGAGTTCAATTGGATTGAAGATTGAAGGGACATCAGCACGAGAAGCGCAGATCGCCGCGAGAAGCGCAGGCCGCAATGCGTTCCTGACGCGTGATGCCGCGGAGGAATATCGTCTGCAATCCGGGGCATGCACCGCGAAAGGCGGCACCGGAACTGTTTGCGCTGGACAAGCGGGATCCGTGGCGCGGGGCGCGAGGCTTTGGTTGGCCTCCGGAAGGCCAGGGCGGCACGTGAAATCACACCGGCAGCACCTTGGCCGCTCTGGTCCCTCGCTTTCGAGGACTGAAGAAGACGCACCCCCTTGTCTTCGGCGTCGGGTTGCCGCGTGGCCGCGTGCCAATTTCGACGTCCATGTCGAAGGCCGTCAGAAATCTCAGCAGGCGTTCGGTATATTCACGGAAGTGGCCTTTGAAGAGCCGGGAGACTTCAGGTTGCGAAATGCCCATCCATACACCCGCCGATCTCTTCTGTAAACTACCGGTCCGTCGGTACAATTCGGCCACGATCTGGGCCTTGAGGAAATGATTTTCGGCGTCAGGCAGATTCGGGCCAGCAAAGATGTTGGTTGCTGCTCGAAGGTGGTGGATGGTGGAACTCAGGTGATGACGAAAGCCGATCACAACCTGTCACGCTGGCGCAGGCGCAAGGCGCAAGAGGCCTTCCGCCGGCGACCATCCCTCCGGTCCGTTGAGGCTGGTTCAGGCTGCGATTGCCTCCCCGGCCGCGCCCGCACCTGCGCTTTGCGCAGCCTCCTCCACTCCCATGGAAGCAACTCAATCGAGGCGGGACATGGTGACGGGACATGGAGACGGGACATGGGCATGTCCGAAATCCGGTCCAGAACATCTGCGAGCCTGCGCAGCGCGGAACCTGTCCTCCTCGCCATCATGGCTGTGCGCGAGGGCCTTGATCGTCGCGATGATGCGTACGATGCCGAAGTCGTCGTCGACGTCATGTTTTTCGCTCTCCATGGCCACCCGCCTACTTCTACCATAGATCGTGAGGATCGCGTGTTACACCCAGCGCTGGCAGGAATGAAACCCGCCACAGGTGGAACTTAAAGCCGGCTTCGTCCTCAGACGTTGTTCCCTGGGACACGGGAACTTCCCGCGCTGGCCATGCGGCGTCAGGCCTCCGCAGGACGCGAACTGGTCTCACAAGCCACAGTTCCTTCTCTGGACGCTTGTCACCGGTACGCCCCTCTTTCAACGGACGACCAAATAAAAGCCATTCCTTTTTGAATTTCCTCTTGACACCGCATGGCTGGAACATAGAGTGAACCCGACTTCTGGAGCGCTGAATCCACAGCTTCGAACCATTACGGGCGCTGGACATGGGCGCAGCCACCGGCGGCAGGTCTCCTGAAAATCTGCCAGCCGGGGGTTCCAGAGTGCAGGTGTTGCGCCCATCGGGTTCCCGAC